>JAZHVT010000027.1:0-25242 GCA_036453145.1 Eubacteriales bacterium
ATAGTCGCGACTTGTGTAACGATTCAGCACCCCAGACTCGGAACGCTTCGCGTTCCTCACTTGGGCGGAATAGTCGCGACTTGTGTAACGATTCAGCACCCCAGACTCGGAACGCTTCGCGTTCCTCGTTGTGGGCGGACAGAGCGGCTTCGCCGCTTGTCCGCCCCTCGGAGAATTACAAAGATTGCGGGCGAGCGAGCTCTCCCTTCATCTTTGTAATTCTCCGAGGGGTGCTGAATTTTACATATTTTCAAAAAACACTTGCAATTCCCGGCGGGCTCCTCTATAATAACACTTGCTGTTGTTGAGACAGCAACTGAATATTGTTCGAGCGATTCGAGCATCTTGGAGAAGTACCCAAGCTGGCCGAAGGGACACCCCTGGAAAGGGTGCAGGCGGTTAATAGCCGCGCAAGGGTTCAAATCCCTTCTTCTCCGCTTCCAAAAGAGAGGAACTGTGCAATGCACAGTTCCTCTCTTTTTCTATACAGGTCTGCTATGAAGCCGTCCCGTTGCGCCTGAGAACAGAGTTCTTCACGGCATCCTCAGCCTCTTTCTGCGCTGTAAAGCCCATTGTATCGGGAACAGAGTCTGCCCGATACCGCCCCGGCGTTTTGTCGTCGTATTCAGAACAATTCATGAAACTTGTATAAAATCAAGTCCAATTCGTTGACGAAAACGGATCTCATTTTATATACTGAAGAAAATTGAAATGAGTGGCACACAGATTTTCGTGTAAGCTGAAAGGAGGCAACCCATGGATTTTGAAGAGAAAATGCTGGCCTACGCGGACGCACAGAGAGACACACTCGTCCGGAATGACACGATCGACGACGCGCTGTTTCGGGAGAAGCACGTCTACCGCGGCCTGCGCGACTTAAACGGTAAGGGCGTCGTCACCGGACTCACGAATATTTCAAAGATCGTCGCGGTCAAGGAAGTGAACGGCGAGCGGATTCCGTGTGACGGCGAGCTGTGGTACCGCGGCTATAACGTCAAGGATCTCGTAAAGAAGTACGGGCGCAACCGCTTCGCATATGAGATTCTTGCCTATCTCCTGCTCTTCGGCGATCTTCCTGACGAGCAGCAGACGAAGGACTTCATTCAGGTTCTCTCTGAGAGCCGTGATCTTCCGACAAACTTTACGCGCGACGTCATCATGAAGGCACCGACGAAGGACATCATGAATTCCATGACGCGCTCGATTCTCACGCTCGCGGCCTACGACAAGGACGCTCTGAACACGGACGTCAGCAATGTGATCCGGCAGAGTCTCATGCTGATCGCCGTCTTCCCGATGCTCGCCATTTACGGCTATCACGCATATAACCACTACAAAAATCTTGAATCGATGTACATTCACCGCCCGGACCCGGAAAAGTCAACGGCTGAAAACATCCTGATGATGCTCCGTCCGGACAAGCAGTACACGCAGACAGAGGCCGAGGTGCTCGATGCCGCTCTGCTGCTTCATATGGAGCACGGCGGCGGCAATAACTCCTCGTTCACGACGAGAGTCGTCGCGTCCTCCGGCTCCGATACCTATGCGGTCACGGCCGCTGCCATGAGCTCTCTCAAGGGTCCGCGTCACGGCGGCGCGAACATCAAGGTCATGCAGATGATGGCAAACATCCGCGAGCATGTGAAGGACTGGGACGACGATGATGAGATCAGAGATTATCTGACGAAAATGCTCGCCGGAGAGGTCTTCGACCACAAGGGCCTGATCTACGGCATGGGTCACGCCGTGTACTCCATCTCCGACCCGAGAGAGCGCATTTTTAAGGAGTTCGTCACAGAGCTTGCGCAGGAGAAGGACCGCGGAAAGGACCTCGCTCTCTACAACAAGGTCGAGCGGATCGCGCCGGAGGTCATCGCTGCGAAGCGCCACATCTACAAGGGCGTATCTCCGAACGTCGACTTCTACAGTGGCTTCGTGTACAACATGCTCGGCATTCCGGAGGAGCTCTACACGCCGCTCTTCGCGATCGCCCGCATTACGGGCTGGAGCGCGCATCACCTCGAGGAGCTCGTCGGAAACGGCAAGATCATCCGCCCGTCATATCTGTCCGTAACGGAAGAAAGGACGCTGGATTAATCAGCGCCCCTTCCTCTTCTGAATCTGATATGTGAGCCGGACCATGAGACTGTCCGGCAGAATATGTGAAAATGCAAGCCCGAGGCGCATTCCCGCGCCCGGGACAATCAGCATCCTTCCCTTTAATGCGCGGTCGACGCCGTACCTTGCCACAGGGCGCGGCTTAAGGCCGCGCATGCTGTTTCTTACGTCCGCCCTGCGGTCGAAATCGGTCTCCACCGGTCCGGGACAGAGCACGGAAATCCGCACATGCGAGTGCCTGTGCCGCAGCTCCTCATGGATCGCCTCCGTGAGCCGCACCACATAGTTCTTGGACGCGTAATATCCGGCAAATGAAGGGCCCGCCATAAATCCGGCCGACGACCCGACATTCAGGATCACGCCCTCATCCCTTTTCAGCATATCGCGAAGAAACAGCTTCGTCAGGATGTGGACGGCCGTCACATTGACCGCGATCTCATCGAGCTCTCTGTCCAGGTCCGTATCCGCAAATTCGCCATAGACACCGAGACCGGCGCAATTCACAAGGAAATCGACCCGGCAATCTCTCGTCTCGCGCCAGAGCCGGAAGCACTCCTCCTGCCTGGAAAGATCGGCGGGAAGCACACGGACTTTATGCTTTCCTCCGCTGTTTTCAATTCGCTCCGCGAGCTCCTGAAGCCGCTCTTCATTTCTCGCTGTGAGAATCAGATCATATCCCTTTTCCGCAAGATACAGGGCCGTCTCCCGGCCAATTCCGGAGCTCGCCCCGGTAACAAGTGCCAGCATAATTCTCCTCTTATGTACCACTGACTCATCAGGCAACGCTCCAGCGGGGCAACTTTGTCGAAGCTTTCTTTCGTCCCGCCTCCACTCAATCCGTCAGATACAGGACAACCTTTCCCTCCGCAAGCGTCTTCTTCATGTCAATGACACGCTGGTTCTCAGAGCCACGGAACGTAAGCGCGATATTCCTCTGCGCAAGAATGAACGGACCGTCCACAAGCACATCGATCAGTGAGAGGAGCTCGTCCGTCACCTCGATATGGCGCTTCCCGCCCGGCACAAGATCTCTGTCATACACAAAGCCCGTGAAGCACCAGATCGTCTTGTCCGGATGGGTCTCCCGGATCTTCCGCGCGAGCTTCACGAGCTCCCGCTGATTGTCCGGCTCCATCGGCTCGCCGCCCAGAAATGTGACGCCGTCCGCATACGGAAAATCAAGAAAATCAAGAATCTTCTTCTCCGCGGCGCTGTCGAATCTCCGCCCGTAGCCAAAATCCCATGTCTGCGGCTGGAAGCACCCCTCACAGTGGTTCGTACATCCGGACACAAAGAGCGTCACGCGGACGCCCTCACCGTTCGCTATATCAAACTCTTTAATCTCTCCGTAATTCATGGCATTCTCCCAGATCTGTTCAGCATGTCATACGCGTCCGTTCATTTGCTGCCCGGCTTAAGTCCGGGTGCTGCATAGCTGCGTCTTTATAAATTCCGCTGTCTCAGTGCTTCAGAAGCGTATCGTCAACCTTTCCGCCATTTCCGGCAGGCTCATCCACCGGCTTGATCGATGCATGTCCCTGCTTTCCAAACTCCTTGACATACGCGTCGAGGCTGCGGATCTTGTCAATGAACTTATTGGAAATGAACAGCGGCTTCGGGCCGAACGCATTGAGCGCAAGACCATTGAAGTCCCTCGTCGAGATATCCGCCGCGTCCTGGAAGCGGAGAACCATCGTCTTCGGCGGGTTCTTCGGATCAACAACGCCCTTCCAGAGGACAAGCGACGCAAGGTCCGTGAAGATCGGAAGCGTCTTGTTCTCCGGGTGGTCCTTATTAGCAATGAAATGAAGCCGGATATTCGCGGACTTGTGGCCCTGTGCGTCCTCGTGGACCGTATTGTCATCAACCGCCACCGGAACAACGAACAGCGAGTGTGTCAGCGCGAAAATGAAGAGCCCCATGAACGCGTTGTCCTTCATATTCGCCTCATAGACATTTGTGAGCCCGAGAAGATACGGGTTCTCGATCGGGATCTTCGGATTGAGCTTGCTCGGCGTACGGATATCGGAAATGACAGAATATTTGTCGATATCGCGGAGTCCCTGCGGATTGTGGATTGTGAGCGAGCAGTGCTGGTTTTCCGCAAACTTTCCGGTCACGCCCGGGGCCGTCTCAATACGCGTGACAAGCGCGGCAGCCATCGGCTTTCCCGGGAAATACACAAAGACCGGACAGCTCTTCTCAACCCGTCCCTGAAGCATACCCGTGATGACGGCCTCGTCGCTCTTGAACTGAAGAACCTGCTCCGCGACCATCGTGTAGCGTGAGATCCGGATGTGGATCATGCCGTTCTCGTCCTGACCGACACGGCGGACCTTGTCTGCGTCCTCGCCGGATGCGCTCTTATCTCCCTCCGCATCCTCAGCCTGTCCGTTTTCATCAGAGGCCGGTGCATCCGCGCTGTCATCCGTGCTCTCAGAGGTCTTGCCGTCCGCGCTCCCGAACCCGATTCTCGTGACCTTCGCCGAAGCATCCGCGCCGCTGCCCTGCTCATCAGTTGCAGCTTCTGTGTCAATATCCGTCTTCCCGGCATTCTCATCAGATGCCTCTTCGTCCTTTTCACCGGCCGCACTCTCTGCAGACGTTTCGTTACTCTTTTCTTCAGACGCGGTCTCCGCCTCAGCGGACGCGCCCTCTGCAGAGGCATCCTCGCCGGCACCGCTCTTCGCCTCGCCGGAGCTCTCCCGCTCAGAAATCTCCTCATCGACCGTGCTGTCCGACTCGGCCTCATTCATGATGCGGGCCTCTTCCTCGGGCGTCATCTCTCCCTGTGCGGCCTCACCGGCAGAAGAGGCCGGCTCTCCGGATTTCTCAGAAGAGGATGAAGCCTTCTCCTCCTCCGGAGCGGTCTTCTCCTCCTCATGATTATGCTTTTTTCTGAATTTATCAAAAAATCCCATATGTTCCTCCCTGGCAGCCGCCGTGCTGCACATCAGATCAGGTGTATATCCCCCAAACACACCTGATCCCTCTATTATCTATACATTGATATTTATCATAACACGCATTACATCCGCTGTCATTGACTCTTTACACAAGCCGCGTCCGGGTGTTACAGTTCACACGCTATCAGACCTCGGTAAGCGATCTGCGATATCAGGAGCGGTGAGGGTGTTATACGGAAGAGTCCGAAGATCACCCCATCTCGTCGCTCTGGAACCTGGACAGATGCTCGTACGGCAGGATCAGGCGCCCCCGGTAGAGACCGCAGCCGTCATTGACCAGATGGTTGTTAATCGCCGTGAACATATTGACATCAACCTTCGAGAGATCGAGACTCGTCAGAGCCTTGTTCCGCTCGTACGCGTCATCAAAGTAAATATTCGTGCCCTCCGGCACCATGTCCCGCTGCTCCCGCTCGCGGTTCTGCCGCTTCTCGTAATCGACGTGGTTTGCATTTCCGATCTCCGCGTAGTCATCCATGTCCTTCGTGCGGAGCTGCACCTCGACATGGCAGCCGGCCATATTGTCGTACAGCGTGATGTGCAGCGACCGGTAGCCGAAATCCTTCACATTGACGAGATAGTCGCGGTAATAGGGCCGAAGCGGCTTGTCGAGCCTCGTCGAGTAGTGCTCCTGCTCGATGCCGGACAGCATCGGCGTAAAGCCTCTCTCCTCGAGAAATGCAGGCAACGCATTTGCGATCTGATAGAGATACTGCGTCTCGACGATCTCCCGGTTCTGTCCCGGCTTCAGGTGGCATTTCGGCATGGAAATGACGATCCTGTACGCGATCAGGTCCTTTAAGTGCGCGACGTCCGCCTGAAGCTCCTCAACGGACGGGGCCTTCCCGTTCCGCACATAGCCGTCGTAAATGCTCGTCACAATGTAGCCGTTAAACTTCTCCTCCGCGCGGATCAACGACTTGATCCGGCCCTTGAACGTAAATGCAAGGAACGGATACTGCTTCGCCATGTACATGTAGAATTCACGGATCCGCTGCGACTGCGCTGTCAGGAAATCATTGTGCACGAGAAATGAGGCCATGCCGTGCAGAAACTCGCTGTGCGTCCTGTCGATCTCATTGCCTGTCTCCTCTGCCGCCCGGCCCAGGTCATCGGCATACTTCTGGATAATACGGAGGACCGTATCGCCGGAATATAAATAATCATTCAGTTTTACGGTCATAGGCTGCTCTCCTTCTGTTGTCTTCTGCTCATGAAAGACGCTTCAGGTCCTCCGGCGTCGTGATCTTTACATTTTCGTAGGAACCTTTAACGAGCTTCACTCGCGCAAGGCCGCTCGTCTCCACAATCATCGCATCATCCGTGACGCCGTCCATCTGTCCGCGCTTCATCAGCAGCTCATTTGCCGAGACGAGAAGCGGACGCGAGAAGGCCTGCGGCGTCTGAATAGTCCACACGCGGTCCCGCGGCGGCGTTGTCTCCGCGAAACCCTTGCTGTCTGCGATCTTGACCGTATCCTTCGACGGCATACCGACTGCGGCCGCGCCGTACATTTTCGCAGCCTCCGCCGCGCGCTCTACGATCTCCTCCGTGACAAACGGCCGCGCACTGTCGTGAATCAGCACATAGTCCGCGTCCGGGCACGCCATGAGCGCATTCCAGACCGAGTCGTACCGCTCCCTTCCGCCGGCCACAATCGTCTTCACCTTCGAAAATGCATACCGCTCAACAATCTCCGTCCGGCAGTAATCGATGTACTCCTCCGACGTCACAAGAACAATATCGTCAATTGCGGTGCTCTCATTAAAGACGCTGAGCGAGGCGCAGACAAGCGGACGGTCCCTGTAAGGGAGAAACTGCTTCGGCGTATCCGTCCCCACGCGGGTTCCCTTTCCCGCCGCAAGAATAATTCCTGTCGTCATATCGGTCCCCTTTCGAAAATCTCTGCACAATGCTTTCCGCGGGCCGGCACCGTTTTCTGCCGCTCCTGTTTCTCCCGCGGGCCGGCGCCTCTGCCGGCTTCTTCAGCGCTCGCCGAGCTTAAGGCCCGGCACCGCATTGAGGTCCCAGCCTGATCGCGTGCCCGCCATGTACTCGTGATACGCCGCGACGCCGATCATCGCCGCGTTGTCCGTGCAGTAAATGGGTGACGGGACGAAGAGCTTGCATCCGGCCTTCTCACACGCCTCCGCCATTCCGGCGCGGAGTGCGGAGTTGGCGGACACGCCGCCCGCCATCGCGACCTCGCGGATCCCGTAGTGCTTTGCGGCCTCCATTGTGTGGCTGCAGAGGACATCGACGACAGCCTTCTGAAAGCTCGCCGCGAGGTCCGCCTTATTGACCTCCTCGTGTGTCATGGCCGCATGGTTCAGATAATTGAGCACCGCGCTCTTCAGCCCTGAAAATGAAAAGTCATATTCATTTCCGTGGACCTTCGCCTGCGGGAAGACAATCGCGTCGGGGTTGCCCTGCTTTGCGCACGCGTCGATCTTCGGTCCGCCCGGGTACCCGAGACCGATGGCGCGCGCGACCTTGTCGAATGCCTCACCGGCCGCATCGTCAACCGTCCGGCCGAGAATATCAAACTTCGCCCAGTCCTTCACGATAATGAGGTGCGTATGTCCGCCGGAGACGACAAGACCGAGATACGGAGGCTTCAGCTCCGGATGCTCAATGTAGTTCGCGGAAATATGCCCCTCAATGTGGTTGATGCCGATCAGCGGCTTTCCCGCGGCCCAGGCCATTGCCTTCGCCTCGGCGACACCGACAAGCAGCGCGCCGACAAGGCCCGGGCCGTAGGTGACCGCGACCGCGTCCACGTCCTTCAGCTTCATGCCGGCCTTATCCAGCGCCCGCTGCACAACGTAGTTCATTTTCTCGATGTGCTTGCGCGAGGCGATCTCGGGGACAACGCCGCCGTAGACCGTATGGAGCCTGATCTGCGTATAAATAATATTCGAGAGAACCTCGTGTCCGTCCCGGATGACCGCCGCGGCGGTCTCATCGCAGGAGCTCTCGATCGCAAGAATATCTGTATGTCCGTTCATAGTTTTCAAATCCTTTCATACCGGCCGTTTCGTCTCACTCATCGTCAAACGGAATCGATATATTCCGTCCGTCCCTTGTCGCGACCGCATTCGGGAAAATGTCCCGTGCCGCGTCGATATAGTGCTCCGGGTGCAGGAACGACGGGCTGTAGTGCGTGAACCACAGCTCCTTCACCTGTGCGCGGCGCGCAAGCTCCGCACTCTCCGGCATCGTCATGTGCCGGTATGACTTTGCCTTCCGGATATCCTCATTGTCGCCGTAAATCGCCTCGGCGATGAGGAGGTCCGCATGGTCCGCCTGCTCCGCGATCTGCGGGACCGGGCGCGTGTCTGTCGAGTAGACGACCTTGATGCCGCGCCGTTCCGGCCCGATCACCATATCCGGCGTAAATGTCCTGCCCTCGTACTCTACGGTCTGCCCCTTCTGGAGCGGGTTCCAGAGCTTCAGCGGGACACCGGCCGCCTTCGCGCGCTCCACGTCGAATTTTCCTCCCCGCCTGATCTCGATCTTATACGAGTAGCAGAGGATGCTGTGCTGCACGCGAAATGCAGTGATCTCAAACCCGTTTCTTGAAAAGTGCTGCTCATTTCCCTCGATCTCGACCGCGCGCGTCTCAAACGGCAGCTCCGGTGCGATCGTCCGCACGGCGCTAAGCATCCGTCCCGTGCCCTTCGGGCCGATAATCGTGAGCGGCTCCGTACGGTCTGCATTTCCCATGAGGAGAAGAAGACCGGGAAGCCCCGCGATATGGTCCGCATGAAAATGAGTCAGAAGTATTGTATCAATCGGCTTCGGCGACCAGCCGAGCTCCCGCATGGCAATCTGCGTGCCCTCTCCCGCGTCAATCAGCAGCGAGCTGCCGTTAAAGCGGAACATGCACGAGGTGAGCCAGCGCTTCGGGAGCGGCATCATGCCGCCTGTTCCAAGTAATCCTACGTCAAGCATTGTCCACCATTGTTTCCTCCGGATTCCTGCGATACGTCATGAGGACCGCGTCCTCCACAGGATCCGTGTAATAATGTTTTCTAAGTCCTGTCTGCTTAAAGCCCAGCTTCTCATAGACATGGCGCGCCGGCGCGTTGCCCGTCCGGACCTCGAGATAGACCGTGTCGACCTTTTTTTCGTCCCACGCCCTCTCAATGATCTGATCCAGCAGCTCTGTTCCGATCCCACGGTTCCGGCTCGCAAGGTCAACCGTTATGTCGAGCACATCGGATTCCGGCGGCATCATGATGAGGCCGCAGAAGCCGCAGATCACCCAGGCGCTGTCTGAACCAGTCCCCGGCTCAGCAGAGCAGGCGCCTTCCGCGCACTCCGGGCAGTATTCCTCCGCGACAAGAAGAATCGTGTCGTCGCGCATAAAATACGTAAAGAGGCTCGTCTCATCCCACGGTGTCTGCGAATTGTCCGCCTCCATGGCCGCGACGGCTGCGATGTCGTCCATCGTCATATTTCGGATTCTCATCTGTTGCACTGCAGTTCGCGCTGCGTGAGGGCACAGGATCTCAGGTGATCCCGATCCCCTTACGCAGGACGCCTGTCATTCTCCTTCCCGTCTTGTTATGTGTGCGCGTACTCGCCGTCCTCTGTCTCACTGACCGGACGTCCCGCCGCCTTGTCGCGCTCGGCGCGCTCGCGCTCCGCCTGCGACTTCCGGAGATAAATCGGCTCATGCATTTCGGCCGGAATTGCCTTCCCCTCCGCGAAGAAAATCTCCGCGAGGGCACCGACAGAGGCCGCGCGCTGCTGACTTGCATTTGCAGGCGCATAGAGATGCGGGACCGCAAGGCCCTTCTCAAGCTTCTCCCTGTATACAGGCACGCCGTCCCCGAGGAAAATGACAGTCTCTCCGTCCTTCCGTGTCTCATTCAGCTCCGCAATGAGGTCAGCGACCGCAATCGGGCGCTGGTCCTTCACTGTCACGAGGCTGCCGTTCTCGAAGCGGTAGAGGCCGTTGTAGACCTGCTGACGCCTCGCGTCCATAATCGGGCAGATAAGGCCCGCTGCCCCGTAGAGATTGAACGCGAGCCCGGCCAGCGTCGGCACCTCGACGATCGGCTTCTCCAGCGCAAGCCCGAGTCCCTTGGCTGTCGCCGATCCGATCCGGAGTCCCGTGAAAGACCCCGGCCCCGCCGCAACGGCAATTGCGTCAATCGCGTGGATGTCGGTCTCTGTCATTTTCGTGATCGCATCCAGCATCGGAAGCAGAGTCTGGCTGTGTGTCTTCTTGAAATTCACCGTGTATTCCGCGCGCGTGATGCCGTCCTCAACGATTGCGACACTCGCGGCCTGTCCCGATGAATCAATCGCTATCAGTTTCATGAATTTTCTTCCGCCCTCTTTTCAATCGTGATTTTCCGGTAATCAAAGCCCTTCTCCGGGTCCTTCTCAATCCGGATCCATGTCGTATTCTCCGGCATCAGCTCCCGGATCTGCTCCGCCCACTCGACGAGCACGACGCCGTCCCCGTAGAACTCGTCCTCGTAGCCGATCTCCTCCATCTCATCGATGTCCTCGATGCGGTAGACGTCGTAGTGGTTCAGCACAAGCCGGCCCGTCTCATACGTATTTCTGATCGTAAATGTCGGCGACGTGATCGGCTCATCGATCCCAAGGCCCGCGGCAAAGCCCTGCGTGAACACAGTCTTGCCGACGCCGAGGTCGCCGGACAGCGCAAATACGCTGCCGGGGCCGGCCTCCTGCCCCATTTTCTTCCCGAGCGCGAACGTCTCCTCCGCTGAATTTGTCTCAATAACCATAATTTCTCCCTTATACACAGTACCTTACATAATATAACAAAACAGCTATTCAAGTAAAGCGTTACTGTTCACACGCCATCAGACCTTGGTGAGCGGTCAGCGATATCAGGAGCGGTGAGGGCGTTATACGGAGGAGTCCGAAGATCACCCTGAGCCGCTGTGTCAGCGGCGAAGGGAAGCTGAGGAGGACGGAGTCTGCCCGATACCGCCCTGATATTCGCGACCGCATGCGGCTCTGAATGGCGTGTGAACAGTAACAGTAAAGATCCGATGAATTTTCAAAAACACTTTGACAACCTTCCTCTCCTATACTATAATGCTACCTGTACTGCTGATGCAGACATGGAGAGGTATCGAAGCGGTCATAACGAGGCGGTCTTGAAAACCGTTTGTCCGTAAGGGCGCATGGGTTCGAATCCCATCCTCTCCGCTACCTTTACCGGGAGCCTTGAAATGAGGGCCCCCGGTTTTTTGTTATTATACAGCACCCCACAGAAAACTGATGAAATTCGGACGGAGAGCTTGCTCGCCGTCCGGTTTCAGAAGTTTTCTGTGGGGCGGACAAGCGGCGAAGCCGCTCTGTCCGCCCACAACGAGGAACGCGAAGCGTTCCGAGTCTGGGGGTGCTGTATGCCGAACGCGAAGCGTTCCGAGTCTGGGGTGCTGTATTCCAGTTCATCTGAGTTCATATGTACCCGGTTCCGAGTCTGGGGGTGCTGATTTTAGCTGTACCCGGTTCCGATTAAATTCACGCCGGCCTGTTCTCCCTGATCACCCGGCACGGATTGCCGGCCGCGATCACATGGTCCGGCATATCCCTCGTCACGACACTTCCCGCGCCGATCACCGTATTTTCCCCGATGTAAACGCCGGGAAGAATCGTTGCATTTCCGCCGATCCAGGTATCACTCCCGATGTGCACGGCCTCCGCCTGTGTCAGAAAATAGTGGCCGGACTCCGCTTCCGCAAACCGGTCTGATGCGTATGACGGATGAAATGTCGTATAGATCTTCATGTCCGGCCCGATCAAGACCCGCTCTCCGATCCAGATGTCCGCCGCATCCAGGAACGTGCAGTTCAGATTGATCACACTGTCGCGCCCGATGTGCGTGTGACAGCCGAAGTCAATAAAAAACGGGCTGTTCACTCGCACATTTTCTCCCATATCTGCAAAGAGCTGCCGCAGGATTTCATCCCGCTCTGCGGCATCCTCGCAGCTATTGAAGCGGCGGACCAGCCCGGTTCCCCGCTCCCGCATCGCACAGATATCGGCGGCGGTCGGATTATAGAGCTGCCCGCACGCCTGCTTTTCCGCTTCTGTCATTCTGATTTCCTCACCCTTTGTTCAACTGTGTTCAACTGTACCCGGTTCCGATAAAATTTTTATAAAGTACCTGCTTCATTGCTGCCGCCTGCTCTTAAGCCATGCCTCCCCATAGAGAGCCTGCCCGAGCGCAATGCCTCCGTCATTCGGTGGCACGAGGCTGTGCACAAGCACGCGGAAGCCGTCCCGCTCGAGGGCCGTCTGCACCATGTCAAGAAGAAGCGTGTTCTGGAAGCAGCCGCCGGTGAGACACACGGTGCGGAGCTTGCCAGCGGCATCTGCAGACGCAATCTCTCTGACCGCATCCGCCGTCATGTCCGCGAGGCGCCTGTGAAAGAGCCACGCGAGATAATCCGTATCTTCCCCTGCAAGGCGCCGCTCCGCCAGCTCCTTCACCAGGAGGTCCGTGCGCATGACAAGCCGGCCATTCTCCCCGGTCCTATCATCCCGCACAGATTCTGAGGGTTCTGCATTTTCAGCAAATGAAGACTCCGAATCGCCCTCTCCTGCAGATGTCCCGTCATACCGGAATCTGTCCATAGCAGCAATATCCCGCCGGCCGGAACCGGACATTTTGTCCGCATACCGCTGTGCGGCGAACATGAGCTCCATGGCCGCCTCGCCCTCGTAGGATGATACCCTCCGGATGCCGAGGATCGCAGAGACCGCGTCGAAGAGCCGCCCGCAGCTTGTGGACATGACCGTGTTGATATGCTTCTCCCGCATGACCTCAATCACCCGCAGCTGCTGCGCGCCGCACAGCCCGAGCCTTATCCCGGCAGCTCCCGGATAGAAATCCGCCAGCATCGAGCACGCGATTCTCCATCCCTCGCGCGAGGCGGCATCGCCTCCGACATGAAGAAACGGCGCAATACTCCCGGCTCTTGTAAAGCCGTGCGTGTCCGCGATCATGATCTCGCCGCCCCAGATCGTTCCGTCCGTCCCGTACCCTGTCCCGTCAAATGAAACCCCGATCACGGGTCCGTCCGTGCAGTCATTTTCCGCCATGCAGGAGAGAACGTGCGCGTAGTGATGCTGGACCTTGACGAGCGGAATCCCCTTCTTCTCCGCAAGCTCCCGCGCGATCGCAGACGAGCGGTACCGCGGGTGAAGATCGCAGACGACAAGGTCCGGCTCAGCCTCGAGAAGCCGCGCAAACCGCGAGACCGTCTCCCGCAGCGCCTCTCCGGTCCGCGCGTCCGAGAGGTCCCCGATGTAGGACGACGGATAATAGAGATTTCCCTTCGCAAAGCAGAACGTGTTCTTCAGCTCGCCGCCGATGCCGAGAACGCATGGCGCGTGCGGCTCATGCTGATCGGGCAATGCGCCGATGTCCTTCTGAGAAATCTCCGTCCCGTCTTCTGAAGACAGGGCAGGCGCCGGCTCCGTCAGGAGAAACGGAAGCGGCGCGTAGCCTCTCGACCGGCGGACCATGTACGGCTGTCCCCGATAGAAATCCATGACCGAGTCGTCACAGCGGATGTTGATCCTCCGGTTGTGGGACAGAAACACATCGGTAAATGAAGAGAGCTCCCGCAGCGCCTCCTCATCGTCGCGGCAGATCGGAGCGCCGCTCACATTTCCGCTCGTCATGACAAGAGCAGGCGGCACATCGAGGCCGTCATTGTACGTAAAGAGCAGGATCTGCACAGGTGCGTACGGCAGCATGACGCCAAGCGTCGGATTATCCACGGCGACAGACGGCGCGATTCCGCAGTTCGCCCTCTTCTTAAGAAGCAGGATCGGCTTCTGATGACCGGTCAGAATCTCTCTCTGCACATCTGAGACAAGGCACGCCTGCTCCACAGTCTCCTCATCGCGCATCATAACTGCAAATGGCTTCGCCGGCCGCCTCTTTAATGTCCTGAGGCGCCTCACGGCGCTCTCGCTCGTCGCGTCGCAGCACAGATGAAAGCCGCCGATTCCCTTCACAGCCACGATTCCGCCGGCAATAAGCGTGCGTCTCGCCTCGATGATCGCGTCCCGTCCGCGCTCCTTCCGGCCGATCAGATAGACCTCCGGCCCGCAGTCCATGCAGCAGACCGGCTGCGCATCGTAGCGCCGGCTCCTCGGATCGGTGTACTCCGCCCTGCATGTTCCGCACATCGGAAACTCCTTCATCGATGTCCGCTCCCGGTCGTAGGGCAGACTTTCGAGAATCGTGAGCCTGGGCCCGCAGGACGTGCAGTTGATGAACGGATGCAGGTAACGCCTGTTCTTCGGATCGAGCAGCTCCGCGCGGCACTCATCGCAGATTGCAATATCGGGTGAGACGAAAATCTCGCCCTTCTTCTTTGCGCTCTCAACGATCTCAAATGTCTGAAAAAGCGGCGCGTCCATCTCTTTGACGTCCATGTTCAGAATCACGGCCCGCTTCGGCGGCTTCCTCTCGATCAGGCAAATGAACCTCTCCACTGCCTCCGGCTGTCCCTGCGCAATCACCTCGACGAAGGAGCCCTTGTTGCAGACACTGCCTGTCACATGCGCCTCCGCCGCGTGACGGCTGACAGACGGCCGGAACCCGACCCCCTGCACGATGCCGTAAATTCTGATTCGTTTCGTCACCATACAATCTGTTATCCTCTCCATGCGTCTCTTACAACGATCATACACCTCGAAAGAGCCCTGTGCCAGAGGCGAAGGGAAGCTGAGGAGGACGGAGTCTGCCCGATACCGCCCTGATATTCGCGACCGCATGCGACTCCGGATGGCATGTGAACTTTAAACTTACAGAAAGCGCCCCGGCGCGGACAAACCGTGCCGAGGCGCTTCCCTCAGTCCTTGATTAGAACCTATCAGCTGTTATTCTGGAACGCAGCGACAAATTCCTTCGCCTGCTCCTCCGTCATCCCGTTCTTAGCCTCAAGCTGCTTCTCATACCAGCTGTAGACCGGCTGGGATGCCGTCTTGAACGAATCGATATCCATCTCGTCAGCAGTCGTCACCTTCATGGCACCGTTCTTCTGCCACTCGGCCACGAGGTTCTTGATGAGCTCGCGGTTCGTCTCCTTCTGGTACTCGACAGCCTTCTTCGCATTTGCGTCGATGACCGCCTTCTGCGCATCTGTGAACTGGTCATAGGCCTTCTGGTTGATGCAGAAGAAAATGCAGTCATAGTACGCATTCCAGGTGGACAGATAGCTCTGGACATCCTGGACGGATGCGGAGTCGATGGACGGCTCCGGATTCTCCTGGCCGTCGATCGTGCCCTGCTGAAGAGCCGTGTACGTCTCGGACCAGTTCATGGCCGATGCGTCGCAGCCCCACATCTTGTAGATCTGCGCGCACAGATCAGACGAGCTGATACGAATCTTCAGGTCCTTCAGGTCATTCACGGTCTTGATCTCGTGCTTTGAGTTCGTGATCTGGCGGAAGCCGTTGTCGCCGATGCCCTCGCAGACAAGACCGTAATCCTTGAGTGCGCTCTTCATTTCCTTGCCGCCGGCTCCGTTCATGGCCGCGTCAATGCCGTCGTAGTCATTGAACAGGAACGGCAGGGAAACCGCGTTGAAGCGCTGGTCGAAGTTCGCGTAAATGAGGTTCGAGTGGAACGAGCACTGGATCGTGTCGCCGTCCATCAGGGCCTGAATGCCGGCGACCTGATCGCCGTTTGTGAGCTGCTCGCCCGGATAGACATCTACCTTAAATGCTCCCTTTGTGGACTCCTGCATGAGGGCGTTGAAATAATAGCCCGCCTGAGCCCAGGTGCACGCCTCACCCGGTGAGCAGTCAAAGTTCCATGTCGTCTGCGGCCACGGATCCGTGCCTGTGTACTTCGCCGCGTTGTCGGCCGCATTGTATTTGTCAGACTCATCGTAGTCGTGATAGATGAGGCCGTTGGAGATGATGTTCTTCGCCTGCTCGGACGATGTCTGGTTCGTCTTGACGAACAGCGTGCTGATTCTCGGGACATAGGTGAGAAGCGTGAGGACACACAGGCACGCGAGGATCATCGGAAGAACCGATCTTGAGATCATCGGCAGTGTCACGCGGATGAATTTCTTTACGCCGTCCCTTGTGCGCTTTGCCGCATCCTCGATCTTGAGGCCCATCGCGACGAACAGGTTGACGCCGACCGGCGGTGTGACCTGACCGATGGCGAGGTTGACCGTTGCCATGATACCGAATGCGACAAGGCTATAGCCAAAGGCCTGCGCGACCGGGTACATGATCGGGATGAAGATGTACATGGCCGAGTTGCAGTCGATGAAGCACCCTGCGATCAGGAAGATGATGTTGCAGATCAGCAGGAAGATCCATTTGTTACCGGCTGCCGCGAGAGCGGCCTCTGCCCAGTTCGAGATACCGAAGAGCGTGCAGCAGTACGAGAACAGCGACGCGGACGCGACGATCAGCATGATGCCGCCCGATGTCTTTGCCGAATCGATGAAGATCGGGATCAGGTCGCGGAGACGGATGTCCTTGTAGACAAAGACCGCGACGATGATGCCGTAGACAACAGATACAGCCGCCGCCTCTGTCGGTGTGAAGATACCGCTGTAGATACCGCCGAGGATGATGACCGGCATGAGCAGTCCCCAGAACGCGTCGCGGAAGGCAGCCCATCTCTCCTTGCCCGTGCACTTTGCGTGCGCCGGCTTGATGTTCTTCTTTTTCGCCTCGATCATGACGACAACAATGAGTGCGATGCCCATCAGGATGCCCGGGATGATTCCGGCGATGAACATGCTGCCGACGTCCGTTCCGACGATCGACGCGTAGACGACAAATGCAATGGACGGCGGGATGACGATCGCGATCGAGCTCGATGACGCCATGAGCGCCTCCGAGAAGGCCGGTGAGAAGCCGGATGCGATCATTGCCGGGATCAGGACTGCGCCGAGGGCCGCAACGGTCGCCGGGCCGGAGCCTGAGATCGCGCCGAAGAAGCAGGAGACAATGACACAGCAGATCGCCATGCCGCCTCTCCTGTGTCCGACGAGGCTGTCAATGAACCGGACCAGTCTTCCGGAGATACCGGCCTTCGCCATGATGTTGCCCGACAGGATGAAGAACGGGATCGCAAGAAGCAGGAACTTGCCGATTCCGGTGTATGTATTTGTCGCGATCATGCTGAGCGTCAGATTTGAGTACGCAGATGTAAAATGAGACGCACAGAAGATCGCTGCCGCGGAGCTCGCGCCGAGGCAGATCGCGATCGGTACGCCGATCGCCAGCATGACGAATAATGAGATAAACAGAACCGCTGTGATCATGCATTTGCCTCCTTTCCATCCGTTTTCTCTTCGATCTCAGGCTCATCAAATGCCCCGCTCTGATAATCGATACAGTTCTCAATAAAATGAAGTGTCAGCGAGATACCGCCGACGACAATGAACAGCCAGAACCAGCTCTTCGGGATATGAAGGATCGGGCTCTCTGTCTGATCAACGAGCATACGTCCGATTCCCTCGACCGTAAGAACGACAGAATAGACGACGCAGACTATCGTGGAAATCAGGTTCAGGACCTTCTTCCCCTTCGGTCCGACCCGGTCGGGCACGAGGCTTAAGTTCACCAGACCTCCGTCACGCGCAGCGACACCGGCTGCAAGCATGGAGATGAGGACGAACACAGCGACCGTGATCTCTTCCGTGAACCCCAGCGAATGCTGGAACACGCGGCGGGCAACGACGTTGCCGAACGTGAGCACCAGCACCAGAAGAAGTGACACGGCGAGGATGACGTTCTCAACGATGACAACGTACTTCATGATCCTCTTGTAGGTCTTCATAATGCATTTCCCTCCTCGAAAATGTTGACGCGATACCCCTTAAAACACGAAAAAATCCCTCTCATCTGCTGTTTTGCAGATGAGAGGGACGAAAATACTCCGCGTTACCACCCTGATTCCACAGATAAACTGTGACACTTTTACGCACCGACATGCGCTTCCCGATGACGGCGGGTTCCGGCTCCGCTTACTGAGTGTTCTGTACTCCAATTCTCATCAGAGCCGTATCCAGAATACCATTCGGCGTTGCTTCTCAGGGAGGATGGCCGATATCTTCGCAGACCTGCTCGCACCGCCCGCAGGCTCTCTGAACCGTTCCCGGTACCAGTCGTGTTCCCATCGATGAATTTAAGGGATATTCATTTGCGGCACTTCATGTGCCTGTTTTGCATTATACCGCGGTAAAGCGGAAATGCAAGGGAAATATAAAAATTTCATGAATTTTTTGTGCGCTGTGCCGCCTGCTCTGCGCGCAGACCTGCCGGCATTCAGGGATATCAGCCCTTTTCAGACTCCTCCTTTGGCTCCTGATACGACTCTCCGAATACCTCCTCGTGATAATTTTTCTGCTCACACTCCGGGATCGGATACTCATCCGGAAAGTTTTTCCAGAGAATGTCGAGCGCCTCGTGGTACTCGCCCGTCTGCATCATCGTCCAGGCCTTTCGCTTCAGCGCCTTCTGCTCATCCGTGCCGCCATCCTTCGCGAGGAACCACTCGATGGAGCCCTCCTCGCCCTCTTCTGCCTTCTTGACCATATGACACCTCCATTTCTGCACCGATTATAATACGCCGCCGCATTTTTCACAAATGCGGGCAGACTCTCCGTCCGGATTTCATTCGTCTGCTGAGGAGGGTCTGCATATTTACAGATTTTACATAGAATAATGTTGACTAGTTTTGTAGGATTTTGTATAGTTAGTTCAGGTCTGACACTTGTCAACCTGCAGAAACCGATCGCGCCGCTGCGGTTCCGGATTGTCCGGTCTGCTATGCGGCGCAGAAATGAGGAAATGATGGATTACGGTAAAGAATCTTTAAAGATGCATGAGAAGCTGAAGGGTAAAATCGAGATCAAGGTCCGCGCGGACGTCAGCAGCGCTGAGGCACTGAGCCTCGCCTACACACCGGGCGTCGCGACTCCGTGCCTTGAGATCCAGAAGGATCCGGAGAAGAGCTTTGACCTGACACGCCGCTGGAACACAGTCGCTGTCGTGACGGACGGCACTGCTGTCCTCGGTCTCGGCGATATCGGTCCGGAGGCCGGCATGCCTGTCATGGAAGGAAAATGCGCCCTGTTCAAGGCGTTCGGCGATGTCGATGCGATTCCGCTCTGCATCCGCTCCAAGGATCCGGACACAATCGTCAACACTGTTGCGCTTCTCGCCGGAAGCTTCGGCGGCGTAAACCTTGAGGATATCTCCGCTCCGCGCTGCTTCGAGATCGAGCAGAAGCTGAAGGAGCGCTGCGACATCCCGATCTTCCACGATGACCAGCACGGAACGGCCGTCATCACGCTTGCCGGCCTCATGAACGCACTCAAGGTCGTCGGCAAGAGGATCGAGGACATCCGCATCGTCACATCAGGTGCCGGCGCCGCAGGCATCGCAATCATCCGCCTGCTCATGGCCATGGGCCTGAAGAACGTCATCATGACAGACCGCCACGGCGCAATCTACGAGGGCCGCGACAACCTGAACCCGATCAAGGAGGAGATGGCGAAGATCACGAACTTTGAGCACCGCGCGGGTACGCTCGCAGAGGTCATCAAGGGCGCTGACGTCTTCATCGGCGTATCGGCCCCGGGCATCCTGACACAGGACATGATCCGCTCCATGGCGAAGGACCCGATCATCTTCGCGTGCGCAAACCCGACACCGGAGATCTTCCCGGATGACGCGAAAGCAGCCGGCGCAGCCGTCGTCTCGACAGGCCGCTCGGACTTCCCGAACCAGGTCAACAACGTCCTCTGCTTCCCGGGCATCTTCCGCGGCGCACTCGATGTCCGCGCAAGAGACATCAATGATGAAATGAAGATCGCCGCTGCGAAGGCCATTGCGGGTCTCGTAAGCGACGAGGAGTTAAATGCAGACTACATTCTTCCGCACGCCTTTGATCCGCGCGTACGGGACGCTGTCGCCTCCGCAGTCGCGCAGGCCGCAAGAGACAGCGGTGTCGCAAGGATCTGAAACCCTCCCTCAAATGTAATTATTCAGCGCCCCTCAGGAACGCGAAGCGTTCCGAGTCTGGGTGCTGAATAGTAAAAAACGTCCGGAGCACAAACCATTGGCTTGTACTCCGGACATTTTTTTACTCAAGGATCAGACACTGATACGGCGCGAGCGTCACATCGCCGCTTACCGCATTTCCGGTCTCGATATCCGTGTATGTCCCGCCGATGTGGATATCCGTGTCCGCATTGTTGAAGTTCTGCAGGAAGTAGAGCGGCTTCTTTGTTCCAGCCGCCTCTGCCGCAGTCTTCCGCTTCTCCTCCACCGGCTTCCGGCAGCTCACGGTCACGCCGTACGGGAGCTCCGCGTCAAAGCCGCTCGTCACACCGTTCTCCGCACAGACGGCGCGAAGGAACGTATCGAGGAAGGACTGTTCATTTTCCGAGGCGATGAAGTAAGCTCTGCCGTCACCGTAATAATTTCTGGTGAGAGCCGGATATCCCGCGTAGAAATCCTTCTGGTACGTCGCAAGGACGGCTGCCGACTCCGCGTGCACAAGCGCGCACAGGCCGGTCGTCTCATACCTTGTCCCGTCGTAGAGAATCTCATTTCTGTGAAGGTCAGTCGGCGCGTCGATCTCCTCCGTCTCGATGCCGAGAAGGTCGCGCAGCGGATGAGAGCCAAGGAAGCAGAGGTCCGTGTCGTTAACCTCGCCGCTCCAGTATGTCGTGACATAGGTGCCGCCGCGCTTCACAAACTCACGGACCTTGTCCATGTAGGAGCCGCGGTACATATAGTTCATCGGCGCAACGACAATCTTGTAGCCCGTCAGATCGCTGTCCATATCCACGATGTCCGTCGTGATGCCCATTTTCCAGAGCGCCTCGTAATAGCCGAGGACCGTCTTCAGATAATTTACCGGGTTCGTGACGGCCTGCGCGTCCTCGACGTCCCACCAGTTCTCCCAGTCAAAGACGAGGGCAGTATCCGCCTGGTTGACAGTCCCGAGCACTCTCCCGCTGATCGCCTCGAGCCGCTCGCCGACGCGCGTCACGTCGCGGAAGACACGCGTGTTCGCGCCGTTCCTGTGGTCGACAACAGCGCCGTGGAACTTCTCGGAGCCGCCGCGGCCCTTTCTCCACTGGAAATACTGGACGCTGTCCGCGCCGTCCGCGACCGCCTGGAGAGACGAGAGCTCATGCATGCCCGGCCGCTTCAGCATATTGTGCTTCATCCAGTTCGTGGCCGATGGCGTGCTCTCCATAAGAAGGAACGGCTGCTTCTTAAGGCTCCGCATCGTCGCAAAATTCATGGACGTCTCCATCGCCGTGCGCACGTCGTCCGCCTCGTTGTGCCACGCCGGATAGCTGTCAAATGAGACCACATCGAGCGCCTTCGCCCATTTGAAATAGTCATGCGGTTTGAAGAACATCATGAAGTTCGTTGTCACCGGGCGGTCGCTGAACTTCCGGACGGAGCGGATCTCATCCTCACAGAAATCAAGCATCTGATCGCTCACGAACCGTCTCCAGTCGAGCTTCTGGGCGTGGAGTGTGTTCTCGCCGATTCTTGACGGCGCGTGGATCTGATTCCAGTCCGTGTAGGTGTGGCTCCAGAAACTGCTCCACCATGCATCATTCAGCCGATCGAGCGTCCCGTATTTCTTCTTCAGCCACTCACGGAAGGCCCTCTGACAGTGCGGACAGTGGCAGTCGCCGTAGTGGCCGCCGTACTCATTTGAGATATGCCACGCGATAACACCCGGATGATGGCCGAAGGTTTCCGCGAGACGCTCGTCAATGGCGCGCATTTTTTCGCGCATGTACGGGGAGCTCGGACAGAAATTGTGCCGCTCTCCCGGGAGCCTGCGGATGCCATCCTCCGTCATCATGCGGACCTCCTCGTGCGCCTCAGACATCCACATCGGGACAGCTCCGGTCGGCGTCGCGAGAATCGTGTAAATGCCATTTTCATAGAGTCTGTCGATGATGTTCTTCAGCCAGTCGAAGTCATAGACACCGTCGGACGGCTCGAGTTTTGCCCACGCGAAGATGCCGAGTGACACCTCATTGACATGGGCCATCTTCATCAGGCGGATATCCTCCTCGAGGACCTCCGGATATTTCAGCCACTGATCCGGATTGTAGTCACCGCCGTGAAGAAGGCGGCCGTGAAGAAATGCTTCATTCATGCCCTGTTTCCTCCCCTGTATCTTTTATTTTACTTTCCGTCTTCCGGCAGAAAGGCAAATTCACTTTTTTCAGGGACTTAATAAAAGTCCCGGATACCTGCCTATGTTAGCGCAGAGCCGGGACTCTTACAAGAGGATATTCTTTCATTTTTCGGGCAGATTCGGTCAAGTCACACCGCTCTTACAGGATCGCATGCCGCCGCATCAGGACCCGGATATATCGGAATTCGCCCACGCGCGCAGCAGCGCGTCGACAGCATCCTGCAGCTCCTTCACGGAGTGGCGCCGGGAGCGGGCGCACTCCTGCGCCTGCCGCCCGCAGATGAGGCAGGTGCGGTATGTATCGCGAGAGAGCTTCTTTCCATCCGTTCCGATAACATCAAGATCAAACAGTCGTCCCAGCGGATGCCTCTCCTCGATGGAGACGGTCAGCGCCTTCAGCAGCTTCGCGTCGCTCCTAACCGCAAGCAGCAGCTCATCTCCTGTCATTTCATGCCTCTCCCGGCTCGAAATGACAGGACAGCCCTTTTCCTCCAGCTGCTCAAGAAGACAGTGCTTCCCGGACTCAAAGCCTCTCCTGATCTGTGCATTTGTCTTGACCGGTCCCGGAATATTCATGCAGAACGAAATCAGCGGGACGCCGTAACGATCCAGCAGCTCCCGCTCCTCTGCCGCTCTCTGCTCGCGGCACTGCAGCATGTCCTTCAGTTCAACACAGCTTCCTTCCATATCTGTCACTCCTCCGCATATTTCTCTGCTTTCACCGGACACCCGCATTTCCTGTTCCGGCAGCTGTCATCAGAATATCAGAAAATTGATTCTGTCGAAACCGTCAATAATGGACAACCTCATCTGCCGCCCTGATTTTCCGGACGACAGGAAGCGCCTCCTGACTCATCAGATATCTGTATGTCGATTCCGGCAGCATGGCCTCCGCCGCCTTCATGTCGCCGTCTCTCACGGCCTCACGCACTCACGATGTTCCCGTCACGGTCTGTCTGCCGCGGAATCTCCACGCACTCAATGCCTTCCTCAGGAAGAATCTCACGCATCATACGATTATACATGCCTGTCACCTGACTGAACGGCTCCTCGCCGACATACCGGCGGCTGATCTGAAGTGCATGTGCAATTCTCCCGAAAAGCTCAAGATCAAGAAGGACATGCCCGCGGACCACGTCCTCATCGCTCTTCTGGAAATAGCTCGGAAATGTCGCATGGCTGATGATATACGGCCCGCTCTCATGATAAATGAGATTCGGGATGTCCCGGCTGCCCTCATACAGAAGCTTCTTTCGCACGGAAAATGGAAAGAAGCTCACATCCTCACTGACAAGAAATACATGAACAAGCGCATTTTCGGCAGCTGCCCGCTCAAGGAGGCAGCGATGTCCCAGCGTGAATGGGTTGGCATTCATGACAACGGCCGCCGTCTCCTTGTGCTCCGCCGGCGCATGCCTTATGTGCAGGAGCTGTTCATCCGTCTCCTGCTTCAGTCTTCCAAGGTACCTGTCAAAACCGTCGCGCCGGTTTTCCATGAACACGAGATAGTCCGGCACCTCCGCGACCGGATAAAAGCCGAGTGTCGAGAAAAATTTTGCCGCCGTGCATTTTGTGTATAAAAAGAGGTGAATATAGCCCCGCTCAGCCTCCTTCTCAACGAGGTGCGAGACAATCTGGTTCATCAGCGACTCACCCTGATGCGCACTGCTGACCGCGAGGCACCGAAGCGTATCGAGAAAGAGACTGCCCGTTGCAATCACATTCATATCTTCATCGTACATGGCGCAGGTGTAGTCGACATTCCGGTCGAGACGGATGCCCTCCTGCTCAAGGAGCGCGTTGACCGCATGCCTCCCGTAGGTATCATCGCTGTAAACCTCTCCGATCGTATATTCCGCCATGGCTCTCCTCCGTATTACCCTGCTGTCCTGTCATCCTTCAGGAAATGAACGATCTCATCGATCGCCTCCTGTCTTGTAAAGCCCGTAAAGCCGTGGCCTGCGCCCTCCATGACATCCATTTTCGCCCGCGGGAGCGCAAGAAGCGCCCGCTTCGAGTAACGGATATCAACGACATCGTCCATAGTTCCGTGAATCAGAAGGACCGGACAGGTCAGCTTCCGCATCTCCTCGTACGGGTGCAGGTTCCATACGTCCTCCGCATAGATGCGGCCGACCGGCATCCACTTCATGATGAAAGCCTCTCCGATCTGTCTTCTGTTCCGGAACATATGATGAATCATATCCGGGATCGAAAAGCCCGGATACAGAAAGACGATCCGCTTTACAGTCCCCGGGTGACGGACCGCATACATCTCCGCGACGAGAGCGCCCTGGCTCTCTCCGATCAGGCTGATATTCGTGACATCAACATCCGGACGGTCCTTCATTTGTCCGATGACAGCCTCAAGATCCAGCATCTCCGTCCTGACGGACATCCGGTACGGACTGCCCTCGCTGATGCTGTTCGGGCTTCCGCCACAGAAATCAAAGGTCAGGACGGCAAAGCCGGCGCGGCTCAGTGCCTCCGCGTAAGGCTGCCCCGTCTTCTGCGTATCTCCCAGGCCGTGACAGAAGATGACGAGCGGCCGCTTCTGCCGGTCCTGCTGATATAATTTTCCGTAAATCGTATAATGGTTGTGCTCAAGCAGTACTGTCGATTCCATACTGTTACTCCATAGGCCTGCTGTAGAAGCGGCCCGTCAGCTGCTCCGTTCCGATGACATTGATAAAGGCCCCCGGATCAGTCTCCAGAATGACCTTTGTGATCTGCTTGGCCTCCGGTCTCGAGACAACAGAATATATCATCGTATGCGTCCGTCCCTCGTAGGCACCCTCGCCCTGAAGAACAGTCGCTCCGTGGTTACCGACTCTGGTAATCGCCGTACACACCTGCTCCGGATGGTCCGTGACGATCAGCATCGTCACCTTCTGGTACCGGCGGTACAGCGTGTGGATCATCTGCGTG
>JAZHVT010000028.1:0-23878 GCA_036453145.1 Eubacteriales bacterium
GTGCTTCGACCTCCTCAAAGCCGTCCGCAAGAAAAACTACTGCTCTGCTCATATCTGCCTCCTCGTTGTCCCAGGCTGTCCGCTCCGCATCCAAAACTCCAGGCGGCGCAATGCAGACAGTCATAACTTATGTATTTCCTGATTTCAGATTTTCAGTGCCTTTTCTGTACACGCATGGACTGCTTCCATCACAGTTCCCCGGAATCCGCCGCGCTCAAGCGCCGCGACGCCCTCGATGGTTGTCCCGGCCGGTGACGTGACCATATCCTTCAGTTCCCCCGGATGCTTTCCTGTCTCGAGCACCATCTTCGCAGACCCGAGAACGGTCTGTGCCGCGAATGTATAGGCCTTCGCCCGCGGCATGCCGTCGAGAACAGCCGCGTCCGCCATCGCCTCGATGAACATAAACACATAGGCCGGAGAAGAACCGCTCAGGGATGTCACAACGCCCATCAGCCGCTCCGGAATCTCCTCTTCCTTTCCGAACGACCCGAGAATCGTACTGACCGTCTTTTTATCATCCTCCGTCACATGGCTGTTTGTGCACCAGCCTGAAATGCCCTCGCCGACAAGTGCCGGTGTATTCGGCATGACACGGACAATCTTCTTGTCAGAGCCAAGAAGACCCTCAAGTCTCTCCACAGACTGCCCGGCCACAATGGAAATGACGAGCTGACTGTCCGTAAGCGTCTCTTTCATTCCCTGCGCCGCCTCATCGAGAGCGATCGGCTTGACTGCAAATACAACGACGTCCGCGCCCTTTACGCACTTCAGATTGTCATCCGTTGTGCGGATCTGAAGCGTTTTCTCCGCCTTTTCGCGGGCCGGCGCGTACGCGTCTGCTGCCGTGATGTCAGCCGGAGTGGCCACGCCGCCCTTCAGAAGACCGCCGATGATGGCTGAGCCCATATTGCCGCATCCGATAAAACTGATTTTCATATGAATTCCTTTCAGGGCGGACAGGCGCGGGAAATCCCGCGCCGTCCGTCATCGTTCGTATATACTGCTTCAGAGCTTCGCAAACCGCTCCAGAGCGTTCTTTGAATTGTCATGTGATCCGAATGCTGTCAGGCGGAAATAGCCTTCTCCGTTCGGGCCGAAGCCTGATCCCGGTGTTCCGACGACACCCGCGTTCTCAAGCAGATAGTCGAAGAATTCCCAGGATGTCATGCCGTCCGGTGTCTTCATCCAGACATACGGGCTGTTCACGCCGCCGTAGCAGGTATAGCCGAGCTTCTCGAGGCCGTCTCTGATCGTCCTTGCATTTTCCATGTAGTAGCCGACAAGGCTCTTGATCATCGCTCTGCCCTCGTCCGTATAGCATGCTGCTCCTGCGCGCTGTACGATATACGGAGCGCCGTTGAACTTTGTGCCGTGACGGCGCGCCCACATGTCATGGAGTGATGCATCGCCGCACTTCAGGTCCTTCGGAACGACCGTATAGCCGAGACGAAGGCCCGTGAATCCGGCGTTCTTCGAAAAGCTCCGGATCTCAATCGCGCATGTTCTCGCGCCGTCGCACTCATAGATCGAGTGCGGCATATCCTTCTCGGAGATATATGCCTCGTATGCGGCATCGTAGATGATCACGCTGCCGTTCTTGTTTGCATAATCAACCCAGTCCTGCAGGCGGTCCTTCGTGATCGCGGCGCCTGTCGGATTGTTCGGAAAGCACAGATAAATGACATCCGGTACCTCCTTCGGAAGGTCTGCGATGAAGCCGTTTGCCGCTGTGCAAGGCATATAGATGACATTGCTCCAGTAGCCCGTCTTCGGATCATACGTGCCTGTGCGGCCAGCCATGACATTCGAATCAACGTAGACCGGGTAAACCGGATCGCAGACAGCGATCTTCGAATCCTCAGAGAACAGCTCCTGAATGTTGCCGGAATCGCTCTTTGCGCCGTCAGAGACGAAGATCTCGTCCGGCTCGATCTCGCAGCCTCTCGCCTTATAGTCACCATTGGCAATTGCTTCTCTTAAGAATGAATAGCCGAGGTCCGGTGAATAGCCGTGGAATGTCTCCGCGTAGGCCATCTCCGCGACTGCGTCATGAAGAGCGCGGATGACCGGCTCGCCGAGCGGCTGTGTGACATCGCCGATGCCGAGGCGCACAATCGTGCGGTCCGGATGTGCTTCTGTAAATGCGTTCACCTTCTTCGCGATTGTTGAGAAGAGGTAGCTGCCCGGCAGCTTCAGATAGTTTTCATTTACCTTAAACATTGATATCTCCTTCAAATACTTCTGCTGCAGGTCCCGTCATGAATACATGGTTCGTATTGTCTCGGTCCCATTCTATGTGAAGGTCCCCGCCCAGAAGATGGACGGTCACCTCAGTTCCCGTATAGCCGTTGAGCGCAGATGCGACCGCTGCCGCGCAGGCTCCTGTTCCGCACGCCCAGGTCTCACCGGAGCCGCGCTCCCACACCCGCATGCGGATTTCATGGTCATTGACGACGTTGATGAATTCCGTGTTGACTCTCTCCGGAAAGACCGGATCATTCTCAAAAACCGGCCCGATCTTCTCGAGGTCCATGTCCCTTATGTCCTGTCCCGGGAAGACGACGCAGTGCGGATTGCCCATCGACACGCACGTGATCTCATACAGTGTGTTCCCGAATGATTTCGGTACTGCGACCGCCCTGTCTCCGGGAAGCTTCACCGGGATATCCTTCGGCACAAGGACCGGCTCACCCATATCGACGCGCACAGCGGATACCTTGCCGTCGTCACCGAGCGTAAGGCGCAGCGTCTTCACGCCGGCCAGCGTGTCAACCGTGATCGTCGTCTTGTCCGTCAGACCGTGGTCGTAGACGTATTTGCCGACGCAGCGGATGCCGTTGCCGCACATCTGTCCGCGGCTTCCGTCCGCATTATACATCTCCATCTCAAAATCGGCCCTGTCAGACGGATTGATCAGGATCAGACCGTCCGAGCCGATGCCGAAATGCCTGTCGGACACCATGACCGCCGTCTTTGAGACGTCAGCGGGGCGCTCCTTTGATCCGTCTATGTAGACATAGTCGTTGCCGATTCCCTGCATTTTTGTAAAATGCATACAGCCTCTCTTTCTGCCACGTCCCGTGGCCGGCAGCGCCGCATGCGGCACTGATTCTTGTTCCGGGCTTACTTTCTCCGCCCGCGGCAGTACCCGATAAAGCCGCGGAGCAGCAGCTTGTCGTCATCCGGAAGCTTCATGCGGGATATTTTTCTCTCCGCGCGCGCAAAGCAGCTGTTCATGCTGTCACGCGCGTAGTCGAGAGCGCCGCTCTCGCGGAAGATGTCCTGCACCTTCTCCACATCCGACTCCGTCACATTCGGGCTGCCGTAGTGCTTCTCAAGCCGCTCCACATAGGCAGGCGCATGATTCTTCACATACATGTAGAGAATCGTCTGCTTGTACTCCGAGATGTCCGAGCCGACGTCCTTGCCGAGCACATATTCATCCGCGTAGATGCCGAGGATGTCATCCATGATCTGGTACGCGATACCAATGTCATCGGCGAAGCTGTCCGTATGGCGGATCAGCGCGTCGTCCGCACCCGCGAGCATGAGGCCCAGGTGGAGCGGGCCTACGACTGAGTAGCGGGACGTCTTCAGGTGATAAATGTCCGCCACTGACTTCTCGAGAAGCTCCGCTCTCTTCTCCTCCGTGTACGAGCTGTCCTGCAACTCATAGGGAAGAATCACATCGAGGAGCTCGCCGCGGATCGTGTCGATGGCGACGCGGTCAAACTCAGCGATGACTGCATTTGCCTTCGGATCATCCGCGTAGGCCTCCGCGAGAATCAGGTTCGAGTAAAAGAGCCCGAGATCACCCGCGCAGAGAGCCGCCGACTTCGCGAGGGCCGGCTCCGTCTCCCGTGCGGACAGCATACGGATATCGCGCACATCGAGACGGTCCTCATAGCGGTTCTGGATTGTCATTTTCCCGCGGCGCATGTCCGCGTTGTCTATGATGTCGTCGTGAACGAGAACGGCCGTCTGAAACATCTCAAAGGCGAGCGCAAGGTCCATTGCATACTCCGGATCCTTTCCGCCGCCGAGCCTGTAGCCGAGCTCAACCAGCACGCCGCGAAGGTTCTTGCCGCCGTCATTCAGGTCCGCAAGATCGGACCGGAACGTACGGATCAGCGGGTTCGGATCCTTCGCAAGCCGCCTGTTCAGCTCCTTCTTGTGCTTTCTTAAAGACTCTGCGCAGGACCCGTAAAATGTCATGAATGCGTCCAGCGCTTCCTTGTCTCTGTCTCTGCCCATTTGCTCACTTCCCCTTGTTGACCTTGACGTTTGCGTACCATTGGAGCGCCTCACCGAGCAGCTTCTCCGAGAAGTCCGGCCACAATACATCCGTGAACCAGAGGTCCGCGTACGTCGTCTGCCACGGGAAGAAATTCGAGAGACGATGGTCTCCGCCCGTGCGGATGACAAGATCGATGTCCGGAATCCCCGGCGTCATCAGATACTGCTCAAAGGCCTCCTCCGTGAGCGGCGTATGGATGTCCGCCTTTCCGGAGGCCACATCCCGCGCGTACGCCTCCGCCGCGCGGAGAATCTCATCCCGTCCGCCATAGGAGAGCGCGATCTGCAGATAGAGCTTTCCGCAGTCCTTCGTCACTTCCTCCGCATCGCGGATGACCTTGATGTCCTCCAGCTTCAGATAGCTTAGGTTTCCGACCACGACGACCTTCACGCCCTTCTCGATGCACGTGTGGATCTCCTCGACGAAGAACCGGCGCATCAGCTTGAAGAGGTCGCTCACCTCCTGCTGTGAACGCTTGAAATTCTCTGTGGAAAATGCATACACCGTCAGATACGGGATGTCCGCATTTTCACACCACTCGCAGAGATCAATAAATGTGTCGACGCCCTTCTCGTGACCGCCCATGACCGATTTCAGCATGTGCTGCTTCGCCCAGCGGCGGTTGCCGTCCATAATGACGCCGAGATGCCGAACCTTCTGCTCCGGCATACGCTCACCTCCCATTTTTGTATCTATGAATGTAATAATTCAGCACCTCATACTCGGAACGCTGCGCGTTCCTCGTTGTGGACAGACAGAGCGGCTTCGCCGCTTGTCCGCCCCTTGAAAAACTTCTGAAATTGTCCGGCGAGCAAGCTCTCCGTCCGAATTTCATCAGTTTTCCAAGGGGTGCTGAATTATTACATATGCAAAACGCCGTAGAAAATCAGTGACATGATCGTCGCCGCGATCGCGATGCCGACAAGGATCGCAAGTGATGCCTTCTTGATATCGACATCAAGAAGCGACGCGATCAGAGCGCCTGTCCAGCCTCCTGTTCCCGGAAGCGGGATGCCGACAAACGCGACGAGTCCCCAGAATTCCGCCTTGCTGACGCCGTCCGATTTCTTCATCGCGCGGGCCTCCATCTTCCGCACAAGCTTGCCGAAATGCTTCGTCGGCCGGAGCCAGTCGAAGATCTTCCGGATAAAGAGAAGAATAAACGGAATCGGAATAATATTTCCGATCAGTGAGAAGATCAGCGCCTGCTGCAGCGGAAGCTCAAGTGCCCGCGCCACAATGATGCCGCCTCGCAGCTCAACAAGCGGCAGTATCGAGACGAGCGTCACGAACGCCTGCGGCGCCAGAACATGCGCAAGATGAAGATTATACCAGTTTACAAATGCATCCATTACGAAATTAATTCTCCCCAGATATCTTATTACAACAGAAATGCCGGCAAGACCGGTGGCCCTTGCCACCGTGCCATGCGCACGGCATCTGCTACCTCATTCTCATGCACGCTCTGCCAAATACTCAGTAAGCACGCGGATGAGCGTCTCCATCTGCTCATCGGTCCCGATCGTTATGCGCAGGTAATTGCGGATCCGATCCTGATTGAACCAGCGGACAAAGATGTTCTTCGTCTTCAGGAAATCAAAGATTTCCTTCGCAGGCACACGCTCGTGTGTCACAAACAGGAAATTCGAGTAGGAATCATCACAGTGGAAGCCAAGCTTCCTCAGTTCCTCCGCAGCCTTCGCTCTCGTCTTCATGATCTTCCCGCATGTCTCCGCAAGATACGCCGAGTCCTTCGCCGACGCCGCGCCGAGACGGATCGTCATGCGGTTCATCGTGTAGGAATTGAAGCTGTATTTCACATCATTCAGGTAATGAATGAGCGGCGCACTCGCCATCGCATAGCCGATGCGCAGTCCCGCAAGGCCTCTCGACTTGGAGAAGGTCTGCGTGATCACGACATTGTCGTACTTATGGATGAGCGGCAGCGCGGATACGCCGCCGAAGTCGATGTACGCCTCGTCGACAATCACAATGCTGTCCGGATTGCTCCGCACGATCTCCTCGACCGTCTCCACGGGCAGAAGTGCTCCCGTCGGCGCGTTCGGGTTCGGAAATACAATGCCGCCGTTCGGCTCCCTGTAGTCCTCTGCACGGATATGCAGGTCCGCATCGAGCGGAACCTTCCTGTACGGAATCCGGAGCATATCGGCCCACACATCGTAGAAGCTGTACGTGATGTCCGGAAACAGGATCGGCTTGTCCGAATTGAAAAATGTCATGAAGCTCATCGCGAGGACATCGTCAGAGCCGACTCCGACGAACACCTCCGAGTCGTCAAGCCCGTAATGCTCCGCGATCGCGTGCACAAGCTCCGATGCCGCCGGGTCCGGATAGAGCCTCAGGTCATCCGTTCCGAGCGTCTTCATCGTCTCCGCGACGCCGGGCGCCGGCGGATACGGGTTCTCATTTGTATTTAACTTAATGACGTCCGTATTCTTCGGCTGCTCGCCGGGCGTGTACGGAACAACGCGCCTGATATTATCTTTCCAGCTCATGTTCATCCTTTCACAGACCATAGGCCTTCGCAACTCTCTCAAAGCCCGGGAGCGCGCCCTCGATCGTCTCGTGCGCCACGCAGTATGCGATCCGCACCCATCCCTTGCAGCCAAATGAGCGTCCCTGAACCACAAGTATATGCTCTTCCTTCTTCAGTCTGTCCACAAATGCGCGCTCATCCTCCTCCGGGGACTTGACCCACATGTAGAATGCGCCGTCCGGGTGAACGACCGTGTAGCCGTCTTCGATCAAAGAAAGATACAGATCATCGCGGTTCTTCAGATAGAAGTCGACGTCCGAGCGGACATCAATGCACCGCGCGACGACGCGCTGCATGAGAGACGGCGCATTGACAAAGCCGAGAATCCGGTTCGCGACATTCGCGGCCGCGAGGATGTCCTCCGCGCCGTCAAGCGAATCCGGAAGGACCAGATAGCCGATGCGCTCGCCGGGCAGGCTCAGCGACTTGCTGAAGGAGCTGCCGACGATGGAATCCGCATAATAGCCCGTGATCCACGGCACAGTCTCCCCGTCAAATGCGATCTCCCGGTACGGCTCATCGGAAATAAGATAAATCGGATGGCCGCACTCGCTCTCCTTCTCACTGAGAAGCTGCGCAAGCTCGACGATGACTGACTCCGGATAAATGACACCCGTCGGGTTGTTCGGAGAGTTGATGATCATCGCCTTCGTCTTCGCCGTAATCTTTTTCTTAAGGTCCGCGAAGTCCGGATAAAATGTCTCCGGATCAGCCGGCGACTCGACGAGCACGCCGTCAAAGTTGCCGACATAGGAGCGGTACTCGCCGAAATACGGCGAGATCGTGACGACCTCATCTCCGGGGTTTAAGAGTGTCTTTAAAATGACATTCAGTCCTCCCGCGGCGCCGACCGTCATCAGGATGTTCTTCGCCGAAAATGACGTGTGGAAATGATTATTCAGATGCTCCGCGATCGTCTGCCGGACGTCCTCGTAGCCCGAGTTGTTCATGTATCCGTGGAGCATAACAGGGTCTTCATGCTCCGTGATATCAAGGATCGCGTCCTTCACAGCCTGCGGGGCCGGGACATTCGGATTGCCGAGGCTGAAGTCGTAGACATGGTCCGCGCCGTACTCGGAGGCCATCTTCTTTCCCTCCTCGAACATCGCGCGGATCGCAGAGCTTCCGGCGACAAAGCCCTTCATTTTTTCTGAGATCATAGCAGTACCTCTTTACTCGACGATAAGCTTCTTGAAGTTCTTCTTGCCCTTCTGAAGGACAGTCTCGTTCTTTGCGAGCTCCGCCTTGTCAAACTGCGCGTAGATATCCTTTACCTGCGTCTCATTGACTCTGACGCCGCCGCCCTGGATCGTGCGGCGCGCATCGCCATTTGACGTCGCAAAGCCTGCCTTCACGAGGAGCTGGATGATGCCGATCTTATCGTCCTTGAAATCGTCATCCTTCAGGACAGTCTGCGGGATATCCGTTGCGATGCCCTTGCCGAACATGGAGCGGGCTGCGTCCTGCGCCTTCTCCGCCTCCTCCTCGCCGTGAACGAGCTTTGTGAGCTCATAGGCGAGAATCTCCTTCGCGCGGTTCAGCTGGCTGCCCTTCCACTTGTCCATCTCGTCGATCTCCTCGAGCGGAAGGAAGGTCATTTTCCGGATGAAGCCGACGACATCCTCGTCGTCGACATTTCTCCAGTACTGGTAGAAGTCGTACGGAGACGTCTTCTCCGGGTCGAGCCAGACAGCGCCGCCGGACGTCTTGCCCATCTTCGTGCCATCGTGCTTGAGGAGCAGCGTGATTGTCATCGCGTACGCGTCCTTGCCGAGCTTGCGGCGGATGAGCTCTGTGCCTGCGAGCATGTTCGACCACTGGTCATCGCCGCCGAACTCCATGTTGCAGCCGTAGTTCTTGTACAGGTTGTAGAAGTCATAGCCCTGCATCAGCATATAGCTGAATTCAAGAAATGAGAGGCCCTTCTCAAGGCGGTTCACATAGCATCTCGCGCGGAGCATCTCGTTGACGGAGAATTCCGGTCCGATCTCACGCATAAAATCAAGGAAATTCAGGTTTCTGAGCCAGTCCGCGTTGTTGACCATCTGTGCCTTGCCCGGACCGAACTCAATAAAGCGGCTCATCTGCTTCTGGAATTTCCGGCAGTTTGCATCGATCTCCTCGACCGTCATCATCCGGCGCATATCGGAGCGGCCGGACGGGTCGCCGATCATGCCGGTGCCGCCGCCGACGAGGGCGATCGGCTTGTTGCCCGCTGCCTGCAGGCGCTTCATGAGGAGCAGTGCCATAAAATGACCGACGTGCAGTGAATCGGCCGTCGGATCAAAGCCGATATAAAATGTCGCCTTGCCGTTGTTGACAAGCTCACGGATTTCATCCTCATCCGTTACCTGCGCGATCAGGCCGCGCGCCTTGAGTTCCTCGTAAATTCCCATAATAATCTAACTCCTTCTGTTCTTCTTATTTCCCTGCCTCGTTCAGAAAGCCGAACGGATCCGGGTCATGGACGAAATGCATGAGCTGGAGGGCCGCATTTTCCGCGACCCGCTCCTCCCGGAGAATCCGCCGGACCTCATCGCGGTCTGCAATGACGACCGTGATCTCCTCGGAATCCTCGAGATGCTGACGGGCGTGATCATCATCCTCCGCGTAGCCATAGACCATCGCGCACGACTCATCCGTCATACCGTCCGTCATATAATACGGGCGGGTATACATCGGGTCCGCCGCGAGGGGCTTCATGTCAAGTCCCGTCTCCTCATAGATCTCGCAGACAGCCGCCTTCTCATATGTCTCTCCATTCTCCACGAGTCCCGCCGGGAACTCGTAGACATAAGCCCCGATCGGCCAGCGGAACTGACGGATCAGAAGAACCTTGTCATGCTCCTTTCCGCAGAGCACATACATCGCGACGCCGTCGGCGCGCGTCTTCTTCCGCCGGATCTCAAGGTCATCGATGCTCTCCGCGCGGCTCGCGAGAAAATATTTCCCGGGATCGCCAGTCTTCTTGACCGTCGAGAGCTCAAAGAAATTAAGAAACCGATTCTTCGTGACCTGTCTGATCTCTCTGATAAGTCCCATATCATTCACCTCATACAATGCCGGATACATCGGAAACAACCCGATAAAGTGTATACTACACCCATCATCCAGCTTATACAAATCTACCCTACTCAGTCACAGAAATCCTGTCAAGTTTTTTTGTAATTATTCAGCACCCCTTGGAGAATTGAGAAAGCTGAAGGGAGAGCTTGCTCGCCCGAAAGCTTTTCCAATTCTCCGAGGGGCGGACAAGCGGCGAAGCCGCTCTGTCCGCCCACAACGAGGAACGCACAGCGTTCCGAGTCTGGGGGTGCTGAATACGCGGTTACAGTTCACACGCCACCAGACTTCGGTGAACGGTCAGCGATATCAGGAGCGGTGAGGGCGTTATACGGAGGAGTCCGAAGATCACCCTGAGCCGCTGCGTCAGCGGCGAAGGGAAGCTGAGGAGGACGGAGTCTGCCCGATACCGCCCTGATATTCGCGACCGCATGCGACTTTGGATGGCGTGTGAACAGTAACAATACGCGGGACGGAGCGTTCAGAATGAGTTCCAATCCGCTTTTACAAGTACATGCGCGTATGGTATCATAAAAACCAAGATTATTTAGGGGGAGGATTCCTGAATCTATGAGCTCTTATCGTGTCTACACCGACTCCGGCGCAGATCTTCCGCAGGAGATTTACGCGCGCTATGACATCCGCATTGTTCCGATGGATTATCTCTTGAACGGCGAGTCGATCACATTTGATACCAAGGCACCTGACCACAACGAGCACTGCGATGCGCTGTACGCGGCACAGAAGAACAACGCGGACGTACACACGTCGCAGATCACGCCGTTCCGCTACCTTGATACCTGGACTCCCGAGCTTCAGAAGGGGTACGATATTCTCTACATTTCCTTCTCATCCGGCATGTCCGCGACGTATCAGAACGCGCTGAATGCCGCGGACCAGCTGAAGGACGATTTCCCGGACCGCACGATCGAGTGCGTCGATTCACTCGCCGCGACAGGCGGACAGGGCGTCATCACGTACTGCGCCGCCATGAACCAGGCAAACGGCATGTCTCTTGAGGAAAATGCAGCCTGGCTCCGCGAGAAGATTCCTTACATGTGTCACCGCTTCACGGTCGGCGACCTCGGCTACCTGCACAAGGGCGGCCGCGTCTCCGCCGCCGTCGCGCTGATCGGAGGGGTTCTCGACATCAAGCCGCTCCTCATCATCAACGACGAGGGCAAGCTCGAGATGGTCGGAAAGGCAAGAGGCCGCAACGCAGCCCTCAAGGGTCTGCTGAAGGACTACGTGGCTGAGATGGGCGTTGAGGGCGTCCCGAAGGTCGTCTTCATCACGCACACATCTCTCTACAAGGAGGCAGACCATCTGGCTGACACGCTCCGGAAGGTCGCAGAGCCGGGCACAGAAGTCTACACGATCTGCGAGACACCGATCATCGGCGTACACACAGGGCCGGACTTCTTCTCGATCTGCGGATGGGGAAAACAGCGCAAGAGAAAGTAACGAAATATCCAAGCGCATAATTTTTATAGAAAAAGAGGGGAACCGCAGCTCCCCTCTTTTTCTATATCCGAACGTATCAGCCGCTCGTCTGCTTTTCCGTCTCTCAGGACTCCGTCGATGCCGCCGATGAATTCGTCGCATCCGCCACAGCCGTAACCGAATACTTCTCGATGATGGCCTCCGCCTCGCTGTACTCGACCATGTAGTCGGCCGCAAGCTGCGGAACCGTTCCCTTGCTCACAAGGTCGTCAAGGCTGTCCGCATTGTAATTGGCGAGCACGGACTTCACGGCGTTTTTGTAGATGTCGTCATTTTCCGTAATGCCCTCCTGCTGCACAATCGCACGGCTGACCATATCTGTCTTGAGATAAGAATCTGCCATTTCGTTGATGGCATCCTGTGTCTCTCCGACCTGGCTCAGATAATCGGACGTCGTCATGCTGTAGTTGGCCGCCGTCTGGTCGACATACGCATTCCAGTAATCGCGCCACGACTCCTGCAGCTGCTCCGGGTACTTCTGGAACTCGGACCTGCTCACGATCTCCTTCAGCGACTCGCCCGGCGTCGTCTTGTAGACCTTGTTGATCGTCACGGTGAACACAGCGGCCTTGCCCGCAAGGTCCGTATTTGAGTAGCTGTCCGGGAACGTGACCTTGACGTCGACCGTCTCTCCCTTCGTGTGGCCGACCAGCTGGTCCTCGAAGCCGTCGATGAACGTGCCCGAACCGATTGTCAGATCATAGTCAGAGGCCGTTCCGCCGTCAAATGCAGTGCCATTAATTTTTCCGACATAATCAATGTTGACCGTCATTCCTTTTGCTATCTTCGTTCCGTCCGCATAGGCGAGCGCCTGTCCCTTGTAATCTGCAAGTGTGACATAGTCGCTCCACGCATCACCGTCAGCCATGGACTCCGTGGCAACCGAATCCGTGCTGACGGTCACGCCGGTTGATTCCGTCTCCGTGACAACACTCTCTGAAGACGACGCCGATGACGATGTGCTTTTTGAGCCACACGCGGCAGTTCCAAGTGCCATTGCGGCACACATAAGGACAACCAACACTTTTTTTCTCTTCATATTCTCTCCCCGCCGGCTTTTCATTTTCTGCCGGCACTCCTTTTCTTTCTGACGTTCTGCAGAATTCTGCCTTACCACAGGTGTATTATTTTACGGTATATGACGAATTTGCGCAAGCCGGCCGGGACGACGGATTGCCTGAACTGTCGACCGGAAAGCCCGAAATATTGACTTTGGTCTGTAAAATTGTAATAATAAATTTAGGGATTTTATGAAAGGAGAATAATCATGAATTGGTCCAGAGCCAGACTGAAGGAGATGGCCCGCACCGCGCTTCACGGCTCCTACTGGAGAAGCGTGCTCGTCGCATTCATCCTTCTTCTTATTACAGGAGGAACGTCAGTCATTTCCTCCGCCAATAATGTGTCTGAAAACATATCAAGCAGCAATACGGGAGACATCCCCTATACCTACGGCGCATTTCACATAAGCGGCGCATTTCTCGCGGCCTTCCTGATCGCCGCAGCTACAGCGTTCATTATTGCGATTGCAATCGGCATCTTTGTGCTGAGCCCGCTTGAGATCGGATGCAAGAACTACTTCCGGAAGGATATTTTCGCGCCGCAGTCGCTGGACAACCTCGGCGCCGGATTCCAGGGAAATTACCTGAACGTTGTGAAGACGATTTTCCTCCGCAATCTCTATATCTTCCTATGGAGCCTGCTCTTTATCATCCCGGGCATCGTCAAGTCCTATGAGTACATGATGGTCCCGTATCTGCTCTCCGAAGACCCGAACATGCCGACGTCAGAGGCCTTCGCGAGATCAAAGGCGATGATGGACGGTGAAAAATGGAATACGTTCATTCTCGACCTCTCCTTCCTCGGCTGGAACATTCTCGGTGCCTGCACGCTCGGCATCCTCACAGTCTTCTATGTGGCCCCGTACCAGTACCTCACGCATGCGGCCCTCTACGGAGCGCTGAAGCAGAAGATGATGCGGATGGGATATGACGGACAGACGTACACATACTAAAACGGGTTGAGCGGCCCCAAAAGGGCGTGTGAAAAATTTTTGTTTTTCACACGCCCTTTTCTATATCTTTCTATGCCCTTCTCCTCGCCGGAAGCAGTGACAGCACCGTCCCGCTGAACATCAGAATACATCCGAGAAGCTCCCGTCCGGTCAGCACCTGTCCCTGGAACAGCCATCCGCCGATTGCGGCAAATACGCTCTCAAGACACATAAGGAGCGACGCGACCGCCGGCTTCAGACCCTTCTGTCCGATGATCTGGAACGTGTAAGCGACGCCGCTCGACATGATGCCTGCAAAGAGGATGGCCGGAAGGGCCGCCTTCAGAGCGGCCGCCGTATTTGTCTCAAGCATCAGCATGAACACCGTCGAGAGGATTCCCTCAATCAGCGTCTGAATGAGCGAGAGCCTCAGGCCGTCCACCATCGGAAGATAGTGATTCACCACCAGAATCTGAAATGCATACAGAAGAGCGCACAGCATCAGGATGAGATCACCCCGGTTCAGCCCCGTAAGACCGCCCTTCATGCACAGGAAATAAAGCCCCGTCACGCCGAGCGCGACACTGACCCAGATCTTCGGACTGCTCCTGTGTCCGAGGAAGAGCGACACAATCGGGACCAGAATGACATAGAGCGCCGTGATGAAGCCCGCCTTCGCGGTCGTCGTCATACCGATGCCGATCTGCTGCGCAGCGCTCGCAGCAAAAAGAAAGATGCCGCACACAACACCGGCAGTGAGAAGCATGCGGCGCTGCGCTGCCGTGACCGGTCTGCCCGTGGACACAGCGCTCACGGCAGCGTCCTGCCTCCGCTCTCTCACGCGGTCCGCGATCGCGACAACCGGTATGAGGAACGCAACGGCGATCCAGCACCGCCCCGCAAGGAATGTAAACGGTCCGACATAATCCGCACCAATGCTCTGCGAGACAAATGCAAAGCCCCAGATGACGGCCGCCGTGAGCAGTATCAGCGCATGAATCAGTGTAGACACCTCTGCTGACTGCTTCTTATTTTTCATGCTTCTGCCCGTCCCTCATGTCCGCGCGCATGTAGACACTGCCGTCGTCAAGGCGTTTCCACTCAAAGATGCCATCGTCGTAAATCATATATGACCTCGGTGAATTCTCCTTCGGAATCGAGACTGAGCCCGGATTCATATAGACAAATGTCTCATGGCTCACGCACTTCGGCACATGCGTGTGGCCGTGCAGCAGAATGTCTCCCTCCTTGAGCGGCGGCGGTGTCTGCTCGGACGCATGATGGCCGTGCGTCACATAGATGATATTCTTCCCGTTCGGGATAATCGCGTAGTCCGCCATCACCGGAAAATGAAGAACCATCTGGTCAACCTCCGCCTCGCAGTTGCCCCTCACGCACAGGAGCTCATCCTTCCTGTCGTTCAGCATCGCGATCACTTCCTTCGGCGCATATCCCTCCGGCAGATCATTGCGCGGTCCGTGGTACAGAAGGTCGCCAAGAAGAAGCAGGCGGTCCGCGTGCTCCTCATCATATCTCTTGAGCATCTGTCTGCAGAACACGGCGGACCCGTGAATATCAGACGCAATCATCCATCTCATGCTGAAAATCCTCCCTTGTCAGAAAGCCCGCGCCCGCTCCGGAGAAACTCCCGGAGCAGGCGCGGTGCCAGTTATCCAATTCAATTATCATGATACCTTCACGGGGCCTTGATTTCTACCCTGAATTTACGCCATCCCCAGCCCCATCAGGATGAGACGCACAACGAACGCTGCCGCGTACGCAATCACACACTGCCAGATCACTACGAGCACCGCGTACTTCCCGCCGAGCTCCCTGTGGATCGATGCAATCGCCGACACACACGGCGTATAGAGCAGGCAGAAGACGAGCATCGCTGCCGCAGCAAGCGGTGTGAGCGCCGCCTGGACAGCCGCGCGGCTTCCGAACATGACATTCAGCGTCGCGACAACCGACTCCTTCGCAAGGAACCCGGAAATGAGCGACGATGCGATCCGCCAGTCACCGAGACCGAGCGGCTTTAAGATCGGAGCAATAAAGCCCGAGACAATCGCGAGAATACTTCCCGCCGCATCCTTTGCATTCACGACATTGAATGTCGGTCCGAACGTCTTCAGGAACCAGATCACAATCGTCGCAATGAAGATAATCGAGAATGCGCGCTCGATAAAGTCCTTCGCCTTGTCCCACATGAGCTGCAGCGTATTCTTTGCAGACGGCATCCGGTAGGTCGGAAGCTCCATGACGAACGGAACCGCCTCGCCCTTGTAGACAAACTTCTTCATGAGCACAGCCTGAATAATTCCCAGGAAGATGCCGAGCGCATACAAAAGGACCATGACGAGGCCCGCCTGCTTCGGGAAGAAGGCCGCCGCGAAGAATCCGTAGATCGGGAGCTTCGCCGAGCAGCTGAAAAACGGCGTCAGCAGGATCGTCATTTTCCGGTCTCGGTCAGAAGGAAGCGTACGGCTTGACATGACGGCCGGAACCGTACAGCCGAAGCCCACGAGCATCGGGACAATCGACCGGCCCGAGAGGCCGATCTTCCGGAGCGGCTTGTCCATGACAAATGCAACTCTCGCCATGTACCCCGTGTCCTCAAGCAGCGACAGGAAGAAGAACATGACGACGATGATCGGCATAAATGAGAGCACCGTGCCGACGCCCTCGAAGATACCGTCAATGACGAGTGACTTGATGACCGAATTGACATTCCACACATCAAAGGCGTGCGCCACAATCGCCTCGAGCGCCGATATGCCGCTCGCCAGCAGGTTCTGCAGAAACGCGCCGACGACATTAAACGTGAGCCAGAAGATGACGCACATAATGCCGATAAATGCAGGAATACCCGTATATTTTCCGGTCAGGAACCGGTCGATCCGGTCGGAGCGCTTCTGCTCCTTGCTGACATGCGGCTTCACGACGCATTTGCTGACCAGCTTCTCGATGAAATCAAAACGCATATCCGCGATGGCCGCCGCGCGGTCAAGCCCGCGCTCCTCCTCCATCTGACGGATGATGTGCGTGATCATTTCCTTCTCATTCTGCTCGAGCTTCAGCGCATCGATAATCCGCTGATCGCCCTCAACGACCTTCGTCGCCGCAAACCGTTGCGGAATCCCGGCTGCCTTCGCGTGGTCCTCAATCAGATGCGCCACAGCGTGCAGACAGCGATGAACGGCGCCGCCGTCCTCGTCCGGTGAACAGAAATCGATCCGTCCGGGGCATTCCTGGTACTGTGCGACATGGATCGCGTGGCGGACCAGCTCATCGATGCCTTCATTTTTCGCGGCGGAAATCGGGACGACCGGGATGCCGAGCATGGCCTCCATGTCGTTTACACGGATCGCACCGCCATTTCCGGTCAGCTCGTCCATCATGTTGACGGCGAGGACCATCGGCTTATTCAGCTCCATCAGCTGCATCGTGAGATACAGGTTCCGGTCGATATTCGTCGCATCGACAATATTGATAATGCCTGTGGGATTTTCATTTAAAATGAACTGCCGGCTGACGATCTCCTCCTGGCTGTACGGCGAGAGTGAGTAAATGCCCGGCAGATCCGTGATCAGTGTATTTTCATGTCCGCGGATCGGTCCGCTCTTCCGGTCGACTGTGACGCCCGGGAAATTTCCGACGTGCTGATTGGAGCCCGTCAGCTGGTTGAACAGCGTCGTCTTGCCGCAGTTCTGATTGCCTGCCAGCGCAAATGTAAGGACCGTTCCCTTCGGCAGCGGATGCTCGCCCGCCTTCACATGATAGCGGCCGCCCTCGCCGAGTCCCGGGTGCTCTCTGTAATTTGCAAACCGCTCGCTTGTATTGTTCGGTTCCTCGCTGCCATCGTTATTGTGCACCCGCTCGATTCCGATGCGCGCGGCGTCTGCGACGCGGAGCGTCAGCTGATAGCCGTGGATCAGAAGCTCCATCGGATCACCCATCGGCGCGAATTTGACGAGCGTCACCTCCACGCCGGGTATAAGACCCATATCGAGAAAGTGCTGTCTGAGCTCACCTTCTCCCCCGACAGTCGTCACGAATGCCGACTGGCCGGGCTTCAGTTCCTTAAGTGTCAAGACTTTCCTCCCCTGAGTGAAAATAGTGACGATTCAGCTCCCGGAAATTTCATCCGTTTCCTGATGGGTGCTGATTCATCACATGTTAGTCTGGAATAACTTTCATAAGTTATCCTAGACTAACTAGCAGGGGTTGGTCAAGACAAACATGCCCTGTCATGAGCCGGCCTGAAAACCTTCCGGCCCGAAGCCCCGGCAAGCTAAGCCATGGTCACGAACCGGCCTGAAGATCTGCCGGCCCGAAGCCGTCCGGCAGGTACTGCGCGAGCGTATGGATCCGATAGTCCGTCGGCGACTTCGCCGTGATAATGAGAAATGTCTCCGGGTCACAGAATTCCATCATGACCTGCCGGCACACGCCGCAGGGCGCGCAGTAATTCCTGAGGACCCCGTTCAGGCCGCCGACGATCGCGATAGCCTTAAAATCCCGGACACCGTCACTGACTGCCTTGAAAAATGCAGTCCGCTCCGCGCAGTTGGTTGCCGTGAGCCCTGCATTTTCAATGTTGCAGCCCGTATACACACTGCCGCTCCCCGTAAGGAGCGCCGCGCCGACCCGGTGATGCGAGTACGGCACATAGGCCTTATCCAGCATGGCAATCGCCTGCCGGATAAGGCCGGAGATCTCCTCTCTCTCCATGATTCCCTCCATCTTACTGACGCCTGATCTGTATGCAGGTCAGAGTGCAAGTCTTCCGCACCCTTCCTGTCCGAACGTTTATGTCCAGCCGCGCTCCTTGCACGGATGGATCAAGTGTCTGGCCTTAAGCAAGCTCGAGCGCGATCTTCATCATGTCGTGGAAGCTTGTCTGGCGCTCATCGCTCGAGAGTGATTTTCCTGTCAGGATCTCATCCGAGATCGTGAGAATCGACAGCGCCTTCTTGCCCTCGCGTGCTGCCACCGAATAGAGCGCGGCCGACTCCATCTCCAGGCAGAGGACACCCATCTTCATCCAGCGCTTCGAATACTCGTGGTCGTCGTTATAGAACTCGTCCTCGGAGAGAACATTTCCGACAACCGTGCGGATACCGAGCGACTGAGCGGCATTATACGCGCCAAGAAGCAGGTCCCAGTCCGCAATCGGGGCAAATGAGGCCCCCTCGCCAAGTCTGTACTGCCGTCCCCAGTTCGAGTTCGTGCACGCGCCCTGCGCGAGAACGACGTCGAAGCAGTGGCATTTCTCGCTGATCGAGCCCGCGGAACCGATGCGGATAATCTGATCGACATCGTAGAAGCTGAACAGCTCGTGCGAGTAAATGCCGATGCTCGGCATGCCCATGCCGCTGCCCATGACCGAGACCGGCTTCCCCTTATACGTTCCGGTATAACCGAACATATTCCGGACGTCAGTCACAAGCCTTGCATTTTCCAGATATGTATCCGCAATATACTTCGCGCGGAGCGGATCTCCCGGCATCAGGACCGTCTTCGCAAAATCTCCCTTTTCTGCTCTGTTATGAGGTGTAGCCATAATTTTTCTCCTTTCCGTGAATGCTCATTTTCTGTCAGACTGCCGCGCATTGTCCTCGCGGATCAGAATGCGGATCGCCTCGATCGCCGTCCGGATCGGCTGGTCAATGTCATGAACGACCGGGTTTTCAAGGCCGCGCTTTGCGCGCTCCTGATTGGCCATGACGAGGAAGAGCGAGCCCACACGAACCCTGCGAAAGGCTCCAGCAATGAACAGCGCGGCGCTCTCCATCTCGGAGGCAAGGCAGCCCATCCGGAGCCACGCCTCCCATTTGTTCTGCAGCTCATAGCTCACCGGCATGCTCTCCGGATGATGCTGGCCGTAAAATGCATCCTTGCACTCGACAACGCCGACATGATAGGGGATGTGCATGCTCCGGGCAGCCTCGCGCATCGCACAGAGGACATCGAAATCGGGGACCGCCGGATACTCGATCGGCGCGTACTCCTTGCTCGTGCCCTCCATGCGGATTGCTCCGCTCGCAATGACCGTATCGCCGCTCTTCACATCGAGCTGCATGCCGCCGCAGGTACCGACCCGAAGGAACGTATCCGCCCCGCAGTTCGCAAGCTCCTCAAGCGCAATCGATGCCGACGGGCCTCCGATGCCGGTCGACGTGACACTCACCTTCACGCCGTCAATCGTCCCCGTATATGTGACAAATTCACGGTTGTCCGCGATCTTTACCGGATTATCAAAGTACTGTGCAATTTTTACGCTCCGCTTCGGATCTCCCGGAAGGATGACATACCGTCCGACCTCCCCGGGCGCTACCTGGATATGGTATTCCCGGTTCGGATTCTCTGAGTATCTGACCTCGCGATCTCCCATACGTTCCGCACCTCCATTCTCAGCCGGCACTAAGCCGCTGACTTTTCAATCTCCGATAAAAAACCGGCCTTTCGCACACGTGCCGGAATTTTTGTGCACAACAAAAGGCCTCATGTTTATTATACACGAGGCCATTGTAATAATCACGGATAATCACTACGAATTCACTGATATTTTATATATTTGTTACAGTCCGTACGTTTCAAGTCATAAAAACGATCAGCAATATCAGGAGCGGCTGGGCGTTATACATTGTTATCAGATCACCTCTGCCTTATGTCCGAAGATCTTCCTGATCCGCTGTGTCTGCGGCGAAGGAAAGCTGATGAGGACGCACATTAGCGCGAGACGAGATTCAGGAGAATCCGCACGCTCTTCTCCATCTCACTGACGGCCGCGTATTCACTCGTGGAGTGCGCGTGCCAGTACCCGCAGCCGACGACGAGCCCGCGGATGCCGTGCTCGCGCAGACGGTTGTTGTCGCTGCCGCCGAAGGTCGTCATCCATTCCGGTGAAAGCCCTGCCTTCTTCACAGCCTGCTCAAAATGAACGGCGGCTGTGTCATTCTTTTCCACCTTGTAGGCATGAAATGACCGGTCCGATGAAAATGAAGCCTCTGCGCCGATGTCCCGCGCATGCCGCTCGAAGCTCTCGCGCACGGCCAGGAGCTGCGCATCCGCCTTCGCGTCGTCGAGGCTCCGGATCTCACCCGTGACAACGACGCGGTCCGGCACAATATTGCGTGCCTTTCCGCCGTTAAATGTCCCGATATTGACAGTTGTCTCCTCGTCGACGTGGCCCATCTGAATCTCCGCGACAGCCGCCGCGGCCGCCCTGATCGCGTGGATGCCCTGCTCCGGCTCAAAGCCCGCGTGCGCACTCTTTCCCGTCACCGTCACTTCAAATGAGAGAATCGCCGGCGCCGCGGATGCAGCTCGTCCCGCATTTCCGCTCATATCGAGGACATAGCCCTCCTTCGCACGGATTCTTCCGAAATCAAAGAACCGGCTCCCGAGGCAGTACGGCTCCTCGCAGGACGTAATGAGAATCTCGATTTCCGGATGAGGAAGCTTCTGCTCCCGAAGAATCGCAAGGAGCTCGAGAATTTCCGCGATACCGGCCTCATCGTCAGCCCCGAGGACCGTCGTGCCGTCCGAGGTGATATAAAGATCCTGACCTGAAGCCACTCGTTCAGCTAAGTCTCCTGCCCCGCCATCTGTCCCGGCGTTTTTCGTACCCGTGTCAGGATTCACACTGACAAGCCTCGCGCGCCGCCCATTTCCCGGACGGACAGTATCGGAGTGCGCCACCAGAAGGACCGGATCCGCATCCGAGTGATACGCCGGAAGCACAGCAAAAAGGTTCCCTGCGGGATCCGTGCCTGCCTCTCTGTCGGCCTGCGCAGGCACGGCTGCAGAAGTCTTCGCGTGTGCTGCGGAGCTGCCGGTTCTGCCTGTTTCCTGATCAGCTTGTACCGACACGGCAGCTGCATCCCGTCTGTGCTTCGGATCGTTTGTCTCTTTCTCCCCAACTGGCTGCCCATTTCTCGCGAGCTCGCCGTCTGCGATCCTCCGAAGCGTCACTCCTGCGTCATCCTCCGTCACCGTCAGTCCTGCCTGTTCCAGAGTCTCCTTCAGATAGTCCGTGAGCCTCCGCTCGTGAATGGATTCCGCGTCATATTCCGTGAGTGTAAGAAATGAGCGGACCAGCCGCTCTCTATTTATATCTGCCATGTCTTATGTCCTCTCCCTGGTAATGCGGCCGCCCGCTGCCGGCGCGAGAGCGCCGTTCATTTTCCCTGTATTCGTGAGAATAATCGCCTCGCGAGTTGCCTTCGGGCCGAGTGAATAAATGGTCTCGCCCTCCGCGTTCAGGTACTTTGCCGGAACGATCCGGTTGTAGGAGAACGGGTGGTCATCGACGAACCGGATGTCCGGTGCGAAATCGAGCGGCCCATCCTGATAGTACGGGTCAAACATATAGACGTCGTCGCCGTCAATGCCGGTGAGCAGCACATAGTGGGCCTCATCGAGGAACAGGCGGACAACAACCGCGCTGCCCTCTGAGAGGGCCCGGCGGATCAGACTCGCACTCTCCGCCGAAGTCTCTGTATCAATATACACCTGCGGGCCGCGCTCGTAACGCGTCGCAATCGGCATCTGGCCGTTTACGCCGAAATTACTGTACCAGTTCGCGAGAAACATCATCGCCGTGCAGCTCGTGCCCTTTGTTCCGCAGAGCCCGTCGGAGCCGTGGCAGTCCATGCAGTACAGCATCGTCTCGCGGATAATCTCCGCCGGGATCTGCTCCCGCTCAAATAAAAAGCTGACCGCGTCAAGCATCGACGTCGGTCCGCAGTCATATTCCGTCAGCTGATAATGCAGTGGGTTTTTCATGCCGGCTCCTCCTTCACGTGGAATCTTCTATATTCCTATATAACTTATATGAATTATAGGAGTTGTAAATTTCCATGTCAACTGTAAAATGAATTTTGTAGAACTTCTGAGCAAACCTCCCTCTTAAGCGCTACATGAGTATCTCCTGCAGGCTCTTTCCGACTCCAGGCCCTACTCTCTGCCTGTTTTGTAGAGCTTCTGGACAAAACCTCCCTCTTAAGCGCTACATGAGTATCTCCTACTGGCTCTTTCCGACTCCAGGCCCTACTCTCTGCCTGTTTTGTAGAGCTTCTAAACCAAACCTTCCCACAAGCGCTATTTGAGTATCTCCTACTGGCTCTTTCCGGCGCCAGGCCCTACTCTCTGCCGGACTCGTAGATTTTCCAAGTAGTTCTGCGGTATACTGGGAAGCAGCGACACAGAACATACTGAAAGCCTGACAAAAAGAAGGAGAAATAATATGCACGCAAATTACCACACGCATACATACCGGTGCCGTCACGCGGAGGGCACCGAGAGAGAATATATTGAGCGGGCCATCGAGGGCGGCCTGAAGGTGCTCGGATTTTCCGATCACACGCCGATGCCGGTCCCGGACGAGTACTACGTCGCCTGCCCGACTGTCCGCATGCACCCGGAGGAATTCGAGGGCTACTGCGACACGGTTCTCGCTCTGAAAAATGAATACCGCCGTGACATTGATATTAAGCTTGGCGTCGAGGCAGAATATGTCCGGCCTCTTTTTGGAGAGATGACTGCATTTCTCGATCAGTATCCGCTCGATTACATGATTCTCGGCCAGCATGTGGTCGGAAACATCCTCTACGGAGATGAGACTGTCTGGAGCAGCCAGCCGCACCCCGAGCCCTCCATCCTGCACACATACCTGGAGCAGGTACTGGAAGCCCTGCGGACAGGACGTTTTCTCTACGTCGCCCACCCGGACCTCATTCATTTCACGGGAGATCCCGCCATATACGACCGGGAAATGCGAACATTCTGTCAGGAAGTAAAGAAGCTCGACATTCCGCTCGAGATCAATTTTCTCGGCCTTGCGGACCATCGAAATTACCCGAACCAGGAATTCTGGAGGATTGCGGGAGAGGTCGGCAACCGCGTCGTTTTCGGCTCCGACGCACACAGGCCTGTGGATGTCTGGCAGCCGGAAACTCTCAAGGTCGCAGAGGAGATGGTCAGGAAGTACAACCTGAACTACGACACGAAATTCATGCTGGATGAGACGGCTGTCCAGTAATAACGCGTGTCAGGCAGAGCCCCTGGCAGACCATGCAGGCAAGATCGGGCCCCTGCAAGATCAAATCCACGTGGTATTTCGGGAGGAAGGTTCCAGACATACGGACAAGACCAGCCCCTACTGGATCAAATCCACGCGGCATTTCGGGAGGAAGGTTCCAGATATACGGACAAGACCGGGCCCCGACAGGATTAATCCCGCCGGGGCCCGGTCTTGTCACTCATATGATCACTCTCCACCCACAACGAGGAACACAAAACGTTCCGGGTCTGGGGTTCTGAACATTCTTATAGCATTTCAACAAATTACTGCACATAACCACAAAAGCGATACCACCCCTTGCAGTCCTGGGGAGTGATTTCACGTAAGGCCGCCTGAATTCCGTTCGACAATGCACCCTCTGTTCTGATCTTA
>JAZHVT010000029.1:0-22304 GCA_036453145.1 Eubacteriales bacterium
TTTTTTTGTGCATATATCCCATTACGAGGTCAGTCCCTTAATCCAGTCGATGATTGCCTGGAAGACTGAGGAGAGCTTCGAGAAGAAGCCGTTCACATCGTCATTCGTGATGCCGTACTTGCTGAGATCGAGTCCATTCGCGACAGCCGCCTTGTAGACGCTCTTGACCTGCTCAGTCAGCTTGTCCGGGTCGAGATTGAGAGCAGCAATCTTCTGCATGACGTCGGCCAGCGCCTGGATGTCCGCGTCAGACAGCGTGATACCGAGCTGGTCTGCGACATCCTTAATGACCTTTGTGATGTCCGACTCACTCGTATAATTCTTCTCCGCGACAACCTGCTTGACAGCCGCGACGAGCTGCGTCGTCTTGTCCGAATCTCCGGTGTCGGAGGCAATCTGGCTCGTCGTGACAAGCTCATCGGTCGCCGTGTCGATCTCTGTCGCGGAGACCGTGTCGCCGCTGATCACGGCATAGGCCTTCATCGCGCCGACGAGCGCCGCTGTGCCCGAGATCGACGTCGGTGCCGCCACAATGACGTCCGCGTCGGACATGCCGGCCGTGACGAGCGCGTTCTCATACATTTTATCCGTGACATAGTTGATATTGTGCGTCGTGACCTTGATACCGCTGCCGCTCTTCGTCTCCGTGACCTTGCAGGAGGAGAGAGCGCGTGTTCCGATGTAGCTCGACGCAATCTTTCCGTCGAGGTACTGGTGCTCCTCGGCATTCGTGACTGTGACCGTATTGGAGGATGTAAGGTCCGACGATTTGACCTCGAGCAGATTGAGAACCGTGCTCTTCTGGCTGTCCGAGAGATCAGCTCCGAGCGCCACGACCGATGTGACCGTATCCGCCATTGCAGCGACAGGCGTCACCGCGGCTGTCAGTGCCGTCACAGCCGCCATGAGAAATGCAGTCCACTTTTTATTCATTTTAAAAATCACCTTTCCTTTTGTATCCATTATTTGTAAAAAGCGGGCGGGTCCGTCTTCCGGACCCGCCCATTTCCGTGAAGCATGGTTATTATAGGATAACGATGCGAAAATACTATGACAAATTTCTAAAAGATTTCTTAGAAAAACTATTACGCTTCCATGTCAGCCTTCGCTGCCTGTCTCCTCCGAGAGGGCGCTCTTGCCGTTCCCGTACAGCTCATCCTGCAGCTTCTGGATCGTGTAAGTCATATCCGGAACGAGAATCTCGCCCTGCGTCGTGAAATGACCGTCAAACGGCACGCGGTCCTTGACGAGCGAATATTTCAGCAGCGACGGAACCTCCGTGATCAGGCCGAGCAGCGTCGTCTGACTGATATCATGCGTGACATACGGCAGAATTTCTCTGACAAATGAATTCAGCTCCGTCGCGCTCATGCCCGTCATTTTCTCCATCATCTTCGTGAGGACGGTTCTCTGCCGCTCTGTCCGCTGATAGTCAGACTTGCCGACATAGCGGATGCGGGCATAGGCAACTGCCTCATAGCCGTCGCACGCGACCGTTCCGGCACCGGAAATCTGATGCTGCGTGTAATCGACGCCCGCGGCATCGCACATCGACTTCGAATAGCTGTTGACGAGTGCGACCTCATCATCCTGGATATTGAGCGTGACACCGCCGATCGCGTCAATGATCTTGACCATGTCCGTGAAATCAACCCAGGCGTAATTGTCGATATTGACCTTGTAGTTGCTCTCGATCGTCTTGACGAGAAGCGGGAGACCGCCGTACGCGCAGGCCGCATTCAGCTTACGGACACCGTGGCCCTCGATATTCGCGTAGAGGTCACGCATAAAGGAAACCATGTGGATCGTCTTTGTGCTCTTATTGATTGAGAGCAGGATCATCGAGTCGGAGTTGCCTGACCATGAAGTGTCGCGGCGGTCAACGCCGACAAGAAGCAGGTTGTAGACATTGCTGTCATTCGGCAGGGAAATATCATCTGTCGAATCTGTGATTTCAGAAGCGAGCGTCGCCTCCTCATTTGACGTAAGTCCTGTACTGTCGACGACAGCATTCGGATTGTCAACAACAGAATCTGACTTGCCGACATAATTGCTCAGCTTGTAGTAATTATAGAATACTGCGTAAGCTCCGCCCAGAAGCAAAGCAAACACGACAAGGATGACGGTCGGAATCAGCCAGCGTTTTTTCTTCCTTCCGTGGTTTCCCTTTTCATCTTTCATAACACTCCCCAGACTTTCTCCTCCACCCGGAGGAACAAATATGGTTTCCTTCAGATATTCTGAACAACAACCTATAGACCATAGCACAAAATGTACGGCCTGTCACTGTGAGATATGACGAAAAAAGCCGGATATTCCGCCTGAGCGTTACCATTCACGTAAATTTCCAGGACGGTATCAGAAGACTCCGTTCTCCTCATCAGGATTCTGTCGTCAGCCCGAGCTCCTTCTCAAGCTCTGTGATGTTGTCCGCGAGCGCACTGTCCGCGGAGGATGTGTCTGATGACGCGCCGCTCTCGTCCGTCCCTGCCGTCATCTCATTTAACGCCTCTGTGCCAAGATTAATGACCATGTCATTCATGCACAGAAGGATCTGCTTGTTCATCGTCCCGTAATCAAAGGATTCCGAGTCAAGCGAATCCACAAGCGCCTTGATCTGCGTCTTTGCGTCCTTCGCGCTTGTGTCGCCGGACTGGTAGGACTTCGCGATATCGAGCGCCTTCTTCGCGGCGCTCTGCACGTCGCTGTCGATCGCCTCAGCCGCCTGATATTTACTCGAGACGGAAGCTGACGCGGAGGAGCTGCTGCTCCCGCAGCCGCATACAAGGGCAGCGAGCACAGAGGCGGTTGCAAGCATTATCAGGGCAGAACGATATGTTTTCATGGCAGTTTGACCTCTCGAATTCTGTTTTGCTCAATTCTCGCCGATGCGCGCCCGTTTGTCAATCGCTGAAATCTTTTCGTGATGAGGCAACACCCCAGACTCGGAACGCTTCGCGTGTTGGGGCAACACCCACAGACGAGGAACGCTCCGCGTGTTGACACCTGGACAGACACAGCACCCCAGACTCGGAACGCTCCGCGTGATGAGACAGCACCCCCAGACTCGGAACGCTCCGCGTTCCTCGTTGTGGGCGGACAGAGCGGCTTCGCCGCTTATCCGCCCGTACTTCGTATAAGTCCCGACGGATTGCTTCGCTGCTTTGCAGCTCTCGCAATCCTACAGGCATTCGCATTATCATGCCGCTTACGCGTCATTCCATGCTCATACCTGTTGTCGTCGCTAGTGCACACGTCCGCCGGCGTGCAAGCACGCCGCGTCCTGTGCACTGCGACCGGGACTTATACAATAAAAAGAGCTTCGGCACTTGCCGAAGCTCTTCACTCGTGCGCCTCCAGGGACTCGAACCCTGGACACCCTGATTAAGAGTCAGGTGCTCTACCAACTGAGCTAGAAGCGCATATCCTGTCGTTCTCGCGAACGCAAAATATAGTATATCAGCCCTCTGTATGAATTGCAAGCATAAATTCAGATTTTCACAAAAATTCTTGCGGAGCAGCACCAGGATGGGAGGGTGTCAGGTTCCGATTAACAAATCATAAACATCCGTCTCGATTTATTTATAGAATTTTTATGGGAACCTGACACCTGGACGGACACATACCTGTTGTCGTCGCTAGTGCACACGTCCGCCGGCGTGCAAGCACGCCGCGTCCTGTGCACTGCGACCGGGACTTATACAATAAAAAGAGCTCCGGCATCTGCCGAAGCTCTCACTCGTGCGCCTCCAGGGACTCGAACCCTGGACACCCTGATTAAGAGTCAGGTGCTCTACCAACTGAGCTAGAAGCGCATATAACTTGTCGCTCTCTCGAACGCAAGTTATATTATACAATCCGCGGACTAATAACGCAAGCACTTTTTCAATTTTTTGTAATTATTCAGCACTCCATTAGTTACAGTTCACACACCGCCAGACCTCGGTGAACGGTCAGCGATATCAGGAGCGGTGAGGGCGTTATACGGAGGAGTCCGAAGATCACCCTGAGCCGCTGTGTCAGCGGCGAAGGGAAGCTGAGGAGGACGGAGTCTGCCCGATACCGCCCTGATATTCGCGACCGCATGCGACTTTGGATGGAGTGTGAAACAGTACCTCCATCACGGCTTGTGATAAACCGCTATCAGCTTGTTGATCTTATTGCCGAGAGCCGAGAATTTCCGCTCATACTCCGTCATGATATTGCCCTCGTTCATCGCCGGATCATGATGCAGGTCCCGCGTCATCGCGATGAGCTCCCAGTTCGGGCATTCGGCGATCTCCCCGAGCGAAAACTTGAAAAGCCCGTTGTTGTCCGTCTTGAACTCGATGCGGCCGCCGTCCTTCAGTACCTGCTCATAGCGCGCGAGGAACTGGCGTGACGTCAGGCGGCGCTTTGCGTGCCGCGCCTTCGGCCACGGATCGGAAAAATTCAGATAGATACGGTCGAGCTCGCCCTCTGCGAACAGGTCCGGCAGCTCGCGCGCATCATTTCGCAGAAAATGAAGATTCTGCGGAACCGGGAGCGGCTGCTCATTTTCCTCATTCTCCTGCTCGAGCTTGTCGAGCGGTGTGCTGTACGGAATTCCCTCCATCCGCTCGCACGCGCGGAACAGGACACTCTCGTACCGCTCCATGCCGAGATAGTCGCACTCCGGATGACGAAGCGCCATCTCAATGATAAAGCGCCCCTTGCCCATGCCGATCTCGATCATGAGCGGCCGCCCGCCCTCGTGCCACGCGCCCTTTTTTGACGCGGGGTCATGAATGACGTAGCGGCTGTTTTCGACAATGCCCTTTGCTTCCGGAATATTTCTGAGTCTCATGAGAATCCTTTCTGTCTTTTTTTCTCAGGAGGCCTTCTTTTCCTTTGCTGCCTTGGCCGCCTTGTCCGCCTTCTGGCGCTTGATGACCTTGAGGCGCGTGAATTCCTCACGCTCCTTCTCCTCAAGTGCATTTGAAATCGTCTTCACCAGCGCCTCGTAGCGCGGGATCGTGATATTCTGCAGAGCGTTCGCACGCTTCTGCGTTCTCTGAATGTCGGCAGCGAGACGGTATGCGGAAATTTCGACCTGCGACAGGCGGATCGTCATTTCCTTCACCTTCTCAAATGAATTTCTTGCGCGGTCGAGCGCGTCGCGCGTCCGGTAGAACGCATACGGCGGCTTTGAGTCTGTCTCTTTTTCGTAGCGGACCAGCGGAATCTCCGTGCCCATGATCGAGCGCGTGTGGATCTTGATCGAATCCTCGACCGGGATCGACGCCGCGATCATCTGGACGTTGGAAATACCGAGCTCTACGTTGGCGGCCTGGAGATCCAGATACGCCGCCTTGTAGGTCTGATCGATCTGTGTCTGGATCTCCTTGGCCTGGTCCGTGAGCGACATCAGCTCGCGCATCAGAATATTCCGCTTTTTATCCATGAGGTCATAGCCCTGACGGGCCAGCACCATGGAATTCTTTGCCCGTATTAAATTGCCTTTTGTAGGCACCTCATTTGGATCCATACATTTTCCTCTCTCATCAGGGCTGGCGCCGCATTATTCAGCTGCGGCTGCCACATCCTTCGGATCTGCCGGCTTGTAATACTTGTCAAGCAGCTTCGTATCGACACGGTCGAGCTCTGACTTCGGCAGCAGGCCGAGCAGCTTCCAGCCGAGGTCCAGTGTCTCGATAATCGAGCGGTTCTCCTGCGGTCCCTGTCCGACAAATTCCTTCTCGAAGGCCTTGCCGAATGTGAGGTACTGACGGTCTGTCTCAGACAGCTCGTCCTCGCCGATGACGGAGGCAAGTGATCTCGCGTCCGTAACCTTCGCGTAGGAGGAGAACAGCTGGTTTGCGACCGCCTGATGGTCCTCTCTCGTGTAGCCCTCGCCGATACCGTCCTTCATGAGTCGGGACAGTGACGGGAGAACGCTGATCGGCGGGTAGATGCCCTGGCCGTGCAGGTTTCTGTCGAGAACGATCTGGCCCTCTGTGATGTATCCTGTAAGGTCCGGGATCGGGTGCGTGATATCATCGTTCGGCATAGTCAGAATCGGGATCTGTGTGACCGAGCCCTCCTGTCCCTCGACGATGCCGGCGCGCTCATAGAGCGAAGCCAGATCGGAGTACAGATAGCCCGGATAGCCCTTTCTGGACGGGATCTCGCCCTTTGACGAGGAGACCTCACGCATAGCCTCGCAGTAGGATGTGATATCCGTCAGGATGACGAGGATGTGCATGTGCTTCTCGAATGCCAGATACTCGGCAGCCGTCAGCGCGACCTTCGGTGTGATCAGACGCTCGACAACCGGGTCATTGGCCAGGTTGAGGAACATTGTGACGTGGCTCGATACGCCGCTCTCCTCGAATGTCTTGCGGAAGTACTCCGCGACATCGTACTTGACGCCCATCGCGGCAAATACGATACCGAACTGTCCCTCCGCGTCCTTTCCGATATTCGCCTGCTGCACAATCTGTGCCGCCAGCTGGTCATGCGGAAGACCGTTGCCGGAGAAAATCGGCAGCTTCTGGCCGCGAATCAGGGTCGTCAGACCATCGATCGCGGAGATACCTGTCTGAATAAAGTTTCTCGGGTACTCACGGCGGCACGGGTTCAGCGGAAGACCGTTGACATTGACCTTCGTGTCGGAGACGATCGGACCGAAGCCGTCGATCGGACGGCCGATACCATCAAATGTACGTCCCAGAATGTCCTCCGACAGTGTAATCTCCATCGGATGACCCGTCAGTCTCGTGTGTGTATTTGTCAGGGACATGCCCGTCGTTCCCTCGAAAACCTGAATAACGGCGTAGTCCTCATAGCACTCAATGATACGGCCGAGCTTCTTCTCCTTGCCGTCCACCGTGAACTCAACAATTTCATCGTAAGCGGCGTTCTGTACGCCTTCGAGGATGACGAGTGGGCCGTTGATACTGCTTAAGCCTAAATATTCAATTGCCATTTCGCGCCTCCTTATGCGTTCTTTTCGAGCACCGTCTGATAGAAATCATCAATCATCTTGCTGTAGTCATCGAACATTTCGAGATGGTCATTCGGAACATCGTACTTGATGGCGATGACCTTGTCGAAAATGCCCTCCGCGCGCAGCACGGACATCGGATGGCCCTGCTGAACGAGCTTCTGAGACACATGATAGAGCTTCAGAATCGTCTCCATCATGAGGAACTGCTTCTTCAGCGGGACATTCTGGTCGTCCTTGTGGAACGCGTTCTGCTGCAGGAAGCCGAGACGGATGACACGCGCGATCTCAAGTGTCAGCTTCTGATCATCCGGCAGTACGTCGGAGCCGATCAGCTTGACAGTCTCATTCAGCTTGTCCTCCGCGTTCAGGATCGCGACGATTTCCGTTCTGTCGGAAATGAACTTCGGATCGACGTGCTCCTTGTACCACGGGCTCATATCGCCGACATACTCGGAGTAGGACTGCATCCAGTTAATGGCCGGATAGTGGCGCGCATAAGCGAGCGCCTTATCGAGGCCCCAGAAGCAGCGCACGAAACGCTTCGTGTTCATTGTGACCGGCTCGGAGAAGTCACCGCCCTGCGGAGAGACAGCACCGATGATCGATACGGAGCCCTGCAGGCCATTCAGTGTCGTGACCATGCCGGCTCTCTCGTAAAATGCGGACAGTCTCGATGCCAGGTAAGCCGGGAAGCCTTCCTCTGCCGGCATTTCCTCCATACGGCCTGACAGCTCACGGAGAGCCTCAGCCCAGCGGGACGTGGAATCCGCCATGATTGCGACATCATAGCCCATGTCTCTGTAGTACTCAGCCAGTGTGATGCCTGTATAAATAGAAGCCTCACGAGCCGCAACCGGCATGTTTGATGTATTCGCGATCAGTGTGGTACGCGCCATCAGCTTGTTGCCTGTCTGCGGATCCTCCAGCTTTGAGAAATCCTCCAGAACCTCGGTCATCTCATTTCCACGCTCGCCGCATCCGATATAGATGATGACGTTCGCGTTCGAGAACTTCGCGATGGAGTGCTGCGTCATGGTCTTTCCTGTACCGAAACCACCCGGGATCGCAGCCGTGCCTCCGCGCGCGATCGGGAAGATCGTATCGAGGACTCGCTGGCCCGTGACAAGCGGTTCAGATGCCGGCAGACGCTTCAGTGACGGTCTCGGGACACGAATCGGCCACTTCTGTGCAAGTGTGAGGTCCTGTGTCGTGCCGTCCGGAAGCTCGATCGTGACGATCGGATCAAGAACGGTATAGCGGCCGTCCGGCTTCACGGACTTGACCGTCGCGGACTCAATGAGCGGCGTCATCATGCTCTTGTGCACGATGGACGGCGTCTCCGGGCATGTCGCGATGATATCGCCGCCGTGGATCCTGTCACCCGGCTTCACAGCGATCGTGACGTCCCACTTCTTCTCCTCGTCGAGGCCCGACGCGGAGACACCGCGGGTAATGTATTTACCGGACTGCTCCGCGATCTTCTCGAGCGGTCTCTGAATACCATCATAAATATTGTTCAGGATGCCGGGACCGAGAAGAACGGAGACGGCTGAATCCGTGCCGTAGACGAGCTCGCCCGGCTTCATGCCGGATGTCTCCTCATAGACCTGGACCATCGTCGTATCGCCCTGAAGGGAGATGACCTCGCCTACGAGCTTCTCCTTCCCGACATACACCATTTCAGACATCTTGAACCCGACCGCGTTCTTCATGTAGACGATCGGGCCGTTGATGCCGTAAATTACACCAGTTTTCTCGCTCATTCCTGGACACCCCCCTCGAATGAATAGCTGTCCCTCTGATCGGCCATCAGTGTCTTGAACGAGTTGTCGATCAGAACATTTCTCGAGCGGATCACGGCGCGCATGCCTCCGACGAACTCTTCCTTCGAAATTATCGGTGTGACACCGGTCTTCTTCGCAAGTGTATCTGCTAATGCCGCGTCAGACGGATCGATGTAAACCGTCATTTCATCCTTGCCCGCGAACTTCTTCGCTTCGTTGATCTTGCGGACAAGGAAATCTTCATAGTCCTTCGTACCCTTGAACGCCTGCAGCTTTTCCGCCACGCGCTCAAAGAGGTGCGTCTTCAGTTCATCCTGCCTCTGTGCGATCGTCTGACGGATATCAATCTCACGGGAGGAGAGCTGCCGGTTGATCTCGCGCTCAGCCCGGACCTTCTCATCTCTGACCGCATCGGCCGCCTGCTGTCTGCGGACTGCCTTGTGCTCTTCAAATGAACGGTCCAACTGCGCCTGATACTCATCCAGCGCCTTCTGGCTCTCCTGCTGTGCCGTCTCGACGGACATGTGCAGGAAATTCTCTAATTTTTCGTCCTGTGTCATAATGTGTCTTTTCCTTTTATTAGAAAATGAGACCTGCCGCCCCTGTCAGGTCACAGCTTAAGCCCGATGGCCTCACCGACATAGGCAGTAATGAAGTCCGGCCGACGACCAGAGCCGTGGCGGTCCGGAACATCAATGATGAGCGGCAGCTTGTGCTGCAGTTTCGCAGCGTTGACGACGTCAGGAAATTCCCGGCCGAACTTCTCCGTGAGCAGGAGAATTCCGATGTCAGTGTCTTCAAACGCCTTGTCGAGCGCTTCCTTCAGTTCGTCCTTTTCATGGACAACAACGCCCTCGATACCCGCGAGGCGCATGCCTGTGAGGGTATCGACGTTGTCAGATATTAAGTACATTTTCATGGAGTGGCCTCCGGATATCGGATATTACAGAGAACCGATGATCATGAATGCGATGATCAGACCGTAGAGGCAGACACCTTCTGCAAGGCCGACATAGATAAGAGATTTACCAAGAATGGACTGATCCTCGCTGATTGCGCCGAGTGCTGCGGATGCTGCGGATGCGACTGCGATACCACCGCCGATGCAGGAGATACCGACTGAAAGAGCAGCTGCGATATAGCCCATACCTGTTGCAAAGCCGCTGCCTGAGGAAGCTGTCGCTGCAAGTGCGCTTGTGTTGCCGGCAAGGATGGAAACCGTTGCGACGACAAGAAGCCCGAAGAACGTGACGACATTTACCGCCAGATGAGACTTGAATCTGCTCTTCGTGCGCTGTCCCTTGAGAAATGAAACGCCTGGGACGATGATGGAAAGAACAAGTGCGATAACCATTGTGATTTCAACTGCCATAGCCATAGTAATGACCTCCTTTAAAAGTAAACTGTAAAAATAGACTGTACGTTGTCTTACGCGTTCTTTCCCTGCTTCAGGAACGGCTTGAACTCCTTGCCGTCTCCTCTGTAAAAGCGGGAGAACATTTCATAATACTCGAGACGAAGGACCTGAATACCAACGATCAGTCCTTCCATGCCCATGACGAAAATATTTCCGCCGATCACGACGCCGATATTCTTTCCGCCATTTGCAAGCATGAGCACGACCTCCATCATCGCCGCATGCGATACAGCAAATGCACCGATACGGATGAAGGAAAGTGTGTTGGAGAAGAACGAGAGCAGTGTCTCGAACATCTCAAAGAAGCTCTGGACGATGAACATGCCGACGCTTGTCTTCTCCTTCGGCTCCTTGTGTGTGAGCTTCGCTGTCAGCGGCTCCTTCAGGAACATAACAACAAGCGGTGCCACGAAGAAGATAATAATGAACGCCGCGCCGAGGAACTGCTTGTGGTTCGTAAACGAGCAGATGATGAAGATCACAACACCCGTGTAGAAAATGAAGCCCGTCAGCGAGTTCGTTCCAAACAGCTCGCTCTCCTTGTCCCCGAGTCTCTTCGAATTAATAATGTTCAGGATCATCGTCGCGAGGATCAGGAACATACCGAAGACGACTGCAACAACAAGGACTGTATTGATCGATCCGATGCCCGGAAGCGTGATCTTCGAGGTCCTTGGCCTCAGCCACAGTGCCGGTGTCACATTCTCAAATCCGAAGCACGAGCCAAACAGGAAGCCGAATATCGTCGAGAACACGCCCGCGCAGGAAATAATTCCGAACAGCGGGGCCTTCTTAATCTTATACAGGATTCCTCCGAGAATCAGCAGGCAGAGGCCCTGTCCCCAGTCGCCGAACATCGCGCCGAAAATGAAGGAATATGTGATCGCGACGAATATCGTCGGGTCCAACTCCTTGTAGTTCGGCAGGCCGTACATCTTCACATACATCTCATACGGCTTGAAGAGCTTCGGGTTCTTCAGCTTCGTCGGCGGCGTCTCATCCGTGTCCTCCGGATTCTCCGGCACGCAGACGATCTTCGGATCATTCTCGATGGCCTTCTCGAACTTCGGGAAATCACTCTCGCCCATCCATCCGCAGATGATATAGTACCGGTCGGTCTTCGTGCTCATAACCGCCGCATCCTTGCGGATATCGAAGTCCTGTGAGAGCTCTGTGAGAAGTCTCTCTGCTCCGAGCAGTCTCGACGCCTCCTCCCGCAGTCCGTCGCGGATCTCCTTCTTCAGCACCTTCAGCTCAGCTGCCGCGGAATCACTCTCCTGCTTCAGCATGTCATATGCGTCCTCCGGCGTTCCCTTGTAGCCGGCCGGAATAAATACCCGCTCGAAATGCATCGAGGAGTACACGGCGTCGATCTTGTGGGACTCGCGGAGCGGTGCGAAATAAATACCGTAGACGTACTGGTCGTCCTGCTTTGTCATAATGAAGATTGTGTCAAAATTGTCGTAGACATAATCTCTGAACTTCGAGTAAAAGTCCTTCGGCATTCTGCCAAACCGGAAATCAACGAAGTGATAATTCAGCAGCTTTGTGAAGTCTTCGGGGAGACTCCGGAACGGAGCGAGCGTAGCCATCTGCCCGTCATAATCCGCAATCTTCTCCTCGAGCCCCTTCTTCTGGGCGTTCATCTCATTCATGCCGCTGCTCACGCGGTCGAGGACCTGCTGTACTTCCTCGAACGTGACATCTGCCGGCTTCACACCTTCAGCAGCATCTCCCATCTGGTCCGTAAGGTTTTTGACCCTCGTGAGGAGCTCCTTATACGGGTTCGGCTCCTGAAATGGCACCAGATTCTTGACATCGGACAGCTCGGTCATCGCATTTTCGAGATGAATCTCGTACTTTCTGAGATACGTCTCCGTGACACGGTCGATGTCATCCTTCGGACCGGTGAGAGTGATGAATTTCATTTTTTCAATCATAACTTCCTCCGGTTACCTGCGAGTAACATAACGTAATGATTCTTCCGGTTTCAGTCCGTAACGGACACACTCCAGAGCGGTTGTCAGTCTGTAGAGCTCGTGTTCCTTCCAGTACAAGTAATAATAGAGAGTCGCGATAGAATACGGCTGCTTCTCTGCCTCTCTGGCAATGACGTGCTTGCAGATCTTTGTGTACATATACTGAAGATTATCCAGATTGAGGTCCGGATAGACCTTTCCGTACCAGGTCGCACGCAGGGCCTTGGCATAGGTCTCTCTGTTCTCCGCCTCGACGAGCGCCCGGATATCCGACTTCTTCAGCTTGTAGAGAGCCGGAATTGTCAGTGCGTAGACATCGACGCCGCTCATATGGAAATAAGCCTTGGCGCGGTGGATGTACCAGAGATTCAGCATATCAAATTTTGTTCCGTAGAATTTCGTCAGAATATCCGCGCTGGTCTTATCGCCGCCGATCTCGTCCTTGTCATGCCAGATTGTACTGAAATGATAGAGATCAAGCGCCGTCTCGTATTTGAACAGAGACGGTTCCGGACGGTTGTACACGCCCTTCACCGTATCGTAATACGGCGTCTTTGCCAGTGCCTTGATGAAATCCTCCACGGTGCGGGCCTCGTAAAGCGGCTGCATAGAGAGGTCCGTGTAGTTGTCGAAGAAATTCCGGAAAATGAGCACATCCTCTGAGACATGTTCGCCCTGCATGATTGCCGAGAGAATCTGTTTCAGGAGTCTTACCTCGTAGCGTCTCGCGTACCGCCTGAGGAAGATCTGCTGGTCCTCTTTCGCAAAGCGGTAAATCTTCTCGTAATCCCTGAACAGTGAATTCTCCATGTAGCGTTCAATCATGCCGCGGTGGAGCATGTTGTCAGGAATCTCAGAGAGCGCGTTCGCATATCCGGGATTCTTTTTCAGATACTCGGCGACAGCCGGAACATCGGGGAGCTGAACAATTTCTTCAAATTCCTTATCGGTGAAGAACCGTCCCTCCATGGCCCTGATCTTCGTCGTGACGCCGCTGTAAGAAAGAAGTCCCTTCATTGTCACTCACATCCTTATTTTAATATTGCCCGGACTATCGCGTCCGCCTGCTCGTCTTCTCCGTCCCGGAAGCGCGCGTCCATCGCGCTCAGCTGACGGTCCGTATCATCCTGCAGTTTCTGAAGCTGAGCGTCGAGTCTCTTCTGCAGGATATCCTTCTGCTCGGCGATCTGTCTGGCGGAATCTGCGTCTGTCGTCTTGTCGAACTCAGCAGTCCTAGCATTCATCGCTTTCGCAAGCTCAGCCTTCTTACCGGCCGTCTGCCCGAGAACATTCTCAGCCGCTGTCTCTATATCTGCCAGTTGGTTCAGAACCGCTACGTCCATATTCTGCCTCCTCTTTATTTGTATAGTCTCAAATCAGCCGCATCTGCCCACTCCGACCTGTCCGATGTCGGAATCTTATCCGGCACCTTCCGAAAATCTCACGGAATCTCCGCATTTCCGGAATCGGTCAGAGCAGCCAGATGAGGCTGATTCTCCGCTACCACGTCACACCTTACTACTTTTTGTACCATATGTAAAACACACATCTGCCGAAGTTAATGAAATGTTCACGTTTTTTTTGCGCATTTTTACCAAAAATGTGATACCGATATCACCAGTATATGTCTTTGATATGGCTCGGTTTTTACAAAATTTTCCTGCCGGTTACAAACAGGCCGTTAACGTAACAGGCGCGTAAATTTCTGTGGATAAAGTGGATAAGTCGGTGGTTAACTCGGATAAATATGGCAAAAATGCCCGTTTCCGAGCTGTAATGGCAGTGTTTCTATGTGGATAACTTTTGTGGATATGTGAACATGTCTGTGGAAACGGACAATGGAACACGCCCATTTCCGGGCACATGCGTGCAGTTCCCTCCGCCCTGCCTGATTTCAAATATTTTCTGCAGAAAACCAACGAAAATTCCCCCAAATCTCCCGTTCTCTGATTTTTCTGCATACACGGGTATCTCTTCTGTATAAAATCGCGTACATAAAAAAGGCGCAGATCTTTCCCTGCACTTCTCACCATCCGCCCGGCCATGCCGGACATTTCTCATAGAAGCCTGTGACCGATTCCTCCTGCGTCTGATGCCGTCTCACGCAAGCGGCAGCTCTCTCACTCCGTCACCGGCCTCAACGACATAGAAAGATGCCTCAAGCCCGTACTTTGCCTTATAGCCGTTATAGAGCTTCTCCTTGAACTCAGGGATTGAAGCCTCCTCAACAAGGCTGACCGTACAGCCGCCGAAGCCGCCGCCCATCAGGCGGCTTCCGATCGTTCCGGGCAGAGACTGCGCCGTCTCCACAAGATAATCAATCTCAGGGCAGGACACCTCATAGTCATCCCGGAGCGAGGCGTGCGATTCATTCATCAGTGCGCCGAAGCGCCGGATATTATTGACCCTGAGCGCATTGACGGCGCGGATCGTGCGCGCATTCTCATAGACCGCGTGGCGCGCCCGACGAATCAGGGTGTCGTCCATGATGACATCCTTGCACGACTCGAACTGGTCCCAGCCGAGATCGCAGAGATTATTGATGTTGACGACCGTCTTCAGCTTCTTCAGGGCCTTCTCACACTCCTTCCGACGCTGATTGTATTCTGCGGTGCTCATCTCACGCCTCACTCTGCTGTTCGTGATCACGATTTTTGCCGAACCAAGCTTCAGCGGCACATATTCATACTTAATGTGCTCCGTGTCAAGAAAAATCGCATTATCCTTCTTTCCCATTGCCGACGCAAACTGGTCCATGATGCCGCAGTTCGTGCCGACAAACTTGCTCTCGGCCCGCTGGGCGAGAACAGCCAGCTCCGTGTTGTCTATATTTGGCACATGATAGAGCTCCCGGATAATCTCCGCTGTCAGAACTCCGAGGCTTGCAGAGGAGGCAAGGCCCAGACCTCCCGGTATATTGCCCCAGATCAGGATCTGGCAGCCCTTTGGAAAAACAGCTCCCCGCTGGCCATATACCCAGAAGACTCCCTTTATATAACCTGTCCAGCCGTCGCCGGCCGGATCATACATGACGATCTGATCCGGATCAAAGGTCCTGACCGTTTCATCGATGTTCAGAGAGACAACCGACACGTTCTTTCCTCCGGTAAGTCTTGCAAGTCCGTATGTGCCAATCGGCAGTGCGCATGGGAGTGCATGTCCGCCATTATAATCTGTATGTTCTCCGATCAGATTAACGCGGCCCGGCGCAAAAAATGCACGAATCTCCCCGTTCTGATCGTCTGCTCCAAATATATGCTCAAATTTCTCTTTCAGTTCCTGAAGTTCCATATTCAAAACGCCCCCTAATCCGCTTTCTCAGGCGGCTCCTTAATGTCAGTTATAGGTTTTCCTCCGGCGGAAGTCCCGCCGAACAATAAATATATATGCAAACGTCCGCGCGCCTTCGGCCCGCGAACGTAAAAATCACCAATTCTTTTTTAGTTTACAGAAAAATGTCTTCTATTGCAATCGACAAACTATCCTTATTTTACCGTATCTTTTCATCATTTTGGCGATCCGGAATATAAAAAAAAAGCAGCCGGCCCGTGGCCGGCTGCACTCTGAAATTTCTTATAAAATGGCTGTCAGCCCGCAGAGGATGCAGTCGATGATGCTGCTGCCTCCGTTGAAGCTGCTGCCGATGATGCCGCTGCCTCTGTGGACGATGCCGCAGATTCTGCCGCAGACTCTGTGGACGAGGTCGCGGAGCTTGTCGTCTTCAGTGTCACACCGTAATCGTCTGTGACCTTCACCTCGCTCCACGCGCTCTCATTGACCTTGATCGTCGCATCCTTCTTCCACTTTTCAATCAGCGCATTGTATGCGTCCTGCTTCTTGGATGTAACGAGCTCTGACTTCTTGCTGTCCGTCTGGCTCTGATCGAAGTTCTTATCGAGGCGGACGACATAGTAGGTCTTGCCGTCTGAGCTCGTGACGACATGGTCGACAAGCGTTCCGTCGGAGAGACCCTTGACTGCGGAGACAATTGCGGAATCAACCGTCCCGTCCGTCGTATCATTTGTCGTGAAATGGCCTGTCGTCGCGGACAGTGATGAGTCAACACCGGACGCAAGCGTATTCATGTCTGCATTTGCAACATCACTCTGGCCCTTGACCGCAGCGAGCACAGCCTCTGCCTTGCTCATGGCTGCCGCCGATGCATCCTCGGAGCTCGTGCTCTCTGTGGAGGATGCCGCCGACTCCGATGAAGAGGAGGACGTCGTGTCCGCCGTGACGGCGACATAGGTGACCGAGGTCTGCTGTGCCTCATCGTCCGTGACCGTCGTATCCGTGTCAGCGACCATCGGATCCATCATCTCGGATGAGATCGTCTGCAGCTCAAGCAGCGTGACGACGTCGTCCTTCGATGCCCCGACCAGGTTCTGGACGGACTCGCTGTTGCCGTCAACATAGCTCTGGGCTGCATTTTCAATCTGTGTCTTCTGATCATCCGTGAGGGACACGCCGTAGTCAGACGCGTGCTGCTTGCAGAGCAGCATCTGCTCGAGGTCCTCGATCGCGCTTTCCTTCATGGACTCGCCGTACGTCTCGCCCGTCGAGGAATTCGTCACATAATCGAAGAGCCCTGTCGAGCCAAAGTAGGAGCCGTAGGCCTTGTACATGCTCGCCTGCTGGTACTTGACATAGAAGCTTCCGACACCGACGTCAACGCTGTCGTCATTGACCGTGAGAAGCGTCTTCGTGCCGTCAACCTTTGTCCGGCTGCTGCCGCAGCCTGCAAGCAGGCCGCAGCCGACGATTGCAGCGAGGGCCGCCGCCGAGATTTTTTTACCAAGATTCATAACAATCGATCCTCCGAATACAATTAAAGCAACTGTTCCGTACTTCCAGACTCGGAACGCTTCGCATTCCTCGTTGCGGACGGACAGTATTTGCCTCACGAAATGATCCAGAAATCTTACAATGAGCAAGCTCCTTGTTCGGTTTCTGGATCATTTTGCGAGGTGCTGAATAGATACAGTATAAGCTTATTTCATGGTTTCGGCAAGCTCGGCGGTGAATGTTTTCAGCGCCTTCAGCATGGTCTCCTCATCCTGCGGCCCATGGTAAATGAACCCCGTCCCGCTTCGTGCTGCCATGACCGTAAACTGCCCCGCGTAGCGGCCGATGATGACCGGAACCTGCGATACATCGAAGCCCGGCTTTTCTCCCACCGTGAGCCTCACCTCGCGGCCTGTCTGCTTGATCTCCGTAATGCCCGCGCGGCGTGCCGTCGCCTTGAGGTCCGCGATCTTAAGAAGCGAGATGACTGCCCTCGGAAGATCGCCGTAGCGGTCGATCAACTCATCCTGGATGTCCTCGAGATCCTCTTCGTCCGAAATTCCTGCGATGCGCTTATAGAAATCGAGCTTCTGGAACTCGTCCGGAATGTATTTGTCCGGAATATAGGCACTGATATTGAGATCAACGACGGTCTCCGTCTCATTCTCTGGCTCCTCGCCCTTCGCCTCTGAGACGGCCTCGCTCAGCATCTTGCAGTAGAGGTCGTAGCCGACCGACTCGATATGGCCCGACTGCTCCGCGCCGAGCAGTGAGCCCGCGCCGCGGATCTCAAGGTCCCGCATCGCGATCTTGAAGCCGCTGCCGAGCTCCGTGAACTCCCGGATAGCTGAGAGCCGCTTTTCCGCGACCTCCTTCAGCATCTTGTCCCTGCGGTACATGAGAAATGCGTATGCCGTCCGGTTTGTCCGTCCGACGCGTCCGCGCAGCTGATAGAGCTGCGAGAGGCCGAGCTTGTCCGCGTCGTGAATGATCATGGTGTTTACATTTCCTATATCGAGACCCGTCTCGATGATCGTCGTCGTGACCAGCACATCGATATCGCCGTTTATGAAATCAACCATGACCGATTCGAGCCGCTCGCGGGTCATCTGGCCGTCCGCGTAGGCGACGCTCGCCTCCGGCACAAGGTCCTGGATACGCTTTGCCATGTTCGCGATATCCTTCACGCGGTTATAGACATAGTAGACCTGACCGCCGCGCGCCATCTCGCGCGAAATGGCCTCGCGGACCATTTCCGGATTGAATTCCATGACATAGGTCTGAATCGGAACGCGGTCCTGCGGCGGCTCCTCCAGAATGCTCATATCGCGGATGCCGATGAGGCTCATATGGAGCGTCCGCGGGATCGGCGTCGCCGTCAGCGTCAGCACATCGACGTTGTTGCGCATCTGCTTGATCCGCTCCTTGTGCTTCACGCCGAAGCGCTGCTCCTCGTCGACGACAAGAAGCCCGAGGTCCTTGAATTTCACATCCTTCGAGAGGAGGCGGTGCGTGCCGATCACGATATCGACCTGGCCGTTTTTCAGGTCCTTCAGAGACCGGTCGATCTGCTGCTTTGTCCGAAAGCGGCAGACAAGGTCCACCCGGACCGGAAATTCCTTCATTCGCTGCGTGAACGTATTAAAATGCTGCTGCGCGAGAATTGTCGTCGGCGCGAGCACCGCGACCTGCTTGCCGTCCTGCACGGCCTTGAACGCAGCGCGCAACGCGATCTCCGTCTTGCCGTAGCCGACGTCGCCGCAGATCAGACGGTCCATGATCTTTGTGCTCTCCATGTCCCGCTTCGTGTCCTCGATCGCCTTCAGCTGGTCATCCGTCTCCTCGTACGGGAACATTTCCTCAAATTCCCGCTGCCACTCGGTATCCGGGCTGTAGACAAAGCCGTTTTTCTGCTCGCGCGCCGCGTAGAGCGCGACAAGCTCCTTCGCGATTCCCTGAACAGACGCCTTCACGCGGCTTCTTGTCTTCTCCCACTCCTGGCCGCCGAGCTTATTCAGCTTCGGCTTCGCGGCCTCAGAGCCCGCGTACTTCTGCAGCTTGTCGAGCTGCGTCGCGAGAATATAGAGATTGCTTCCGCTGTACTCGATCTTGATGTAGTCGCGGAGCGCGCCGTCCACCTCGACCTTCTCAATTCCCCGGTATATGCCGAGGCCGTGGTCCTCGTGCACGACATAGTCGCCGACGGACAGGTCCGAGAAGCTCGAGATTTTCTTTCCACTGTACTCCTGACGCTTCCTGCGCTTCTTCCTGTGCTTTCCACCAAAAATGTCCGAGTCCGAGATCACCGCAAAGCGGATCTGCGGGTACTCAAAGCCGCGGGACGCGTGCCCGTACATGACGGCGATCTGTCCCGGCTCAAGCGGTCTCTGCTCCGATTCCGCGGAGAGAAAGACAGCCGGCAGGTCCATATCCGAGAGGCCCTGCGCGAGACGCCTTGCTCTCGAGGGCGACGATGACAGCACGACGACGCGGTAGCGCTTCTTCATATACCGGCGCAGATCGTCCGCGAGAAGCTCGACACTGTTGTTGTACGTCGCGACGGCCTGCACGGAGAGCGCGTACTCACCCGCGATCTCCCAGCCCTCGCGCCGCATGTCGAGCGTCGACATCGCGACACAGTGCATGCCCGAGAGACGCGCGCGAAGCTCACTGTCCGTGAGCATCTGTGGTACCGATTTCATATCGAAGCCGCCCTGCGCCGCCCGGTTCTTCACGCTCTCCGCAAGCTCCGTCACCGCCGCATGTGCCGCATCCGCTATGCGATTCGGATCATCGAGGAAAATCTCCGTGTCCTTCACGCCAAACCAGGAAATGAACGGCGCCGCGGCGCCCGTGTGGTCATTGGCCGGATACACTGTTATGCTCTCGATATTCTCGATCGACCGCTGCGTCTCCGGGTCAAAGATCCGCATGCTGTCGATCTCATCTCCGAAATACTCGATCCGGACCGGATGCGCCTCCGTCAGCGGCCAGATATCCAGAATATCCCCGCGAAATGAGAACTGGCCCGGCATTTCCGCCGCCGCGCAGCGCTCATAGCCGAGCATGACGAGCTCCTTCTTCACGGTCTCAAAGTCATGGGTATCTCCTGTCGCAAATGAAATCAGCTGCGCGCCGAGCGCCGATCTCGCCGTGACAAAGTCCATCAGCGCAGTCACCGGCAGGACAAGTGTCACACTGTCCCGCTCCAGCAGAGCCCGGAACACCTCCATGCGCTGCCTGTCGAGCTCATTGGACGCGAGGTCCGCCTGATAGAAGAGCAGGTCCTTGGCCGGATACAGGAGCGCGTCCGGGTCGTAGAACCGGACATTCTCATAGATCGTCCTCGCTGTGAGATCATTCTCAGATACAACGAGCGACACAGGCACATCTGCGCCGAGTCCGGCGACCATTTCCGCCTTCTGCGCCTCCACACACCCGGAGACCGCAATGATGCCCGTCACGCGCCTCATGTTCTCGCGGACAGTCTCATAATCCGCGAGCTCCTTCAGAGGCTCCGTAAATATCAGATTCTTCTTCATACACTCCTGTTCTTCAGCCGTTGTACCGGTTCATCGCCGTATCGGCGCCGTCCGTCACGATACAGGCGACCGCCTTCATCGCCCGCTCCTGTGCCTCATCGATCAGCGCACGGTCCTCCTTTGACGGATGCGCAAGCACCCAGTCCGCGAGGTCCCAGCCCTGCGGCTTTGCGCCCGTTCCGACTCTCACGCGGACAAAGCAGTCTGTCCCCAGCTGCTGAATGATATTCTTCAGACCGTTCTGGCCGCCCGCGCTCCCCTTCTTCCGGATGCGGATGTGGCCCGGCTCGAGATCAATGTCGTCGCTGATCACGATGAGCTGCGTCTCCGGGTCGAGCTTATAGAAATCCACCGCCTCACGGATTGCATTTCCGCTCAGGTTCATGTATGTCAGCGGCTTCATGATCAGAACCTTCTCACTGCCGATCATTCCCGTTCCGCAGAGCGAGTGAAATTTCTGTCCCGACTGTGGAATCCGGTACGCATCGATCAGTCTGTCCGCCACGTCAAAGCCCATGTTGTGCCGGGTCCCGTCATACTGTCTTCCCGGATTGCCGAGTCCTGCAATAATATACATATTGTCTCCTTTACACGCCAAAATAAGACCGCGTATGTGAATCCCGGCGGTCTTTCATCCGGCTAAGTATACCAGACGGACAGATATTTCTCAATGCGGATGGGCTGCACAAAAAGGAAAGGCGATGCATCAACCACAGACAGATTACATATAAACCTGTCCTGCTCTGATGTATCGCCTTTTCCTTAATTTTCCGAATGGTCCGATGCAAACTGTCTCTGCATCATCTCAGCCAGCTGCTGGCGCTTGCTGTTTGATACCGCCAACTGGGTTCCCTCAACCATAGTGAGAACCGTTCCGTCCAGCCTCTGCGCGTAAAAGAGATTGACCGCGCAGCTTCTGCTGATCATAAAGAAATCGTCCGAAAGCCTCGACATGACTTTTGTCAGGCTCTCCCGTATCCGTATATCGCTCCCCTTGTCCGCACGATGGATCACCGTATAGTTCCGGTCCGCCTCGACGTAATATATATCTGCAAAATCGAGAAGATAGGTCGTATTCTTCGTGTCCTTGAACGATACGCGCGGAACAATCTCTCTGTCAGGAAAGTACTTCTGCATGTACTGCATGGCCTCTTTTTCGGCCTTCTGCGCGAAGTCATCACCGGAATCCTGAATATAGAGAATACTCGACATATGAATATGAATGATCTTCAGACCGGAAGCTGACATCTCCCAGATAAATGTGACCCGGTGCCGGTCGATCAGTCTTCCTTCAGCTTCATTCTCCGATTTCTTTCTCAGAACATATCTGCCTGCCACTGCGCAGGCGGTCTCATCACTCCAGACAGCCTCGAACTGTTCATCCTCCATATCGAATTTCGGAATCTGGGCTCTCTTGCGTCCGAGATAATCCAGAAATTCCTCAATTCCATGCGTATACTCCTGATCTCTCGTTCCGATCCACTGTATGGCGGGATGCGCGTATGTCCGGAGCTCAGTGATGTCTCCGCTCCAATATGTTCTCAGAATTTCCCTGGTCAGGCGAAGCGTTTCCTCCTGCAGTGCTCTCTGCATTCCCTTACCTCCGTCGTTATAGGTTATGCTGATATCATTTTCAGCCAGCCTGCCGCACTGCCTCCGCCAGTAAATGTGCGCACAAACCTCATGCAGTTTAAATCTGCACGTACGATAAACATACTGGATTTCTTCGATGAACACAATGGAATTTTGGAACGTCAGGTATAAAACAGCCCAATTTGAGGACGAACCCTAAATTTTTGTCAGCATTGATTTTTTGTAAAATCTCTCGAA
>JAZHVT010000030.1:0-20643 GCA_036453145.1 Eubacteriales bacterium
GGAAAAGGGACGTTTCATCTGTTTGGTCCAGTAATTTCTTTATATCATTATATATGCGCAATTTATAAATATCAACACAAACACACTAAATATTATGAAAGGCAAATAATCTGAGCCTACACAACTAATAATCCTTGCTAAACCACAATTACTGATACGGAATTTCCAACTGATCGAGCAGCTCCTTAACCGTATCCTGTCCATCCAGACACGTATCAATCAGCCAACCTTTTTCCTGTCTCCAATTTGCAAGGCCACGATAGTAGAAGGACTTTTTGCTGTCCTCAATCAGGAACGGAACAATATTATGATGCAGGCACTCTTTCAGAGCGATCAGACGACCGACTCGTCCGTTTCCATCCTGAAACGGGTGGATATATTCAAACTCTGCGTGAAATGCAATAATGTCTTCGAGTGTTATCTTACGTATAACATTATATGACTCAAGAAGTGCAGAAACCCGGTCATGTACTTCCCCTGGTTTTGCGGTTTCATGCCCGCCAACCATGTTAGCCCGCTTTTTATATTCACCAACGGCAAACCATGGAAGACGCGAGTCTTTTGTATCATGTTTTAAAATGAAATGCAGCTTTTTAATCACATCCTCTGTCAACTGATCTTCAGCCACATCGATTACATAATCGATTGCTCGAAAGTGATGAACCGTCTCCAGAACATCGTCGACCAGGACTCCATCTCCCGCATCGATGGTATTTGTTTCAAAAATAAGCCGTGTCTGCTCCTCCGTCAGGCGGCTTCCCTCCATATGGTTGGAATTATACGTCATGCGCACTTGCAATTCATGATAGATTCCTCCTGATACCTGAGCCTCTTTTTCATCACGCAGCGCCTGCAGAACCGGATTGTCCGATACAATGCGATACAAATCATCCGGCTCGCAATTCAGAAAGTCTGAAATTTTTCTTAGCGTAGGCATAGACACCTTTTCATTGCGATTTATTTTGGCGATTGTCCGGGATGAAATGCCGAGCAGTGAACAGAGATTTGTTTTTCGGAGCCCTCGTGAAGTAAGCCTTGTATTTAAACCAGAATAGTCGTACATGTAAACCTCCAAACTATACTTTACTTATTTTATAATATCATCCTTCATAAGTAAAGCATTCTTGGAATGATGAGAACAAAAAGTAAAGCATACCTTGATCCCGGGAATGCATGGATGAGGCCATTTCGTAATCAGGCATTCTTCTGATCATCCAGCTGCTTCCTGAACGCAGACGGAGAGAAGCCCCGCTGCCGATGAAAGAGCCGGCTGAAGTACAGCGGATTGTCATAGCCGACGATGCGCGCGATCTCGGACACGGGGCACTGCGTCGTCTCGAGGAGCATCTGTGCATTTGTCATGCGGGCATTCAGAATGTACTGCATCGGCGTCGTGCCCGTATATCTCCGGAAGCTGCGGATAAACCAGCTGATGCTCATGCCGCGCGACCTCGCATAGTCCTCAATGCTGATGTCGCTGCTGTAGTTCTCGCCAAAGTACCGGACCGCGAGGTCCATCTCATGGTCAAGATACGGATCGGAGAGACGCCGCTCCTTCTTCAGCTCCCGATGGATCGTGATCAGCAGCTCCCGCAGCAGAATTGTCAGCATTTCCTCATAGTCGTCCCTGCAGCGCTGAAGCTCTTCGATCATGCGCTTAAACAGCTCTGCATATACGGGTGAGGTCCCGACATACAGCACCCTCATATCATCCGAAATGCCGTAAGATCGCAGGATATTCTTGACATTCCCGCCTGTAAAATGAACCCAGTACACCTCCGTCTTGTCTGCGCCGTAATATTCATATTTCTGAAATTCCTTCGGGCGGAAAATGACCATATGACCGGCCGTGACGATGGTGTCATTTTCTTCATTTCCAAAATGAAAATGCGCCTTCCCCGCGCATATGTAAATGATCTGATAGTCGACGCGGCCGCGCGGACGATAGGTCGGAAGCTTCGGACGCGTCTTCAGACGATACGTGCCGCAGCTGCCGACGATGAGCGGACGGCTCTTGTCCTTGAAGTCAATGGCTGAATTGTGCAGATATCCTGAGTTGAGATACATAGAACGGACCTCCATAGAAAGCTTCCCGGTAACGAATCGTATCATTTTGTGCATGTCCTGTCCAGTATCCTTTATGTACAAATCCTTGTGATAACAGTAGTATAAAAACCACAAAAACAGGCCTGATGGATGTGTGACACATCTGAAAAAGAATAAAAATATTCATATGAGGAAACGGATCATGGAAGAAAAGAGATACTTGAAATGGTACAACAAGGTCGGCTACGGCTGCGGAGACATCGCAGGAAATGTCGTGTATGCGCTTCTGGCGGCGTTTGTCATGATTTTCCTGACCGACACGGTCGGCCTGAATGCGGGAATTGTCGGCGTATTGATCGCGGTGTCGAAGGTGTTCGACGGCATCAGCGACATCTTCTTCGGCGCGATGATCGACAAGACAAAGAGCCGGATGGGGAAGGCAAGACCGTGGATGTTCTACGGCTACTTCGGATGCGCCGTGTGCCTCGTCGCGATCTTCAGCGTCCCGGCAGACATAGGAAAAACGGCGCAGTACATCTGGTTTTTCATCGCGTACACGCTGCTCAATGCGGGATTCTACACCGCAAATAATATCGCGTACTCGGCCCTCACGGCGCTTGTCACGAAAAACAATGAGGAGCGCGTGCAGATGGGCTCGATCCGGTTCATGTTCGCGTTCGGGACAAACATGCTGATCCAGGCACTCACCGTCGGCTGGGTCGCAAAGCTTGGCGGAGGCGCCGCTGCCTGGCGGACGGTGGCCATCGTCTACGCGGTGATCGGCGTCATCGCGAACACGCTGTCTGCATTTTCCGTGCGGGAGCTCTCCGATGAGGAGCTGGCGGACGGAAAAGAGAGCAGAAAGGAAGAGAGCTACCGCCTCATCGACGCGTTCCGCATCCTTGTCCGCAACAAATACTTCCTCATGATCTGCGGCGTCTATCTCCTCATGCAGCTCTATACGGCGACGCTCGGCATGGGCATCTACTACATGAAATACGTCCTCGGAAATGAGAAGCTCTTCGGCACATTTTCGTGGGCAATCAATATCCCGATGATCGCGGGCCTCGTGCTCACGCCGGCTCTTGTCCAGAAATTTCACGGCATGTACCGCCTGAACCTTACAGGCTACATGGTCGGCACAGCCGGCCGGCTCGGCGTCGTCATCGCCGGATATATCGGCAGTGTGCCGCTCATGCTCCTGTTTACGGCCGTTGCAGCGCTCGGCATGAGCCCGCTGCAGGGCGACATGAACGCGCTGATCGCGACGACGTCTGAATATACGCGTCTTACGACAGGCCGGAAGGTCGACGGCACCATGTATTCCTGCACGTCCTTCGGCACAAAGGTCGGCGGCGGACTCGGGACAGCCATCGCCGGGTGGCTGCTCGCCGGAAGCGGCTATGTGCAGAACGCGACTGCGCAGCCTGCCTCATGTGTCCGGATGCTGCACGTCATGTACCTGTGGCTTCCGATGATTTTCAACCTTCTGATCACACTTGTACTCGTCCGTCTCAAGGTCGAGCAGGCCAATGAGAGGGAGAGATCGAAAGTGAATAGATAACTTTTGTCACAATGACCGTCGAGTTCGGCGGTCATTTTTGTATCTGTACCATTTTTTTGAGCTGTGCTATTATTAATGTAACGATTAATTATTGCAATTCACTAGCAGTTTTGTATGATCAGCTACTGACGACCTGGTTACTGTTCACAATTCATCAGACTACGGCGAGCGGTGAGCACGTTCGGATGTCGGTTTGGGTGTCCTGTTTGGGTGTCACAGGTTGGGTATCATACGTCCTGAAAGCTTAAGAAAGTGCGAGGAAAATGCGATGAAGCTCGGTATGGCGCAGATGAGTATGGCAGATGATATGGACGTTAATCTCGGACACGCGGAGGCCTTCTGCAGGGAGGCAGCCGCGAAGGGCTGTGATCTTTTATTTTTCCCGGAGATTCAGCTCACGCACTTCTTCCCTCAGTACACGAAGGACCACTATCCGGACGGACAGATCGAGTCCTGGTGCCTTGGGACTGATTCGGTCTATGTCCGCTGCCTGCAGGAAATGGCCCGTGCAAATCACCTCTACCTGTCTCCGAACGTTTATCTAAGTCTCGATGGAAAGCCGTATGATGCCTCGCTCTTTATCCGGCCGGACGGGACGATTGAGGGAATCTCGAAGATGGTCCATGTCGCTGAGGCCCCGCAGTTCTACGAGCAGGATTACTACACGCCGTCGGATGACGGCTTTAAGGTCTTCGACACCCCGTTTGGAAAGGTCGCGATTGTCATTTGCTATGACCGGCACATCCCGGAGAGCATCCGGCTGTGCACGCTTATGGGCGCAGACCTTGTCATCATCCCGACGGCCAATGTGACTGCGGAGCCGCTTGAGCTGTTTGCCTGGGAGATCCGCGTGCAGGCAATGCAGAATCAGGTCTTTGTCGCGATGTGCAACCGGACCGGCCGTGAAGGCGGGGTTGAATTTGCCGGCGAATCGATCGTGGCGGATCCGTGCGGGAATCTTGTGTGCCTCGCGGATAAGCGGGAGCAGCTTGTGACATGCCGGATCGACCTTGCTGACTCGGACAGGTGGCAGAAGAAGATGCCGTACCTTGCTACACGGCGGCCGGAATGCTATGGACTGCTGACTAAGGAAATAAGGGAGTGATTTTTATGGCCTATATGGATTTTATAGACGCGTTTGAAAAGAAAATCGAGGAGGAAGGCACGGACTTTCTGACCGACCTTCTCAACTCACTCTACTCGGAAGGCCTTATGCTTGACGGGCAGTCTTATTCGGTCCGCCGCATGTCCGATGAGATTGTGGACGACAGCGGCGAGACAAAAAAGGTGAAAACCGGATTTTTCTGCTTCCCGCAGAACGGGGAGAAGGACCGCCTGTTCCAGGGCGGTGCATTTTACATTGCGTCGGACCTCACGAATGTCGACGGGAAGCAGGCTTCCTTTTCAAATCCGGGAAAGCCTGACTACGTGATGCCCGATAAGCAGGTCGTCTATTACGGCATGGTCGCGACGAAGGCGCGGAAGCTCCTCAAGGAGCAGCATGCCAATTCCTTCCTGTTCCACGACGTCACGATCACGACACCGGAGGGAAAGACGGAGCTGCTCGACGGCTTTGATTTCAGTCAGCATAAGCTCTTTATGCTCGGCCTCTACGGAAATGAATACAAGATCGGGATCCGGGAGAGGAACTGAAGCCGGTTTCTGATGGAAGGAGATAACGTATGGCACTGTGGCTGATTCTGGATCTTCTTGTTTACGGCGGCGGGACATTTCTCTGCCTGCATACGCGCGGAGAGTCTTTGATCGTCTGTTTGATCATGACGTTACTGGCTGTTCTCTGTACGGGAACAACGGTGAAGAGAGCGGTCTCGTCCGGCCTGCCGGAACGGGCCGGACGGAAGTACCTGTCTCTGTTTTTCTGCCCGCTCCACGGCCTTCAGTATCTGTACTGTTTCTTCATGTTCTACGCTATGCTGTTTGAGAGAAAGCTCATCATTCCGTTCCTTGGGATCAGCCTGCCCTATGCATGGTCAGGCTTCCTGGGACTTCTCGGACACCTGGTCATCTGCAGTCTGATCACAGTCATTTGCATGACGGTCGTGAACCTGTTCCTCAATCTGTTCTGGACATGATACACCCCCGGCAACTGTCGTTGACCGGGGCTTCTTAACAAGACAGTATCGTATACAGCCCTGACCGGGCAGTTCCGGACGCTTCGCTCGATCGATGATCCGTTCCCGGAAAAGGCGTGAGAAGTATTGGTCAAGGGAAAGGGAGGCAATATTTCCTGTTGCCTCCCGAATTCCCGGCGGCATATACTGATGGAGAACAAACCAAATTTCCAATTGCAGGAGGAAAATGAACATGAAGATCATTCATACAGACAAGGCTCCGGCCGCAGTAGGCCCGTATTCTCAGGCAACGGAGGTGAATGGCCTCATTTATACATCCGGCCAGATCGCCCTGGATCCGGCCACCGGAAACCTGGTCGGAGATACGATCGAGGAGCAGACGGAGCAGGTCATGAAAAATCTCTGCGCCGTACTGGAAGCAGCCGGCACCAGCCCGGAGAAGGCGGTCAAGACCCTCTGCTTCCTCACTGACATCGGGGATTTTGCGGCCTTTAACGAGATCTACGCAAAGTACTTCACAGGGAAACCCGCCCGGTCATGCGTAGGCATCAGCGCGCTTCCCAAGGGAGCAAAATGCGAGGTCGAGGTCATCGCCGAGAAATAAGAGGCGGCACATGACTGATCGATCATTATAAAAAATCCCACGTCCAGGCGCCATTAGACGCCTGGACGTGGGATTTTTCTGCCTGGCTTTTACTCATTTTCCTGCACAGCAAGAATTGCCATCCACGGACGGCTCGGCAAATCGACCCATACCTTGCCGGATGCGTCATGCTGCACGGTCTCCCGGGTCATGTTCCAGGTATCAATGACGTCGAGACGGTATGTCTTTCCCTCCGGAAGCTCCATCAGAGCCTTGCAGCTGCACTGAATGTCGTAGTAATGAAGGATGACGCTCTCGTCGGCCGTTTTACCATCTACCTCGGTCTCACAGGCCACATAGCGGTATACTTCTTCCGGACTCATGCGGAGGACCTTCTTGATGATGAAGCAGTTTTCTGCCGGAACCTTCTGCTGATCCAGATACTGGTCAATCTGCTCCGGGGACAGGCTGGCAAATGTGTCCAGCAAGGAGCCCATGCCGGCCGATTGCGGCTCAAGCAGAGCCGGGAGCGATTCAATGATCTGTCTCAGAAATGCAATGCGGGCCGGGCTCTTGCCAACCAGCTTTCCGCCTCTGGCCCACCAGACAATTTCCTGTTCATCCGGATAGAAGGTCTCGCCATGCGTGCAGAGTGCGCCGCGGACCGTGGCCCTCCAGAACCGGGCCGTCATTTCCTCTCCGGTAATGGCACCCCACTGGTCCGGAAGATTTCCCTCATAGCAGCACTCATCAATGCAGACCGGCTTCCCGTACTTTTTCTGCATTTCCGGGATCCGGGAGAGCTGCTTGGTCTGCCAGGACATATGCGTGATATTCTCTCTGCTGGCATCATAGGGCTGAAAGCAGTTGTGATTGGAGAGCAGATGATGATACGGATCGTTGTCTGCGATGAACTGCTCGATTTCGTGCCAGTCATCGTCACTCTTGGCCGCGCAGAGATCATATTCATTTGCCATGCTCCACCACATAGCCGGGAACGCAGCGAGCCGGCGAAGAAGATAATCGAGATAAATGAGATTGTCCTTCTGCGGCATATTCGCAAATCCCCAGCGGTCGTATGGATGGAACAGAATGAGGTCCACCTGTATGCCAAGGTCGAAGAGCTGCTTCAGTCTCTTCTCAAAGGCATCCCAGAATGCATAGCAGGGATGCGACGGGTCCCAGTGACCGTCCTTCGTCTTCTCAAAGGCGTAATGCTGAGGATCATTATTGTTGAATTCATAATGCTTCGGAAATACACAGATGCGAATCTTGTTAAACGGCGCATGCCTTAAGGTATCCATCGTCTCATCGATTAATGCGTCTGTCTGTGAGATCAGCGCATAGACAGTCGTTCCGAATCCATAATAGGGCGTTCCGTCATCAAAATAAAAATGAATCCCCTTTGTGCGCACGATCCCGTGACGGCCTACCCGGGCAGGAGCAATATTTAGTGTGATGTTGGCAGGAATATATGCTTGAGAAGCACTGCAAATGAGCGTTCTCGTACAAGAAAAATATCCGTGCTATACTATAATGGTATGTGATAGAAAGGGCAGATGGTATGCGCGATGAACAATCAGAGCGATCAAATCCGTTATCGGAAAAAACAATTCAAGACGGCCGTTGAGGATCCTGAGGATATCCTTGTCAATGTGTCTTTTTCTGTCATGTGGTACGGAATATTACTTGTGTCCGTTGCGTACCATTGCATGGACCCTGTCCTTGCGACACTGTTTGCGGCCGCGTGCCTTTTGATCAATCGAATCGAAGGGAAAGAGATCCCGGCCATGCTGACCGCCCGTGCCAGGCGGACACAATTGATCCGCTCGGGGCAGAAGGCGCCAGGGAGGATCATTGATATTGAGACTGTCACTCATAAGAAGCGTTACCATGGAAGGGATGTATATTTCAATCATTATATTTACACAATCCGCTTTATCGATGGAAGCGGCTTTGACTTTAGAACGCCCGACTACCGGAGGCCCATCCATCTGCTGCTTGCGGATCCGGATGTGACGGTCTGCAGCATGGGGAGGGAGCATGTGATCACCGACTTTCATGTCAGGAAGCACCTGGGCGATGCGGGTCCGTTTTCAGCGCGCATGTCCTGTGGGCAGATCCTGCTCAGCGTATACGGACGAACGCTCAGAAGAGGGTTCTTTGCCATATGCGTGCTGGGGATGCTCATTTTTTACATGATGCAGGTTTAAAGAAGATATTCGATCTAATTAGCTGAATTGCTTCAAATATTTTCTGTATTGTTAGTTATATATCAAATAAGTTTTTCCGCCCACTCTGTTCTTTTCGAATATCGGATTCCCTGACGTAGTATTTCGAAGTTGTTCGAACATCTGTGTGACCAAGAACCGCCTGTGTATTCTTCAGGTCGCCCGTAGCCTCATAGAGCGCCGTTCCATACGTTCGGCGGAGTGTATGGGGAGACAAATGCCGGCGGGACGGGAGGGCAGAAGAGCCATACTTTTTCAGCATCTCCTGGATCGATCGGACAGCCATGCGTTTCTTCCGATTGGAGAGAAACAGGGCGGTTTCCTTTCCGCCATCTGAATAAGCAGGGCGTTCGAGATCGATATAATCCTTCAAAACCCCCAGAGTCTGATCATTCAGATACACCTTGTCCGGCGCACCGCCTTTCCGGATGATATAGATGCAGCCATTGTCAAAATCGACATCAGAGACGTCAAGTCCGACCAGCTCGGCAATTCGAACCCCGGAATTTAAAAGCAGCGTGACAATCGCCGTATCCCGGAGCACAGTACGTTTTGAACGAGCAGCGGCATTCGGACTGTCGAGGTCTGTATTTTCGACGGCATTCAGCAATTTTTTTGCTTCCTTTTTTTCCAGTACATCAATCGTCTTTTTGGCCGGAATATGGAACCGGACGGCAGCGGCCACCGGGTTCCGGGTGATAATCTCTTTTGTATACAATCCATTAAATACGACGGACAGAGAAGAGCGGATACTGGAGAGCCGGAATTTACCGGTTTCCCGTATGGCACCTTTTGGTGTCCGATAGGTGCGGCAGCTGCTAAAAAACTCATTTACATCGTCGGCAGTCAGGGAGGACAGGGCCTCCACAGAGATATCCTTTGGCTTTACGTTTTTTAAAGTAGGATTTGCCTTTGTCAGGTACAGCAGGAACTCGTGGGTATCCCTGGCATAGTCAAGGACCGTTCCCGGCCGGCAGTCCAGACGGATTTCCATAAGGACCGACTGAATGCACGGCGGCATGTCGTCGATGAGTTTATCGAGCGCCTGTTCCTGACGACGCAAACGCGTGACTTCGTAAGATTCTGATGCCATCGATCATGATCCTTTCATAAAAAATGTATGCAAAAAATTTCTGCATTTGATTTGCAGAACACATGTGAATCTGTATGCAAAACAATTGATAATTGATCAAATAAATTTTGCAGGTCGAAAGCTCCAGGGGTCTCAAAAAACTAAAATAGATGGAATCCGGGGCTTTCGGTTTAATCTCATTCTATTATAGCGCAAAAGTGATCTTTTACGCTATAATAAATTTCGCTAAAACTACTCTTCTTTTTGCGCGCTCGTTTATTTTGCTAAATCCATAATCCATTTATAAACAGGGTTAACTATCCAAATACTGATCCAAATATTCTTCAAATTTCGGCGTCCACCAGAGAAGATACCCAGCCTGTGTCGGATGAATGGGATCGTGCATGTAGAGCGTATAATCCTTGTCCGAGACAGCTCGCATTTCCTGATTATTCCAGAGAAGATCGTCCACCATTTGCTGATAGCGCGCGTTGTCAAAGAATGTCCCTGTGTAGAAAATCACCGGGCAGTTCCACGTTTTCCTGCAGTAGCGAATGATCCACATGATGGCACCGCAAACCGTGTCTGTATCGTAATTTGCCATATCAGACGGTTCCTGAGGCTCTCCGACTGCAATTTTCTGCGTAGCGTCATTCGTCGAGAGCTGTACGACCACTGCATCAAAAATTTGATTTGTATCGATCCTCTTCAGACGCTCCACGTAAGAATTTTTCTTCGCCGTTGCGAGCGTCGTTCCGCTGACGGCCTCCTTCACGACTGTGCAGCTATTGCGGACGCCTATATAATCCGCCATTGAAGTGCCGAGTGAACAGGCACCGTATGTCACAGACGAGCCCAGAAACAAAATTCGTTTTCCGGAAAGCGGGCTCTTTGGAAGCGCCTTTATATGGTCAATATGATAGTATTCCGCGTTGCCGGGCAAGTTTTCCAGCGTTTTCTCTTTTATCAATCCGAACAAATCGATTCTCCCTATGATACTTTGCATCATTTCCTGTTTCTCAGCAGGTTACTAACCGCATCTCCGATGTCATTCCCCCATTTTGCTCGAATAGCCTTTTCGGCAACGGCTATTCCCAATTGTATGACTTTTTCCTTATTTCTGTCATCAGCCAAGAATTCCTGTGTCTTCTTGACACCATCTGTCAATGACTGATCCGGGCAGACTGGTGACTTCCATGCAGGTCCCCTCAGCTCATCATTGAGTCCATCTGACCTGCTCTAAGCACATTCAAAACCTCCGGAAGTGTAAACCCGAGGAGCGTCTCGCCCTCGGGATCTGTCCGGACATAGGTAAAGCCAAGCTTCTCCTGCACGTGTTTCGAGCGGTCATTTCCCTCGTAATAGCAGCACCATACCGCCCTGCTTCCGAGGTCCTCAAAGGCATGCCTGATCATCTCTCTCCCTGCCTCGGTCGCATACCCCTGCCCCCAGTACTCCCGGCCGATCCAGTAGCCAAGCTCCGGTTCGTCCTGCTTCTCTGAACAGGAATCCCTGCCAAGCCGTAAGCCCACCGCACCGATTAACAGGCTATCGCTTCGCCGGATAACCGCATAGGTCTCCGGCACCTTCAGAACCGTCCGGATGATGGACAGACTTTCCTCCTCCGAGGTGTGCGGCATCCATCCGGCGGCCGGTCCGATCTCCGGATCAGACGCCAACGAAAAGAGCCTTGCGGCATCGCTGTCTTCCCACTCCCGAAGGAGCAGGCGGTCAGTGATCAGTTCCATTTAAATTTCCTCCCATTCGTGATGATCTGGTGCATACTATCCCCCTGGCACGCCATATCCTGCTCTCACAGCATTCCCTATTCGGTCCAGCCTTCCACATCGGCTTTCACCGGGATGGACTCAGCGGCTCCGAGCCGCGTTACGGCAATCGCCGATGCCCGGGATGCCAGGTCAAGGGCGTGTCCTGCGTCCCCCGAGGTATAGTAATCCGCGATAAAATAGCCTGTAAACGTATCCCCTGCCGCCGTCGTATCAACCGCCTGCACCGGATATGCCTTCTGCCGGATCTCTCCGCACCGTCCGCGGAATCGCGAGCCGTTCCCGCCGAGCGTCAGCACGACCTCCGCCTTCGGATACCGCTGCTGAAGCCCATCCAGAATACGTTCCGGATCCGTCTCACAAAACCTCCTAAGCAAATGAGTGTCCGGCAGCCCTGCTTTTCAGTCATTCAGCACGACCCTCGCGTGGCTGCCTGCCTCCTTCGATTTCGTGACGACGATCTGCTTCCCGATCCGGGTCTTCAGCTCGCTCACATGGGAAATGATTCCCACGAGCCGCTCTCCTCCCTCGGTCAGGCCCTGCATCGCATTCATCGCCTGATCAAGCGAATCCTGGTCAAGCGAGCCAAAGCCCTCGTCAATAAACATCGTGTCGAGACGAATCCCACCCGCGTGTGACTGAATCTCATCGGAGAGACCGATCGCCAGCGACAGCGACGCCATGAAGGATTCGCCTCCGGAGAGCGTCTTTACGCTGCGGACGGACCCGTTGTAGTGGTCAATGACCTCAAGATCAAGGCCCGTCTGGCTCTGCCGCCCCGCATTGGCCACATCACTGCGGCGCAGATCGTACTGACCGCCTGTCATGATGGAAAACCGGCGGTTCGCCCGGCGGACAATCCGGTCAAAGAGTGCCATCTGTACATACGTCTCAAGCTCGACCTTGGCCTTGCCCTGTGAGATGCTTCCGGATGCAGTCGCCGAGAGCGCACTGATCTCGCGGTACCGCTGCTCCGCTTCGCTGATACCGGCATCACACTTACGGAGCTCCTCGAGGCAGTGGCGGTTGCCCTCAATTCTTCCCACAATCCGGGTGCGCGCTGCATCGAGAACCGACTGGCGGGATGCATTATCCGTGAGCTTCTGTTCGGCAGCTGCCCTGTCATACGCAGGCGTCTCTGCAAGCTGTTTCTTCAGCGTATCAAGCGTACCCGAAAGAAGCTGGATCTCCTCATTTTTCGCCGCAAGCGCCTCTTCTGCGGCCTGGCAGGCAGATAAGATGTGCTCCGCCCGCGCCGTCATGCCGGCGGCCGCATCCTCTGCCTTTGTGCGCGTCTTGTACGGAAGGGAGGCGGTGAGGCGCTCCGTGTCTGCCGTCAGCGCACTAATCCTTGCCGCAAGTGCGCTGCGGGCGGACGAATCCTCCGCGATCTGTTTGTCCAGAAGGCTGATCGCATCCGCACGTGTCTTCGTTCCTGCAAGCAGGATCTTCCGCCGCTCATCCTTTGCCTTCAGGTCTTCGATATCTCCTGCGGCCTTTCCGGCCAGTATCTTAAGCTTTGCTTTCTCATCGCACGCAAGGCGCGGAATCTCCGGAATGGCCGCTGCCATACCAAAGAGATCAGCGGCCGCCCTGGCCGCACTCTTCCATAGCCCCGCTGCCGAAGCTCTCTTCGCCGAGACGGAAAGCTGCATGTCCGCAAGCGCCTTCTCCCTCTTTGAAAGCTCTGCCTCGCGGTCCGGAAGAAGCGTAAGAAGCTCCGCATAACGCGCGCGGCGGGCCGTCTCGTTCTGCAGGGATTTCCGGAGCTCCATCTCCCGGGCTGTATTGGCCGCAATCGCCGAGGAAAGACCCGACGGATCAAGAAGAGATGCCGCTGCCTCCTTGCCGGATGCGTCATCTGCCTCATGGGGTCCGTCTGTTCGGTCTTCCGCATCCGCCGCAAGTGCCTCAGCCGCCTTCCGGCAGGCCTCCTCCTGCCTTGCGCATGCCGCCTCGCCCGATGCGACGGCCTTCTCAAGCTCAAGAACGCGCCCGCTTCGCTTCACTTCCTCTGCTTCCGCAGCCGCCTGCTCCGCCGCAAGGCGCTTCCTTTGTTCAATTTTTGCGTCCCATGCCGTGCAGGCCTCCCGCGCCTTTGCAAGCTGGTCCTCATTGTCACTGATTTCCGCGTCCGTATGCCACGGCCTGTCGGCATCCGCCTCGCGCTTCAGGCCGGAAATGAGACCCGCGATCTGTTCCTTCAGCGCATCCCGCTTCATGCTCTGCGCCGCATGCCTTTGCGCCGCCTCCGTCGCCGCCTTCGAGGCGCTGCTGCTCCGGGCCGCGGCGCTCTCAACCTCATTCTGCGACGGAACCGAGGCCGGCACGGCAGCCGGGGACGGATGGACCCGCGACCCGCACACCGGGCACGGAAGCCCGTCCGTCAAATGCGCGGCAAGAATGCCCGCCTGACCGGACAGAAAGCGCCCGTTTAACTCCCGGAACGAAAGATACGCCTCATCGGACGCCTGCTGCGCCCGCTTTGCCTCCTGAAGTAACTGATTCGCAAGCTCCGTCTCCCGGATGAGTGCCTGCTCCTTCTTCGAAAGATCCGTGAGCGCTGCCATACGCGCGGTGAGCGAGGATACTGCGGCCGCCGCCCTTTCCTTCTCCGCGTCGGCATTTTCAAGCGCCTTCCGGTCCTTCTGAAAGCCCTCGATCAGGGAAAGGAGCCGCGCGTCCGCGTCCCGCTCCCGAAGCAGCGCCTCCTTATCCTTCCGGAGCGTCTCCCGCAGAACATCCCGCTGGGAAAGCCCTGCCTTCAGGTCCTTCAGCGCCTTAGCCCGCGCAAGGCAGACCGAAAGCGCCGCGTCAGCCCGTGCAAGGGCAGCGGGCGCGCCGGCAAGGTCATCCCGCTCCTTTTTTAAGGCTTCATTTTCCTGTCGGAACTGTTCAAGCTTTCGCGAAAGCTTCTCCGCCTCACCGGTCAGGTCAGAGGCCTTAGCGTCTGCCGCCTCCGCCTCGCGAACCTCCCCAAGGAGCGCGTCCACGGCCTTCTGCCGGATCTTCAGATTCTCGAGCGTATGCTGCCGCTCCATAAGATCCTGCGGCACCTTCTCAAGGCCTGCCAGGGTCTCCTCGTCCCGCGAAAGCGCGCGTGCATTTTCCTCGCGCGTGCGTGTCTTTTTTTTCAGCTCCTCATCGGCCTTCCGGAGCTCATCGCGCGCCTCCTTTAAAGACGCGTTGCCCTGATCCAGCCGGTCATAATCCGGAAGCCGGCTCAGCTCGACGGCCGCCTCGCTGCGGAGCCTGTCCGCCTCGGGGCGCTGCCTGCCTGCAAGGTCGAGATCCTTTGCAAGAGACTCCTTCTCATGGACAAGGCGCTCCATCTGCTTCTGTCCGTCGCTCAGCTCAAGGCGCCGCTTCTCCGCCGTCTTTGCCGCCTCGATCTCATATTTCAGCTGATCGCGCTCCTCATTTAACGCATCGCGCTCCCTGCCATATGCCTGCTCCCTGCCGCGGTCGTCCTCGATGATCCGGCTGATGAGGTCGGAAACGTCCTCCGATGAAAGCTGTCCGGTCAGGGCCTTTTCAGTCCACGCCTGCTTCAGCTCCGCATTGTCGCCCGGGTTTACGCTCCTTAGGAATGCCTCCCGCTCGCTGCCGGCTGCCATATAAGTTCCGTACGCGTGCTTTGCCTCCTCGCGGAGACTCCGCTCAAGCAGGTCATAATTTCCCGTGTGGAAAATGCTCCGCAGAATCTCCTTGCGCGTCTGTGTGTCCGCCAGGAGCAGCTTCATGAAGTCGCCCTGCGCGATCATCGCGATCTGCATGAACTGATCGCGCGTGATGCCAAGAAGCTCCGTCACGGCCTGTGTCACCTCGCCGTAGCCGCTTCGTTCAAAGCCATCCGGCCCAGTCATAGCAGCCGAGGCATTTTCCGTCGTCATTCCGTCCCCGCGCCTTTTCGGCCGCTCATACCGCGGGTTCCGGCGGATCTCATAGAGCTTTCCCCGGCAGGAAAATGAAAGATCCACATAGGTCGGCGTTCCGGGCTCCGCATACTGGGAGCGGAGCATGCCGCTCTCGCGGTTCCGGTCGCTCGCCTCGCCGTACAGCGCAAAGGCGATCGCGTCGAAGATCGTCGTCTTCCCGGCCCCCGTGTCGCCGGTAATGAGATACAGGCCCTCGGATCCGAGCGCCCCGAAATCAATGGTCTCCTCGCCCGCGTATGGTCCGAACGCGGACATCACAAGCTTTACAGGTCTCACGCTTCTCCCTCCCAGATCGCATCAATCAGTCTTTCCGCGACAGAGCTCTGCAGCTCCGTCATCGGCCGTCCGTTCTGCTTCTCATAGAGCTCGCCGAGCACCTCGATCGGCTCCTTCTCGCGCTCGTCCGCCTCCGACTCGATCACGGACTCTGCATTTGTCCGCGCATTGTCGTAATCGATCATCATGAGGTTCTTGTAAAATGCGGTCCGGAGCCGCGCGAGCGCGTTCGGAATATCCTCTTCATCCGTCAGGATCACATGGTAGTAGTCCTCCGGATCAAGGCGCGCCGTATACGCTTTGTCTGTGAGCTCGGCAAATGAACCACGCACTGTCTTCATCACGCGCTTCGGCCGAAGCGGAATGAGCCGGAAGGAGACATCCCCCTTGCCTTTGATCTCAACAACCGTAACGCTCTTTTTCTGGTGCTCCTCGGAAAATGAGTACGGAAGCGGCGAGCCCGCGTACCGGATCGTATCGCGCCCGACGCGCTGCGGCCCGTGCAGATGGCCGAGTGCCACATAGTCGAAGGCGTCGAACACCGATGTGTCCACGTTGTCGAGGCCGCCGATATGACGTTCCTCCGAGTCGGAGAGCTCCGGCTGCGTTCCCGCATACGTCACAAACTGGTGCGCCACCGCAATGTTCCGCGCCATCGGATCGACATCCGATCGGGACAGGAGATACCGCATCGCGTCGGTCCATGTTGCAATTTTCTCCGGAGTGAGCGCCGCTCCGGACTGTCCGCCCGGCTCCCCGCTCCGGGAATTTTCGGCGGATGCGGACTCTTCTCCGGAGATTTCATCCGAGGAACCGCTGGTATCTGCTTCAGCTCTCGCAGGACTTAGATCTGAACGTTCTTTGAGGCTCCCGTCTTTGGAATTGTCTGAAGCCCCCGCGGCAGAAGAAAATGCATGCCGCACCAGCGACGGATGGATGTACGGAATCAGATAGATATGGAGCGGTCCGTACGCGTCGCGGACGGTCACCGGCTCAATCGCTCCCTGAAAGCGCGGCGAGATGTGGACACCGCTCTCGCGAAGGATCCGCCCCGCATAGGAAATGCGCTCCGCGGAGTCATGGTTCCCGCTGATCGCAAAGACCTGCACGTGCCGCTTCGTGAGGCCGACCAGAAAATCGTCAAAGAGGTTCACGGCCTCCGCCGGCGGAATCGGCTTGTCATAGATGTCCCCCGCGATAACGACGGCATCCGCCTTCTCCTCGTCGATGATCATCAGGATCTGTTTTAAAATATAGGCCTGATCTTCCAGCATCGGGAAGCCGTTCACACGCTTCCCGAGGTGAAGATCCGCCAGATGAATAAATTTCATCAATCATATGGACGATTGCGCCCCCCGATTGAACAGTCATGTCTCACTCAGAGGAGAATCGCCCAGCCTCCTTTCTTGATTTCCCAATACAACCCTTCATTTTCACTGGCCTGCATCACAGATCAGCAAAGCAGGTCAAAGAAACGATCGATTGCTTTTCAGGCTTTCTCTGTCACAAGGACAAGCCTCTGCTTAACCATATCATACCACAGCGTGCACGCCTTTTCCGATACGTCATAGACCGTTATGACGTTCCGGAGATCATCCGGCAGATCCGGAAGGAACCGGTCTGTCACGTCCGGGAACTTGCGCAGCATCTCCGGCCTCCAGATCCTCGTCCGCTCATTGGCAAACACGGCCGTGTAGAAGATCTCCGCCTCGACGAGGTCCTGGAAAATATGGCTTCCGAATGAGAGCTCCGGCTGATAGCCGGCCTTCGTCTCGGCGACCTCGGCGATCGCGCGCATCTCGCTGATATCCGCAAAGGCAGACGGAACGCCGAGCTCCGGCGACGAGGTGCAGATCCGCCCCGGCGCAAAGAGCATCGCATTTGTCTTCCCGCCGCGAAGGGACCAGTTGATCTTCGAGAGCGCATCGCGCACGGCGTATTTCTCCCGATACGGCAACTGATAATACCGGACCGGATCAATGAAAATGAGAAGCCCGAGCGCCTCCTTTCTCGAAAATCCCATCGAGCTTCCCGTGCTCTCAAGAAGGATCGAATCCTCCGGGAGATTCTCCGGGATTGAAACCGTCCCGTGGCTCCTTGCGACCTGCAGCGGCCGGCACTGCAGAAGATCGATCATATAGTCGCCGCTGTCCGAGAGATTGATCGTAAATTCCGTATCGACCGGATTGCCGTAGGACGTCTCAAGAAGAGACAGAATCCCGCGCATATCGTCCATGAGCAGATCCTGCTTCACAATGCCGTCGCACGACACATACCAGACGAACCGGCGGTCGCCGCGGTTTGCGAACATGAGCTCAGCATCGCCGTCGTGCGAAAGCAGCTTTGTCTTCAGGAAATATGGAAGCTCCGGCTCGACGTCCGACAGCGGCAGGCTCTCCTCCGCGCTGTCGATAAAGCTGATCACGTCGATCCGCTGCTGCGAGAAGCGGTGGCGCTCCGCATCGCTCGTCCCGGCTGTGCGCCGCGGGTCATTCAGCTGGACGATCCGCGGATAGGAGCCCATTTTCCGGTCGACCGCGCCGGTCCCGAGCCCCATGACAAGGCGCAGCATGCCCTCATCCTTCCGGCCATTTCCCGCGCTTACGGCATAAGGGCTCACGGAATAGCCGACACCGGCGGCAGCGGGCATGAAGAAGGAGTGATACCGGGACCCCGACACGCGCTGGATGAGCAGCGCCATCTGCTCGTCGCGGTTTTCAAGTCCCCGGTGCAGGCGGTAGTCCAGCGCGGACTTGTTCGTCGCGCTCGCGTAGACCGTGCGGACCGCGCGCTCGAATTCCTCGAGGCGGTCCTCCATGGTTCCGTCGTTCACGCAGAAGACGGACTCATATTTTCCGGCAAATGCATTGCCGAAGCCGTCTTCAAGGATGCTCGAGGAGCGGACAATATACGGGTCCTGCCCGTAATACTCAAGGATCCGGCAGAATTTCTCCTCCATCTCCGGACTGAACGTGCCGCGGAGCATACGGCTTGAAAACTCCTCCGCGAGCGAAAAATATCCCTCCGGCGTCCGCTGACGGACCCTGAGGTCCCAGAGCTGGTTGTCAACAATATAGGAGTAGAACACGTCCGCGCCCATATAGAACGAATCGTGCGGCTCCAGGCGGGACGCGATGTCCGGCCGCCTGTTTTCAATGAGCTTCCGCGCAAGCAGCATGCCCGTCGACTTTCCGCCGATGAGTCCGGTGCCGATTTCCCGCCGGCGGATCTCAAAATAGTCCTCGGGCCGGAAGTTTTCCTTGATCATGACGCGCAGCTTCTCGTCTCTTGTCAGCATGATGTCGCAGATCCGCGAGCACTCCTCCGAAACGTCAAGTCCGCTCTCATATTTCATTTCCGCGCGGTTAAAGAAGCGGGTCCAGCTGTCCTGATTGTGGCTTCGCTCCTCGCGCCCCGCCTTCTCCATGATCTGATAGAACCGGGAGACCTCGACGCCGCTTGCGACCGGCCGAAACAGGCCTGTCCCCGTGTCATAGGCGTGAAGCAGGAACATCGTGTCCGAGTAGCGGTTCCAGATCTTGACCGGACGGACATAGAGCGTGCGGGTCCTTCCTGAATCGGCGGCTCCTGTTCCCGCACCAGGCTGCTCATGATGGCTTTCAGTGGACGTGCTCACGGATCTGTCAGGCTGCAGATTCTGATCTGTGGCCGGTCTGTTCATATGCTTTTCCGCATAGACATCCAGAAAGATCTGTGCCGTCGTCTGGATTTTCGCAATCGCCTGATAGGAGTGGCGGCCCCGGATAACCGGGAAATACGCGACCGTGTCGAGCTCAAAGAGGTATGGGCACGTCAGCTTGAAGAAATTTCCCATCATGAGGTCCGTCGCCCACGCCGTCTGCAGCTCGCTCAGGCAGTCGAACACATAAAATGCACCGCGCCCTTCCTTCTCAATGAGGTGCCGGACGGCGAGCGTAAACGTCTCAAAGCGGTGCGAGAGCTCAACCGGCACAATCGTAAGCCCCGGCTGTGCCTCAAGGAGCGGCGGATGCGACGCGAAGCGGACGTAGATGATGTTCCGCCCGTCCGCGATCGCCTGACGGACAAAGGGCTCCATGAAGACGCGGAAGTCCGCAAGGTCCGAGACGGACCAGACGACATTGTCGCCGAGGCGGATGTTGTGAAAAGCCTCATCAAGCGACGGGATTCCCGATTTCACACGTTCAAATGCAGTCATAGGGCACCTCCTTTTTTGTGATGAATTCAGCAGGACGCATCGGTTCCCGCTTATGCGCACCCGGAGCAGGCAGCAGAAGCCGGCAGATCAGGTATCCCCGAGGCAGCGGCGGATGATCCGGCAGACGTCCTCCTTCGGCCGGCGGCAGTTCCCGCGAACCCACCGGTAAATCACGCTGAAAAACCCGCTCATAAAAAATGTAAAGAAGTAATCGATGTCGTCCGGGTCGGTGATGTGCATGTGCAGGCAGACCGGCCGGAACAGATACTCCTCGAGCCGACTCTCCTCCTTTCGGCTGCGGACCGGGTCCGTCCGCTCCATCGCGCGGAACAAAGTCTGATTTTTCTCAACAAATGCAAGGAACGGCATCAGGATCTTTTCGGAGGACAGCGTCTTCATTTGTCCCTTCTCGATGAGCTCCGGAAGATCAATCCGGACAGACGCATCCTCTGACTGAAACAGCTCCCCGACCTTCCGGCGCAGAAGGTCATAAAACAGGTCCGGCACCGAGTCGTAGTGACTGTAGAAGGTCGTCCGGCTTGCGGGCGCCTCCCGACAGATATCCTGCACGGTGACGTCCGCATAGTCCTTCTCCGTAAGGAGCTTCTCCGCTGCGTCCTGCATTTTCCGGGAGGTATTTTTGTACCGCGCTTCGTGTCTGTTCAAGTTAAATCCCGCACCTCCTGCTGCCTTTCCCGCTGCCAGAGCGGGCATTACCAACAAGTAACTAGTCATATTTAACTTCATCGTAGCCCGAATTCGCCGCTCCGTCAACCGCGCGAATTTCTGTGGGTTTGCTTCTGTAAAGATCATACAACTGGACATATGCACAGATATTTGTACTGTTTATCTATC
>JAZHVT010000031.1:0-20502 GCA_036453145.1 Eubacteriales bacterium
TTACTATATAACATTTTTCACTCACCATGTCAAATTTTTCCTTGCACATCCCTATATATTTAGCAATATTCTCTTACCAATTCAATCGATATTTGTGTATATTGCTTAATTCATTAATTATTCGGGAACGATCATTTTGACAACGTCGGTTCGTATTTGTAAAAAACGCCGGGCACGTCCGTCCATTAACGAACGCGCCCGGCGCTTATGATTTGTCATCTGTATTTTCAGTTGTACATCTGCTCCAGTCTCTGATTCAGCTCCTCAAGCTGCTCCTCTGTCCGGAAGTTCGCCGCGTCGATCTGTCTGTCGCGGTAGAGGTCCCCCGTGCGGTTCAGCACGACGTCCCGCAGCGTCCGGTTGCCGTAGGCGAGGTCAATATGCTCAAAGTCAGGGATCATCTCATCGATCACCGCGACCACGTCCTTTCTCACCTGCAGCTCCCGCATCTCATCATCAACCGTGTAGACGCGCGTCAGAACATGCGGCGTGTCATACGAGACGGCATAGGCTCCGGCCGCAGCGAGCAGTTTGCCGTCCACTTCGCGGATTCCTTCATTTTGAAGAAGCGCCTTCTTCGCTTCCTCCGTCATCTGCGGCAAATGAACCTCCGCCTCGCAGCCGAACGGAACCTCAAACTTCACCTCGATGTGCCGTCCGCCGCTGATCTTCCAGGAGAGCGCGTACATTCCGGCGATTGACCGTTAGGAAACCGACGCACTGCCAAGTCTCAGATCCACGACCGGCTCGAGGCGCACCCTTGTGTATCCCGGGCAAATCGGACGAATGCCGCCGACATAACGCACCATCCAGTTCAGGATCGCGCCGTACGCGTAGTGGTTCAGGGAATTCATGCCCGTCGAGGACATGCTGCCGTCCTCCTCCACGCTGTTCCATCTCTCCCAGATGGTCGTGGCGCCGTGATTGACCTCATAGAGCCAGCCCGGGCACTCCTCGTTGAGCAGAAGGTCATAGGCGGCCGCCGGCATGCCGCAGTCGCACAGCGAGCTGCACAGGAACGGCGTTCCCGTAAATCCGGTCTGCAGCTTTCCGCCCGAGCGGATGAGCGCCGTCTTCAGCATTTCGGCCGTCATCGCGCGGTTCGTCGCGATATCAAAGGTCAGCGCAAGCGCCTGCGCCGTCTGCGTGTCGCAGCAGCATCTGCCCGTCTTTGAAAAATAGTCATCCTGCAGATAGGTGCGGATCTTATCCGCGAGCGCGCCGTACTCCTTCGCGTCGTCCGTGCGTCCGAGCACAGCCGTCGCCTGCGCCACGAGGTTTGCACTGTTGTAATAGTAAAGATCACTGATATATGCGTCGTCCGTTCCGCCGATGACCGTGTCCTTCTTCAGGACGCGGCTGTCCAGCGCGACCCAGTCCGCGTAGTCAAACTGCCGTCTCCAGTTGTGATTGTCCCCGTCGATTCTCCGGATAAAGTCGACCCACGACTTCATACTGTCGTACTGCTCCTCAAGGATGTGCGGATCGCCGTACGCCTTGTACATGTTCCACGGAATGATGCAGCACGCATCGCCCCACACGCCGGAAAATGAATTGACCCCGAAGGCCGGCACGACGTCCGGCACGCAGCCGTTCCGGTCCGCCTGCTCCGTCGCCATATCGTGGAGGTATTTGCGGTAGAACGCATATGTGTCGCTCAGGAACATCGCTGTCTGTGAGAAGACCTGCGCGTCTCCGGTCCAGCCCATGCGCTCATCTCTCTGCGGGCAGTCCGTCGGGACATCGACGAAATTCGAGCGCTCGCCCCAGCGCACATTTTTAATCAATCGGTTCACCTTCGCGTGCCCCGTCGTCATGACGCCTGTATCCTCCACATCCGAGTAGAGGGCACGGACCTTGAGGTCCTCCTCGCGGAAGTCCGGAATGCCGCTGACCTTCACATAGCGGAAGCCGTAGAATGTAAAATGCGGCCGCAGGATGTGCTCATTTCCATCGCTCGTGTAGACATACTCTTCCTTCGCGGAGCGCAGGTTCTCATTATAGAAATGACCATCCTGCAGGACTTCTCCGAACTGCAGGCGGATGACAGTCCCAGCCGGCTCATGGACATGAAGGAAGAAAAGACCGGACATATTCTGGCCGAAGTCGACAAGGACCTCGCCCTCCGCCGTGCTCGGGATCCGCTTCGCGTGAAATGTCTGATGGCATCTGACCGGCAGGCTGTACCGCGCCGTGAGAACACCGTCGTACGAGGTTTCGCGGACGGACTCCTCATTTGTCTCCGGGAGCGTGTCATCGACATGCTCGCCATCGTAAATATTGCTGAAGGTGATGCGGCTTCTCTTCACACTCCAGTCCGTGTCCGTGCCGATCGTCTCCTCCGTGCCGTCCTCGTAGGTGATGTGTATTTCCGCGATCAGGCTGTACTCCTCAGCCTTATTTTCCTTCACGAGACCGGAATAGAAGCCGAAGCGTCCCAGCTTCCAGCCGTCGCCGAGAAGGACCGAGAACGCGTGCCCCTTGCGGAACTCGTCCGTGATGTCGTATGTCTGATACTGAAGCCACGCGTCATAGTGGTCGCAGCCGGGCGTCAGATACTCATCGCCGATCTTCTCGCCATTTAAATATGCCTCATAGAGACCGAGGCCGGAGATGTAGAGCCTCGCACTTGCGACGCGCTTTCCCGCCGCAAGAGACGCCGACGCCTGATCAAGGTCCCGGAAGAAGATTGGATGGCGGCTGCCCTTGTCGCAGGCGATCCATTTCGCGCTCCACGGCTCGTCCATCTTCGCCGTCTCAAACCAGTTCACGTCCGACTCTGCCGTCTCACCGGCATCCGTCGTGACCGTCACAGCCCAGTAGTACCGCGTGCGCGGCTTAAGATCAATCGGGAGGTCTGTCCCGATCATGGAAAGATCCGCCTGTCTGCCTGTATCAAAAATGATCTGCTTCATATCCGGATCGAGCGCGACACGGATCTCCGCGTCCTTCTGCGTGCGTCCCGCGGCATCCTCGACATTGTAGGATACGCGGACGGCCGGCATATCAAAGCCAAGCGGATTTGTTAGATGATTCACCTTGCATTCTGTAATACGCACACACCATTTCCTCCTGAAACGTGTTCGTTTTTCCTGCCTGATGAACTCATTGTAACGCGACAAGGATATTCGCTGTGTCTTAATTCCGCTTTTATGTGCCTAAATTATGTTAAAATTCAGCGCCTAAACTCGGGACGGTCCGGATGGCGTGTATAAGTCCCGTCGGATTGCTCCGCTGCTTCGCAGCTCCCGCAATCCTAACAGGCATTCGCATTCCCATGACGCTTACGCGTCACTCCATGCTCATGCCTGTTGTCGTCGCTAGTGCACATGTCCGCCGGCGTGCCTGCACGCCGCGTCCTGTGCACTGCGACCGGGACTTATACACACATACACACAAAAAAAGGAAACCCTTAAGTTGTTAAGGATTTCCTTCAGCGTCGATGCGACTGGATTTGAACCAGCGGCCTCTGCGTCCCGAACGCAGCGCTCTACCAAACTGAGCCACGCATCGATATCATCGTCGCCCGCGAGCTCTTTTGTTTTGCTCTTGCTCGCTACAACGATGATTATTATAGCGGGGCGAGCCCTATCTGTCAACACTCTTTCTGAACTTTTTTCAATTTCTTTTCCGGCAGGTCTTTCTCAATCGAGGTTCTGAGCTTTTCGAACTCCGCCAGCCTCTCCTTCGTCACCTCAGGGTAGTGCGGGTCCATGTCGATCAGCGTGTCACACAGGATCTCGCTGACAAGATACCGCATGTACCACTTGTGGTCCGCCGGCACAACATACCACGGAGCCTCCTTCGTCGCCGTCGCGTTGATCGCATCCTCGAAGGCCTCCTGATAGGCGTCCCAGTATCCGCGCTCCTGCCAGTCGCCGGGTGAGAACTTCCAGTTCTTCTCGGGCTCATTGATTCTCGACAGGAAACGAAGTGCCTGCTCGTCCTTTGAGACGTGAAGAAAGATCTTCACGGTGCGGATGCTGTTCCGGTACAGATAGTGCTCAAAATGTCTGATATCCTCATATCTGTCCTGAATAATCGTATCCGTGTCAATGCGGTCCGCATGTGCCTGTGTGAGATAGAGCTTCCGGACCTTTGCGATCAGTACGTCCTCATACTGTGAGCGATTGAAAATAGCGATCTCGCCCTTGGCCGGCACCTGCTTCTCAATCCGCCACAGAAAATCGTGAGCGAGCTCCTCCGATGAGGGGGACTTGAAGGCCGCCTCGTGCACGCCGTGCGGCGACAGGCAGGTCAGAACGGAGCGGATCGTGCCGTCCTTGCCGGCCGCATCCATCGCCTGGAACAGGAAGATCACGCCCTCCTTCTTCGCCGCGTAGAGCTTCGCCTGCAGCTCGTCCATTTTCGCGTCGTTCTTCTGCATCTGCGCAAGCGCCTCCGCCTTGTCGCGGCAGAGCGACGTCTCATCCGTCGAAGCATCCTTGATAGAAAAATGTCTCGACCCGTCATAGCAGTACTTTTTTAATATTTCTTTTTTCTCACTGTCCATAAAAAACCCTCCAATCGTTACTCCTCGCCGAGCGTAATCCGGATCAGTGTCTTGTCCATTCTGAGCGTGTGATTCCACGGGTTAATGACGATGCCGTCAAGCTCCGGCACGCTGAGCGCCGCATGAAAGAGCTGCCCGATGTCCGCCTGAAATGCAGACTGCACGGAATCACCGCCCCTGCTCTGCTCCTCAAAGCTGGTAAATGCAGTCCACCAGCGGCTGCCGTCCTCCGTGCTGATCGCTCTGAGACTGATCCGCCCGTCACCCGCCGGCGGCTCGACAGACACAATAAGCTGCCCGCCGTCCTGCATGCGATGCCGGATCACGGTCAGGGCATGCGCAAGCCACTCCTGTGTCGGCTGCTTCTGAAGAGCTTCCAGCGCCCTGTCGATGTCCTCATTTTTCTTTAAAATGTCATCGGCGCCGGACTCATGCCCGGCACCGCTCTTACTTATATGACTGCTCAATCCTCTCTCCTCTTCTCACCCCGCGTACATGAGCCCGTCGAAGAGCTCCGACTCGTCTGTCCCGTTTGTCGTGTGCGGCGTGCTCTTCGCGTCCGTCTTGATGCGCACGGCCTGTCCGTCCGATGTCATGAAGTCGACAAATGAGCTTCCATCCGTCTTCTGGAAATAGAGGTACGTGCCCGCAGAGACCGTCCCGTCTCCCGTCACGCTGCCTCCCGGCGAATCAAGCGTCTGCACCGGAACATCGCTCTTTGCGCGGAGAATCCGCTGGTTGCCCTGGCAGTCGTACAGCGGATCGATCGCGGCCGGCTTTCCGTCATCGCCGACACGGCAGTAGCGGTTCGCGCTGTACGTCCCGAACAGGTCCATGCGGCAGGTCGTCCGGAAATCAGCCGGATCCTCGAGATACCGCCCGGACAGCGAATCCGTGAAATCCCCCAGGTCAGTCGCCGCGCCATCATCCAGGCGGACAGCACGCACCGATGAGAAATCATCCTCCCCGTTTTCATTGAGGTAAATGAAATCCCTTCCGTCCTCCGTGTGGAGATAATACGGATGCACCTGATAATAGTACTCTCCCGTCAGATCGATGACCGAGTCCTTCCCGTCGATCGTGACCGTCACATCCTTTGCGCTGTAGCCGTCATCAGACAGGTCCGTCTTTACCTGGACGGTGTGTGCATTTCCGTCGGAAGCAAAGGTAAGCGTATACGGCGTGTCATTTTCCATGGTCATGCCGTAGGAGGACGGAAGCGACTGATACGTATCCGTAAACAGCTCCGGATGATCCGCAAAACGGAGCGTGACCTCAATCAGGTTCGTCCAAGTGCTCGTCTGCGCGGCGGCCTCCGCCATCATCTCCGCGTCCGTCATACTCTCTGTGCCCGCCGTCTGCGCAGCCGCATCATCGGCGGAAGTATCCGACGCCGTCCTCTGATCTGCGAGCAGCACATGGAGCCCGTCGTAGCCGATGCCCCAGTTCAGACTGCCATTTGCGATATCCGAGGCGATGCTGCTCTCCGTGAGCGACTCGACATCCGTCCTGTCAGGAATTGCGTCCATGAGGAGGGCCGGAAGCTTGCTCGTATCCGTCACAACCTCATCCAGCGTGACGCTCTCGCCCGTCGCGCTGTCAAAATTCCGGAACGTCGACGTGGACTCATCGGTCGCTCCGCCGTACTGATAGACATTATCGATGAAGCTCAGCACCTTCGCGTCCGCGCGCAGCACATCGATGTCCTCATCATAATACACCCCGTAGTCGCCGCCGGACATAGTTTTGTACACCTGATCGGCATTCATCGCCGTTGTGTCATTGAAATTCTTGACGACATTTTTCAGCGAGTCGTAGCCGTTCGTGTCAATCCGGAGCGTGTGATACGTCTCCGAGTAGACCTTCACGTTGAACCAGTCATCCACGGCCGAATTGTCCTCGCCGCGCTCCTGATTGTGCGGAATCAATGTAACTGACAGCTTCTGGTTCGAAGACGAATCCCCGCTCTCAGTAACGGCCGCCGCGGAGCTATTCGCACTGCTCGCCCCGCTGCCCGGTGTCACACTGCCTGTTCCTTCACTCCTCGTCACTTCACTCCCGGTCTTCTCTCCGCCGGACCTGCTGCTGCCGCACGCCGGAAGAAGCGTCATCGCCGCCGAAAGCATAATAACCGCTGCCAGCGACAGTCCTCTGCCCTTTCTCCTCATACGTCTCCTCCTGTCCGGTGCCCATATCTGCCACGAGAGGCACCTGATATAAATTGGTAAAATCTACTTATATTATATCGAAGAGAGACTCGAAAGTAATCACAATTTCATTACACGCGTGTAACATTCTCAGTTACAGTTCACACGCCATCAGACCTCGGAAAACGGTCAGCGATATCAGGAGCGGTGAGGGCGTTATACGGAGGAGTCCGAAGATCACCCCGAGGAGCTGTAAGCGACGAGGGGAAGCTGAGGAGGACGGAGTCTGCCCGATACCGCCCTGATATTCGCGACCGTATGCGACTCTGGATGGCGTGTGAACAGTAGCCATCCTCAGACCCGCTGCACCTCATAGCGGTACGGATAGTCAGACCGCTCCTTTTCCGGCAGCTCCCAGTCAGGCGTCGTATCGCGGCCGAGCGCGCGCAGCATCGCCTTGTCACTCTTAATCGTGGAGCCGGACGTCGTCAGCATATTTCCGGTGATCGACGCGCTCGCTCCGGAGGAAAAAGTCTCCTCGCCGTTATTGCTCATGAGCGCACGGCCGCCCGCAAGGCGGATATTGGCCTCCGGATTGATGAACCGGAATATACCGATCGTGCGGAGAATATCCTCCTCCGAGAGGCGCGGCTCATTTTCAAGAGGCGTGCCCTTGATCGGCATAAGACTGTTGATCGGGATCGACTCGATGCCGAGCTCCGCGAGCGTAAGCGCCATATCGATCCGGTCCTCCCAGGTCTCACCCATACCGATAATGCCGCCGGAGCATACGCACAGCCCCTCGGCGAGCGCGCGCTTTATATTCGCGATCTTGTCATCAAAGGTGTGCGTCGTGCAGATCTGCGGGAAAAAGCGCCGCGACGTCTCAATATTATTGTGGACACTCGTGACGCCTGCCATATGGAGCCGGTGGAACTGCTCCGAGGTGAGGAAGCCGAGCGAGCAGCAGAGCTCGATACTCAGCTCGCGGTGCATTTTCTCGAAGACGCGGACAATCCGCTCGAAATCAGCCGGCGACGGACTCTTGCCCGACGTGACAATCGCAAAGCGGTCAACGCCCTCCGCCTGATTGGCACGCGCCGTCTCGATAATCGTCTCGTCATCGAGCAGGTCGTAGACCTCGCAGCCCGTGTGCCGGCCGGCAGCCTGCGCGCAGAACTTGCAGTTCTCCCCGCATTTGCCGCTTCTGCCGCTGATAATCGTACACAGATCGACCTTGTCGCCGCAGAAATGCTTTCTCAGCCGGTCCGCACCCTCCTTCAGCTCGCCGATATCCACCGTGAGAAATGCATGCAGATCATCTCCGCGATTCAGTCTTCGTCCCGCAATAATCTCGTCAGCCAGTGCCAGACAGTCCATGTCAGAAACCTCCGTCAGTATAATTTCGTCAATAACAAAACCAGTGTAAGCGCCGTGAGGATAATTGTCAACCCGGCATACGTAATATGGTTGACTATATATAAACTGCTATGCACACAACGGCCATTTATATCAGACGCTATGAGAGACGTTCAGACGCTTACGACCTCGGATACAGTCAGTGAGATCAGGCCGTCTGGAAGGCGTTAAGTGGAGGAGCCCGAAGATCACCCCGAGGAGCTGAAAGCGACGAGGGGAAGCTGAGGGGGACGGAACGTGCCTGACAGACGGCCTGATACTCACTGACGTATCCCACCTGCAGGCGTCTGAACATCCCATCCCCCACGCACAAAACGGCCGCCGCGGAAATCCCCGCGGCGGCCGCCGTCATTCATGCCTGTTCAGTTATCGGACAGAAATCAAAGCTTCGGGCCTGCAGCTACAAGAGCCTTGCCAGCCTCGTTGCCTTCATACTTCTTGAAGTTCTTGATGAATCTTGCCGCAAGATCCTTAGCCTTCGCATCCCACTCGGAAGCATCAGCGTATGTATCACGCGGATCAAGGATTGCCGGATCAACACCCGGAAGCTCTGTCGGAACCTCGAAATCGAAGTACGGAATCTTCTTTGTCGGAGCCTTCAGAACATCGCCGCTCTGGATAGCTGTGATGATTCCACGTGTATCCTTGATAGAGATGCGCTTGCCTGTGCCGTTCCAGCCTGTGTTGACCAGATAAGCCTTAGCGCCGCTCTTGTCCATTCTCTTGACAAGCTCCTCAGCATACTTTGTCGGATGCAGCTCGAGGAATGCCTGACCGAAGCAAGCGGAGAATGTCGGTGTCGGCTCTGTGATGCCGCGCTCTGTACCAGCGAGCTTAGCTGTGAAGCCGCTCAGGAAGTAATACTTTGTCTGCTCCTTTGTCAGGATGGAAACCGGCGGAAGAACGCCGAATGCATCAGCAGACAGGAAGATAACATTCTCTGCAGCCGGGCCATGAGAGATCGGCTTTACGATCTTCTCGATGTGGTTGATCGGATAGGAGACACGTGTGTTCTCTGTGACGGACTTATCGGAGAAGTCAAGCTTGCCTGTAGCGTCATCAACCGTAACGTTCTCAAGAAGTGCATTTCTCTTGATTGCGCCATAGATGTCCGGCTCAGCAACCGGGTCAAGGTTGATAACCTTAGCGTAGCAGCCGCCCTCGAAGTTGAAGACGCCATTGTCGTCCCAGCCGTGCTCGTCATCGCCGATGAGAAGTCTCTTCGGATCTGTGGAAAGTGTTGTCTTGCCTGTGCCGGAAAGACCGAAGAAGATGGATGTATGCTCGCCGTTGTAGTCCGTATTTGCGGAGCAATGCATGGAAGCGATGCCCTTGAGCGGAAGGAAGTAGTTCATCATGGAGAACATACCCTTCTTCATCTCGCCGCCGTACCATGTATTGATGATGACCTGCTCCTTGGATGTGACGTTGAAGACGACAGCTGTCTCAGAGTTGAGACCCAGCTCCTTGTAGTTCTCGACCTTCGCCTTGGATGCGTTGTAAACAACGAAATCCGGCTTGAAGTTCTCCTGCTCTTCCGGAGTCGGCTTGATGAACATATTTCTTACGAAATGTGCCTGCCATGCAACTTCCATAATGAAGCGGACAGCCATACGAGTATCCTTGTTTGCGCCGCAGAAACCATCGACGACATAGAGCTTCTTGTTGGACAGCTCCTTCTTCGCGATCTCCTTGACTGCCTCCCATGCCTTCTGAGAAGCCGGATGGTTATCGTTCTTGTATTCATCAGATGTCCACCAGACAGTATCCTTGGATGTATCATCCATGACGATGAACTTATCCTTAGGAGAACGGCCTGTGTAAATACCTGTGAAGACATCAACGGCACCGAGCTCTGTCTTGTGACCGACCTCATAGCCTGTCAGACCCGGCTTTGTCTCCTCTTCGTAAAGAGTCTCGTAAGACGGATTGTAGACGATCTCCGGTGTGCCAGTGATGCCATACTGTGTTAAATCAACATTGCCCATTGTATCATAACCTCCTAATCTTATTTGGTTGGTAACGGACGATTGATACCGCGCCGGCAAATGAGGTGCCGCGATATCATTCAATGAAGGACTAACAAGTCTTCCGCGTCTTATTGTACATGATTTGATTCAAGATGTCACCAGATTCCGGCCATTTTTTTATGAAGAATTACTGAAATCGATCTCTGTTTCTTGGCAGAAACGCAGAATTGCGGCCGATGATCTGATAATCATATTGCAGTCATGTTCTTCTTATATATTGATATGGCACTATCGAAAAAAACGGACCCCGAAGAGTCCGTTTCTCTTTATTCCAAGTGACGTTTAACTGAGCCCGTGATATCCTGCCATTCAAAGCTCAGGCAAGAACCGCCAGGTTCATGAGAAGAATGCCCGCCGCCGATGAAATGCCGATGACCGTGAGGCTTCCCGTCTTTTTGCGCACGGAGAGATACAGATCGACGGCGAGAATGCCTACAGTGATCGCAAGCACAGCCGCTGCTCCTGTACCGAGCGCTGTGCCCGTGGAGATATTCGTCACGATCATCGAGGCCATGACTGTGAGCAGCAGGCCGGAAATGATCGGGCGGATCCATTTGCCGATGAGGCGGAACACGCTGATCTGCTCCATGCACTCGTACACATGGTAGATCGTGCAGAAGACCGCGCCGGATGCCGCAATGCTGACCGCAAAGCCCGCGACAGCAACGACAAGTCCTGCCGCTGTGCTCCCTGCCGCATTAAAGCCGACGTAATAGCCGACACCTGTCAGAATCTTGCAGAGAATCGATCCCGGAAGCACATTTGCGACCGGTACGAGAAGCTGATAGAACTGAGAGCCTGTGATGCCGCTTCCGACGAACATGCCGTCCGCAACGGACAGATACGCGTCGCCGCCGCCAAATGAAATAACCGACGAGATGAAGCCCTTCGCGAGGTATGCCGGCGTCTTTCCCGTCACCGCGCATGCCGGAACCGCAAATGCGACAATGAGGAGGCCCCACGCCGCGAGCTCCTTCAGAAGCTCATTTGTCTCATGGCGGAGAAGATCGCGGTCGATCTCCTTCCCGCTCTCCTTAATATCCGAGCGAATGCTGCGCACAAGGCCGAGTCCCGCAAGAACGATCATAGCAAGAACAGCTGCCGATTTCACGGCCTGCTGCGGAATCAGCTGCCAGTTGCCGGCGCACGCGATGTAGAGCGCCGTAAGGCCCGCCGCAACCGCAAGTCTGCGCTTGTTCCGCTCGCATTTTGTGTAGAAGATCCAGAAAAATGCAAGGCCGAGGACCTCGATCGTGGAGAGGCCAAGCAGATAGTGGCCGTTCATAAACGGCAGCTTGCTGAGCGTCTTGCCGCAGGTCAGAATGAAGACTCCCGCGATGACAATCACGGTGCTGCGGACATGGCGCCTGCCGCCCGAGCGGGCCTCCTTCACTGCATTTTTCGCATAAACAAGAAGCAGCGAGGAAATAAATGCCGTCAGCCCGATGGAAATGAACTGAATCTGCGCAAGGAGTGCGCTGTCCGCGCCGGAAAGGAGCGCGAGAATCAGGACTGTCAGAAAGGAGCCCGGAAGCGCAATCGCGAGCGCCGCCGTGATCATGCCGCGGATGCCGTCCGCCTTGAGTCCGAGACCTGTGGAGATCTCGACCGGAAGCGCGCCAGGTGTGATGCAGGCGACGAGCGAATCCTTGTTGTACTCCTTCTTCGAGACGAGCTTCTGATCATCGACAACCTCCTTCTCGATGACCGGGATCAACGCGCAGCCGCCGCCAAAGCCCGCGAAGCCGATCTTGAGGAGCGACAGCATCAGCCCCGCGGCGCCCTTTCTTCTCGTGCGCACAGGTGCCGCTGCGCCTGCCGCTTCCAGTGCGCGTGCTCTTCCCTGACTTGTTCCAGCCGCAGAAGAGACTGAGGAACGGAGCATCGCCCGATGGTTCCCGATCTGCTCTGTTTCTTTGTACTGTCCGGATATCTGTCCCATCTGCTGCTCCTTTCCTGTCTTCGTGAGCCGTCTGTCTGCCGTGCCTATTGTCATAAGCATCCTCATGGCCTTTGTCGTGTACTGTGTCCTGCTAAATTATATCTTTCCTACTTAAATACTATGATTTATTTGTTTGACTTATACTACCACACTCCTCCCCGTTTTGACAGGCGGATTTTCCGGAAAGCCAATGATTTTTTCTATTAATCCTCCGGGAAATGAAAGAAATATTTGCGGAGACGGGAAAATCCCGGGCTCCGGGCACAAAAAAAGAGGCCCCGAAGGAACCATATGGTTCCCTCAGAACCTCTGTGACAGGAAGCCCCGGCTGCACACTCCTTCGGCCTTGCTCCCACAGTGGAAGCACGCATGTCTTACCTACCAGACAAGTCTCACTCCTCGATGTGCTCGCGGCCCACCTGGATAATCGTGTGGACATGCTCGTCAGCGAGCGAGTAAAAAATCTGCTTGCCGTCGCGCCGCGACGACACGAGCTTCGCCTGACGCAGAATCTTCAGCTGGTGCGAGACCGCCGACTGCGTCATATTGAGGACATCCGCGATGTCACTCACACTGTGCTCATTGTCAAAGAGCACAAACAGAATCCGGATCCTCGTCGAATCTCCGAAAATCTTGAAAAGCTCCGCGAGATCGAACATCTCATCCTCATCCGGAAGGGTACATATACATTTCTTCATGTGTTCTTCCATTATTCACCCTCCTCTCAGATTCCGGCTCTCAGTGTTCTCGTCGAATTCAGCACGCAGATGAGAAGCACACCTGTATCTCCGAAGACGGCGAGCCACATCGGCGCGAGACCGACAGCCGCGAGCGCGAGAATTGCGATCTTGACCGCAATCGCGAAGACGATATTCTGCTTCGATATGCGGAGCGTGCGGCGCGCGATCTTCACAGCCTTCGCAATCTTCGACGGCTGATCATCCATGAGAACGACATCCGCCGCCTCGATCGCCGCATCCGATCCCATCGCACCCATCGCAATGCCGACATCCGCTCTCGCAAGGACCGGCGCATCATTGATACCATCACCGACGAAGACAAGCGTACCGTCGGCGCTCTTCTCCTTAAGCAGCCGCTCAACCTGGCTCACCTTGTCGGCCGGCAGAAGCTCCGCGTGGTACTCATCGAGCCCGAGGTCCTTTGAGACACGCTGCGCAACTGCCTCGCGGTCACCGGTCAGCATGACCGTGCGGCGGACACCCTCCGCCTTCAGGCCCTCGATCGCCTTCTTCGCATCCGGCTTCTCCACGTCAGAGATATGGATATGTCCCGCATAGATACCATTTACAGATACATGGATGATCGTGCCCGGAGCATCGCAGCTCTTCCACTTTGCGCCGACAGCGTCCATCATTTTCGTGTTGCCGACGCAGACCGTCTTTCCGTTGACAACGGCACGGATGCCCTGTCCGGCAACCTCTTCGACACGCTCCACGTTGCAGCCGTCATCCTCATGGCCGAAGGCCGTGCGGAGCGACACCGCGATCGGATGCGTCGAGTACCGCTCGACATGCGCCGCGAGATGAAGCAGCTCATGTTCGTCAAGCTTGTCCGGATGAAGCGCCGTGACCTCAAATACACCCTTCGTCAGCGTTCCCGTCTTGTCAAAGACAACTGTATCGGCCTTCGCGAGCGCATCGATAAATGAGGAGCCCTTGACGAGTACACCGTTCTTCGATGCGGCGCCGATGCCGCCGAAGAATGACAGCGGGACAGACACGACGAGCGCGCACGGGCACGAGACGATGAGGAATGTCAGAGCCCTCAGCAGCCATGTCGCGAAATTCGCGCTGAAATTTCCTGTGACGAGCGGCGGAATAAATGCAAGGACAACCGCTGCCAGGACAACAACCGGCGTGTAGATCTTCGCAAATCTGGAAATGAACTTCTCGCTCTTTGACTTGCTTGCTCCCGCATTCTGCACGAGCTCGAGGATCTTCGATGCTGTCGACTCCCCGAATGCCTTCTCGACCTTCACGCGGAGGACACCGCTCTGGTTCACGCAGCCCGACAGGATCTGATCACCCGGCTTCACCTCGCGTGGAGCGCTCTCGCCGGTCAGCGCCACCGTGTCAAGACTCGACGTACCCTCGAGGATAACTCCGTCCATCGGGACCTTCTCGCCCGGACGGATCACAATCGTATCGCCGACCGCAACCTCCTCGGGACTCACGACAACGACCTCACCGTTTCTCTCAACGTTGGCTGTGTCCGGCCGGATGTCAAGCAGCTGGGAAATCGCCCGCTTGCTGTTGCCCTCCGCGATGCCTTCAAAAAGCTCACCGACCTGGAAGAACAGCATGACGAAGACCGCTTCCGCAAACTCCTCCTTGCCTCCCGGCACAAAGCCGATCAGGAGAGCACCGATCGTCGCGACGCACATCAGGAAATCTTCATTAAATACCTTGCCGTGTCCGATGCTCTCGCCGGCCTCCTTCAGGACATCGAAGCCCGCCGCAAGATACGGCACAAGATAAATGAGAAGCCGCACCCACATCGGACGTCCCGGATTCATGTGGTCAATCACCGCCGCCGCGATGAGGAGTCCCGCAGAGACAACGATCTGGATGAATTTCTGCTTCGGCTCCATCTCGTCATCATCATCATCGTCCGCCTCAGCTTCCCTTGTCTCACCGGGTTTCTGATGGAGGTCCACCTCCACGGAACCATGTCCTGCCTTCATACCGGACCTGCCGTGCGCACATCCGCACACAGCCTCCGTCTCCGCTCCCGCCTTCTCAAGGACAGCAGCATCAAGTGCATCTCTCTCTTCCTTACTCATGACTGACTCCCTCCCCGCATTGTCATAAGTGACAAAATTCATGTGGTTTGTTTGTTCATTTAACATATGAGCATTCGTTCATATGTCTGATTTGAGAATACCCCATTTTGCTCTTTCTGTCAAGAAAATCCTCCGCGTTTTGCGGAGGATTTTCTGCTCACTCGAGCCCGGTCGTCTCGTCGAGCCCGAGCATGATATTCATGTTCTGGACAGCCGCTCCCGACGCGCCCTTGCCGAGGTTATCAAAGAGTGCCGTGACGGTCGTCTGCTCCTCGTGGCCGCACACAACGATCTGAAGACGGTTCGTTCCCGCCAGCTCATTCGCGTAGAGCGTCCCTGCATGTTCCCCGAACGGAACAACGCTCACAAAATGCTCGTCCCGATAGTAGTCCTGCAGGCGCTCGCAGATCTCCTCAGCCGACGGATGGCCCTCGAGCAGGCGGTTCTGCAGCATGACCGTGCCCGCCATGCCCTTGTAGTAATCATCGACAACCGGAAGAAAGACCGGCGCGCAGGCAAGGCCTGTCATTTTCAGCATCTCCGGCACATGCTTGTGATGAAGGCTGAGCCCGTAGATGCCCGGTGCGGAGAGAGACTCATCGCGGTTCTCCGCCTCGTACTGCGCGATCATTTTCTTGCCGCCGCCGGAATAGCCCGTCAGAGAGAAATACGTCACCGGATAGTCCCGCGGCAGAATCCCCATGCGGACAAGCGGAGCGACCGTGGAAATGAAGCCCGTCGCGTGGCAGCCGGGATTTGCGACGCGGCGGCTCGTCTTAATCGCCTCGCGCTGCTCCCTCGAGAGCTCCGGGAAGCCGTACGTCCAGCCGTCCGCCGTCCGGTGCGCCGTCGACGCGTCAATCACGCGGACAGACGGATTCTCGATCATCGAGACAGCCTCGACGGCACCCGCGTCCGGAAGACACAGAAAGACAATATCCGCCGCATTCAGGAATTTCTTCCGCTCAGCCGGATCATGCCGCTTGTCCTCATCAATCCGCAGAAGCTCGAGATCATCCCTCGCGCCGATGCGGTCATAAATCTGAAGTCCCGTCGTACCGCTCTGTCCGTCAATATAAACCTTTGTTTTCATATAAAAATAACCTTCCTCCTGAATAAAAAGCCACATGAACCACAGCTGATCCGTTCATGTCGTATGCAATATTCTCTTTATACTACTCACACGCGAATCTGTCGATACAAACTCCGCCAACATCCCTGCAAACGTCACACTTACGGCCCTACACGCGCGGATCCTGCCTATATTTCCAGTGAATCTTCGGTTCACTCCGCATTCCCCCCTGGGAGCCGGAAGCGGTATCAGGTGCGTTGGAGGGCGTTAAGTGGAGGAGCCCGAAGATCACCCCGAGGAGCTGCAAGCGACGAGGGGAAGCTGAGGGGGACGGAACGTGCCCGACAACGCCCTGATATCCGCTCCGGCACCCACGAGCAGCTGCGGAGTGATCCAAACCTCACTCCACAAGCCGGAGGAATCCGCGCTCAACCGCAAACGGGTAGAGGAACCTCTTCTTCTGCCCCGCAAAATCAACGATAATGAGGTCCCGCTCCGTCCCGACGATGACACCGTCCCCGAACGTTCTGTGCCTGACCTTCTTTCCGCGAAGCCCCGGCGGAACCGTTTTCCCTGTGTGAACCGTCACCGGCTGCCGCTGCCCGGCAGAAGCTCCGCCGGACCGTCCTCCGGAGGAAGCATGATTCTTCGCCGCCTTCCCGGAAGAAGCGCTCCCGGCAGTTCGTCCCTCCGCAGGGGTGCTGCCGCGCCTCTCCGTCGAAATCGTCACGTCCCGGTATGCCCCCGCATCCTCATGGTAGAACGATTCCCGCTCCGCACCCGACTTTGTGCGAAGCTCCTTCACGAAGATCGATTCCTTCCCGCCGGGGTTCATAATATAGAGATTGTCCTTCGCGCGCGTCATCGCGACATAGAAGAGCCGCCGCTCCTCCTCGATGTCCGTCCCACCGTCCTTCTGCTCGTACGGAACGAGCCCGTCATGCACATCGATGATAAAGACCGTCTTCCACTCAAGTCCCTTGGCCTTGTGCATCGTCGTGAGCGTGATTCCGGAGCGGTTCCGTCCCTTCTTCCGCTCCTCGGCAAGCTTCCGTCTGTAATCATCCGCGTACGCAAACCACTCGCGGACTGTCCCGAACTTTGCGCTCTCCGCCTTCAGCTCATCGAGCACATCGTCGAATTCCTTCGGCTCCGTGTTGCGGAACTTCGCGTAGTCCGCGATATAGTCGCCGTAGCGGACGCCGTGCGGACCGAGAAGTGCCTTGAACAGCTTGTCCGGCGGATCATCCGGTCTGAGGACGCCCGGCCCGAGAGCCTCGATCCAGTCGTGAATCGTATCGTCAGCCTTCTCGTATTTCCAGTACTCCTCCTTCTTCAGGTACCCGATCGCATTCCGGAAGTCCCTGTAGGAAAATGAAACGCCGCGGAACGCATCCTCGCTCAGATACCGCATCGGATGGTTTAAGACGCGCAGAATATCGTCGTTGTTTCCATTTCCCATGGAGAGGTCCGCATAGGCGCGGATGTCGCCGAAAATCCAGCCGTCGTAGATGCTCTGCACCGTCTCTGTCGTGTAGAATGGAATGCCGGCGGCGCTCATCGCCATGACCGGAAGCTGCGCCTGCTGGTTCGTCCGGAACAGCACCGCGATCTCCGTCCACGGCGTTCCCGCCTCGTGAAGCTCACTCGCAAGCCGGATAATCTCATCAAGCTCCTCCTTCCGGCTGCGGAACTTCCGGTATGTCACATTTCCGATCGTGCCGGCCTCTCCCCTCGCCGAGATAAACTTCTTTCCGAAGCGGTCTTCATTTCCGGAAATGAGATTCGCCGCGGCATCCACAATGGACTTTGCGGAGCGATAGTTTGTGTCGAGCGTGATCACCTTCGCCTCCGGGAAGTCCTGCCGGAAGCCGGCCATAATCCGCGGATCGGCGCCGCGGAAGCCGTAGATGCTCTGGTCATCATCGCCGACAACGCACAGGTTTCCCGCATTTCCCGCGAGGAGATACAGGATGTCGCGCTGCACCGGGTTCGTGTCCTGGTACTCGTCGCACTGGATATACTGAAAGACCCTCCGCCATTTGTCGAGGACGTTCCGGTTCAGCGTGAGAAGCTCCCGGCACTCAAAGAGCATGTCGTCGAAGTCGATCTTGTGGCGCTCTGTCTTGTAGGCGGCGTATCCGCGGTACAGGTTCGCAAATGCCGGATTCGCGCAGGTCTTCGGCACATAGGCCGAGAGGGCCGCGCCTGAATTGCGCATGCAGCTGATCTCCGTCATGAGCGAGCGCGAGAGCTCCCACGGGTCGCTGACCCAGCTGTATTTCCGTAGGCTGTCGATAAAGAAGAGTCTCGCCTCGCGGTCTGTCAGAATGTCATCCTGCGAAAAGCGTCCCTCGGCGCGAAGAAGATTAAACGCGAGCGAGTGGATCGTCTGAAATGTGACGCCGGCGTTTCTCCCGTACATGTCCTGGTACTTCTTCTGCATGTCCTTCGCGGCCGCATTCGTAAATGTAACCATCAGGATGTGCTTCGGGTCGATCCCGCCTTCGATCATCGAGTGGATGCGCCGGATCAGGGTCGTCGTCTTTCCCGAGCCGGGGCAGCTGATGATGAGCACCGGGCCCTTATGCGTCCGCACAGCCTCGTCCTGCCCGCTGTTCGGAGCGAGCTCTGCATTTATTTCTGAATTCTGAGCCATAGAATGTCCTTTCCTCAATGGAAATAATTATAGCATGGATGTGTTTGCATTTTCCATGAATGCAGACGTATACTAAGCATAATGGTCCGGCGGAAAAAGGATATGGCTCCCGCCATGTGTCGCCTCTGCCGCCTGGCCGTGAAAGGATTATCATGCTTCATGATCAGATATCTGAAGAAATACTGGTTCACCGCCATCATCGCGTCACTCTTCATGGTCTGCGAGGTCTCCATGGACCTCATCCAGCCGCGCATGATGGCATCCATCGTCGATGACGGAATCTTAGGTATCGGCGGTTCCGGCCCGGACATCCATCTTGTCCTGTCAATCGGACTTCGGATGCTCCTCGTCGTTCTCATCGGCGGTCTGTGCGGCGTCCTCTCGGGCGTCTTTTCGAATATCTGCGCACAGAATTCCGGAAATGATATCCGCAAGGACGTCTTCCGCCGCGTCATGTATCTCTCCCATGAACAGACTGACCGCTTCTCGGTCGGCTCTCTCATCACGCGAATCACCAGCGACGTCACACAGGTCCAGAACATGGTCATGCAGATGATCCGCGGCAGTATCCGCTGCGGCATGTTCTTCATCGCGGGCAGTGTCTGTCTCGTGACACTCGACCTCAGCTTCGGGACGATCATCGCAGTCGCGCTTCCGATTATTATCCTCGAGGTTGTATTCATTTTATGGAAGACAGATCCGCTGTTCACACTCCTGCAGAAGCGTCTTGACCGGATGAACACCATCATGCAGGAGGATGTCGCCGGCTCGCGCGTCGTCAAAGCCTTTGTCCAGGAGAAGCGCGAAATCTCCCGCTTCGAGACGTCAAATGAGGAGCTCTGCGACACGCAGTACCGCGTGCTCGTGCTGATCTCACTCATGCAGCCGGTCATGAACATCGTGCTCAATATCGCGACGGTCGCCGCGATCAAGATCGGCGCTGTCGACGTGCGCGCGGGGTCCATCGCGCCGGGCACGGTCATGGCGGCCATCACCTATCTCTCCCAGATCTTAAACGGCATGATGATGCTCGCGATGATCTTCCAGACGATCTCCCGCGGCATCACATCGAGCCGCCGGCTCCGCGAGGTGCTCGAGACGACTCCGCAGATCAGGGACGGGGAGAAGACGGAATACAGGCAGAATGGCCCCGCCGTCGAATTCCGCGGCGCGGGCTTCCATTATCCGGGACAGGAGGAGCGTGTCCTGCATGACATCACGCTCTCTGTGAAGCGCGGCGAGACGCTCGCCGTCATCGGCTCGACCGGCTGCGGCAAATCGACGCTCGTCAACCTGATTCCGCGATTCTACGACTGCACGGAGGGCTCTGTCCTCGTAAACGGCCAGAATGTCAGAGACTGGAAGCTGGCCGAGCTCCGGAACAGGGTCGCCGTCGTTCTGCAGAAGAGCGAGCTCTTCAGCACAACCATCGGAGAAAACATCGCGATCGGCCGAGAGGAGCCGTTCACAGATGAGGATAAAACCGAGACCTACCGCACAAGGTCCGGTGAAACACGCTCCGTGCCGTCTGAAATCCGCACGGCCGCAAAAATTGCACAGGCGGACAGCTTTATTCTCGAGCAGCCGGAGGGCTATGACACGCCGGTCGCCGAGGCCGGCATGAGCCTCTCCGGCGGGCAGAAGCAGCGCATCGCGATCGCGCGCGGGCTCGTCCGGAATGCGGAGATCCTGATTCTCGATGACTCAACGAGTGCGCTTGATTTCAAGACAGAGGCGCTGCTGCAGGACGCCATCCGGACAGAATATCCGGGCATGACGAAGATCATCATCGCGCAGCGGATCGCATCCGTCCGCCGCGCGGACCGCATCGCTGTCATCGATGGTGGCACGATTGTCGCGTGCGCAGGCCACGATGAGCTCATGCGCACCTGTCCGACCTATATTGACATTTATAAC
>JAZHVT010000032.1:0-17988 GCA_036453145.1 Eubacteriales bacterium
CTATGATAAGAGCGTTGTCACAGATCCGTCTGATCTCGACAAGATCCTCTCTGACTGCGCTGCAGCAAAGAAGAACTTCTACATGGAGATCAACAACGGCTGGTATCAGACAGCATTCTTCTTCGGCACAGGCTGCAAGCTTACATATGACACAGATAAGGACGGCAATTTCACAAAGTGCGATGTCGATTATGCATCTGATGCAGGTGTCGAGGCTCTGAAGGAGATCATCAAGGTTCAGTCCTCCTCCGCTTTCCAGAACGGTTCTTCCGCTGGTGATGCAACGAACGTTGGCGCTATCGTCGATGGTACATGGGATGCGGCTACAGTCAAGAAGCTCTTCGGCGACAACTACGCATGCGCGAAGCTGCCGAGCTGGACTGGCACAGATGGAAAGGCTTATCAGATGTCCGGTTTCTCCGGCTACAAGCTCCTTGGCGTCAAGCCGCAGGAGGATGATGACAAGCTCGCTGTCTGCGATGACCTTGCAAAGTACCTCTCCGGCGAGGAAGTTCAGCTTGCCCGTTATAAGGCAATCGGCTGGGGCCCGTCGAACCTGAAGGATCAGCAGTCTTCTGATGTTCAGTCTGATGAAGCTCTGAAGGCTCTCAATGAACAGATGCAGTACGACATCCCGCAGGGCAACTATCCGAACGACTATTGGGATCTCGCAAAGAGCCTTGGCGATGATATTATCCAGGGCAAGATCACATCCTCTACTTCCGACAGCGATCTGAAGAGCACACTTCAGAAGTTCCAGGATACATGCCAGTCTTACGCACAGGGCTGATCTGGGTAAGAGATACGTGAATTAAATCGAAACAATGCAGGCCGGCGGTTTCTTCTGCCGGCTTGTGTTTTGAAAAATAGTCGTTTGTAAAATGTAGTTAGCACGGTTCCGGAATGGAACTGGGGAGAATGGCAGATGGCAAAAGCAAATAGTTCGGGTATGTCGTTTGGCGCGGCACTCGGAAAAAATTTCAAGGAAATCGGAACGACCTTCAAGGATGGTGATTGGAAAACCCGTCTCTCCTACGTCGTATTCGGTTTCGGTCCTCTGATGAGAGGACAGATCGTCAAGGGCATCACATATCTGGCGCTCGAGTTTCTTTTCTTCCTTTATATGATCGGCTTCGGCTGGAAATACCTGAGCAAGCTGAATACGCTCGGAACAGTCGAGACGACAAGAGTTCATCGCCACACGGTATACGGCGATAACTCCTTCCTGATTCTTCTGTTTGGTATCCTCTCGATCGTCATCATTGCGGCGTTCATTTTCATCTGGAGAATGAATGTTCAGGAGAACATGGTCGAGGAGGCAGCTCTGAAGAATGGCAGAAAGCTTCCGTCCAACAAGAAGGTCCTCGGATCTCTGCTTGACCACAATTTCGACAAGACCCTGCTGGCGATCCCGGTTCTGGGTATCTTCATCTTCACAGTCCTGCCGATCATCTTCATGATCTGCGTCGCATTCACGAATTATGACTCGACGCATCAGTCACCGACACACCTCTTCACATGGGTCGGCTTCAAGAACTTCGCGAACCTGTTTTCATTCGGAACGACGGGATTTGGTCCGACATTCCTGAAGGTCCTCGGCTGGACACTCGTATGGGCATTCTTCGCGACATTCCTTGATTACTTCATCGGTCTCATGGTCGCTATGCTGATCAACAAGAAGGGCATCAAGTTCAAGAAGCTCTGGAGAACAATCCTCGTCATCACGATTGCTGTACCGCAGTTCGTTTCCCTGCTGTATGTATCGAAGATGTTCGACGCTGACGGTATCGTCAACGGCTTCCTGATGAACGCGGGCATCATCAAGTCGGCGATCCCGTTCTGGACAGATCCGACGCTCGCAAAGGTCATGATCATCCTGATCAACATCTGGATCGGTATTCCGTACATGATGCTGATTGCTACCGGCCTTCTGATGAACATTCCGGAGGACCTCTACGAGTCCGCAAAGATGGACGGCGCGACGGCTCCGCAGATGTTCTGGTACATCACACTTCCGTACATGCTGTTCGTCACAGGTCCGTTCCTTCTGACACAGTTCACCGGAAACCTGAACAACTTCAACGTCATTTACCTGTTGACGCAAGGCGGACCACAGTCGATGAGTCTGACGGGAAATGCAGGCAGCACCGATCTTCTGGTCACCTGGCTCTACAAGATGACGGTCAACGACACGAACTACAAGATGGCCGCTGTCATTGGTATCATGGTCTTCATCGTAACGGCTGTTGTATCTCTGGTTGTTTACAACATGCTTCCGTCGGTTAAGGATGAGGAGGGCTTTCAGTAATGGATAATAAGAAATACGCATCTATGAAGGGTAAGAGACGAGTTAATCTGTTTTTCTGCTATCTCGTTCTCATTCTCATCAGTATTATCTGGCTGTACCCGTTCTTCGGCATTGTCATGCAGAGCTTCCGCTCGTATTCGTCGGAGTACGGCGGCATGGTCAGCTATCTGATCCCGAAGCATTTTTCGCTGGATAACTACAAGTTCCTGCTCTCAGGCAAGACAAACTATGTGTCATGGTACGTCAACACGGTTATCATCGCGCTGTTCACGGCATTCTTCCAGACACTGATTGTCCTCGGCGTCAGCTACGCGCTGTCGAGAATGCGCTTCAAGGGCAGAAAGCTTCTCATGAGATTCTGGCTGGTTCTCGGTATGTTCCCGGGCTTCCTGACCATGATCTGCATGTACTTCCTGCTGAAGCAGTTCGGCCTGACACAGGCCGGTGCTGTTCCGGGCCTGATCCTTGTGTACTGCGCATCCTCCGGTATGCAGTACTACGTCTGCAAGGGCTACTTTGATACGATTCCGAAGGCTCTCGATGAGGCAGCAAGAATCGACGGCGCGACGCGGTTCCAGATCTTCTATCAGATGATCATTCCGCTCTCAAAGCCGATTGTCATTTACACAGCACTCACTGCTTTCATGGCTCCATGGTGCGACTACATTTTCGCATCCTATGTCGCGTTCGGTAATGATAAGAGCTACAACGTCGCTGTCGGACTCACACGCTGGGTATGGACGAACGACTATCAGGGTTACTTCACACGGTTCTGCGCCGGCGGTGTGCTGGTCGCGATTCCGGTCGTGATCCTGTTCATGTGCCTGCAGAAGTACTACGTCGAAGGTGTCACAGGCGGCGCAGTCAAGGGCTGAACAAAGACATTATCATTATATTTCTCCTTTTATATCTGCCGGGCAGCCGGACCCTTTCGGTCCGGCTGCCCGGCTCTTTAGTGTATAAGTCCCGGTCGCAGTGCGCAGGACGCGGCGTGCCTGCACGCCGGCGGATATGCGCACTAGCGACGACAACAGGTATGAGCATGGAATGACGCGTAAGCGGCATGAGAATGCGAATGCCTGTAGGATTGCGGGAGCTGCGAAGCAGCGGAGCAATCCGTCGGGACTTATACACTTGATGAGCGCGGCGAAGCCGCTCTGACCGCCCACAACGAGGAACGCGAAGCGTTCCGAGTCTGGGGTGCTGATGACGCAGGACGCGGCGTGCCTGCACGCCGGCGGACATTGGAGAACCATATGTATAAAAATTATATTTTTGATTTGTATGGCACGCTGGTCGATATCCACACGGACGAGGAGAGCCCGCTTCTCTGGGAAAAGATGGCGGCTTTTTACAGTGTGTACGGCGCGGATTACAAGCCGGCGGAGATTAGAAGAACGTATATCCGGATGGTCGCGGAGGAAGAGAAAGCCATGCGGCAGACCCGGACCGATGATTTATACTGCCCGGAGATCGACCTCGGCATCGTCTTCTCGAGGCTTCTCCTTGAGGCACCGCGGACACATGAGTGCCGCGAGATCATACCGGAGATAATGCCGGATGATGTGGGGGCATTCTGCGCCGGATCGCAGTCTGCGAACAAGGCAGCGTATATGCCGGCGGATGACAGAGAGCGTGAGCGGCACCTCGTGCAGGCTCTCTCCGGGAGCGGCTGGCTGACTGCCGTGGCAAATGTCTTCCGGATCATCGCGCGCGATAAGCTTAAGCTCTATCCGCACACGAAACAGGCGCTGGACAGGCTGAAGGCGGAGGGCAAAGGGATTTATCTTCTCTCGAATGCACAGGCCCTGTTTACATTTCCGGAGCTTGAGAGCACGGGACTTCTTCCGTACTTTGACGGAATTTACATTTCCTCGGCGTGCGGCGTGAAGAAGCCGGACCCGTCGTTTATGCGAAGACTTCTCGCGGAGCAGAGGCTTGATCCGGAGGAAAGCGTGATGATCGGAAATGACTATGACTCGGACCTTGGCGTCGCGAAGGCAGCGGGGGTCGACAGCATGTTTCTGAACACATACGCGAAGACGAAGGAAGAGACGGAGGCGGCTGTAAGGCGCCTTCAGGAGAGATTCCAAAATGATGCGAGGTGCCGTCTGATTATGGACGGGGACATCGCGGAGATTCTTTGAAACGGAGGAACATTATGCCGAAATGGCTTAAAGATGCAGTATTTTATGAGATCTACCCGCAGTCCTTCCGCGACACGAATGCGGACGGAATCGGGGACATTCCGGGTATTACGGAGAAGCTTGACTATGTCAGGAACCTCGGCGCAAATGCGCTCTGGATCAATCCCTGCTTTGACTCTCCGTTCAAGGACGCGGGCTATGACATCCGCGATTACAAGAAGGTCGCGCCGCGCTACGGGACAAATGAGGACCTCGAGGAGCTGTTTCGTGAGGCGCACCGCCGCGGTATGCATGTGCTGCTCGACCTCGTGCCGGGCCACACGTCCGAGGAGCATGAGTGGTTTAAGATGAGCGGCAAGGCTGAGAAAAATGAATACAGCGGCCGCTATATCTGGACGGACTGCTGGTTCTTCGGAATTGATGGTCATCCGTACATCGGCGGCGAGTGCGAGCGGAACGGCGCGTACATGCTGAATTTCTTCAAGTGCCAGCCTGCCCTCAACTACGGCTGGCTTCATCCGAAGCAGCCGTGGCAGGACGCGGTCGACTCGCCGAACGCGCTCGCGACGCGTGAGGCGTTGAAGGACATCATGCGGTTCTGGCTTGACAGAGGCTGCGACGGCTTCCGCGTCGATATGGCCAATTCGCTTGTCAAGGATGATGATGAGAACAAGTCGGGAACACAGGAGGTCTGGAGAGATGTGCGCGCCATGCTGGACCGCGACTACCCGGAGGCGGCGCTCGTCTCTGAGTGGGGCGTCCCGGAGCAGGCGATTCCGGCGGGCTTCCATATGGATTTTTATCTCGACTGGATGGGCAACGGGTACAATTCCCTGCTGCGCGACTATGAGAGAGCCGGCATGAATGTGCTGTCGGAGGGAAAGAAGCTTGAGGACAGGAGCTATTTCAAGGCGGACGGCGGCGGAGACGCCACTCATTTTCTGGAGGAGTATGAGCCGAGACTCCGGTCGATCGAGGGAAAGGGTTATATCAGCCTGATTACATGCAACCACGATACGCCGCGGCCGGCCGCAAACCTCACACCGGACGAGCTGAAGCTCGCGTACGCGATGATCCTCACGATGCCGGGTGTGCCGTTCATTTACTACGGGGATGAGATCGGCATGCGCTATCAGCTTCTGCCGACGAAGGAAGGCGGCTATACGCGGACGGGCTCGCGGACGCCGATGCAGTGGACGGCCGGGAAAAATGCAGGATTTTCGGATGCGGACGAGGATAAGCTGTATCTTCCGGTCGACCGGACGCCGGGTGCTCCGGATGCGGAGGATGAGATGCAGGACCCGGATTCTCTGTACAGCGCGGTGAAGGCGGTGCTCGGACTTCGTCACGCGGAACCTGATCTGCAGGCGGACGGAAGCTTTCGCGTTCTGTACGCAAGGAAGGGAGAGGCGCCGCTCGTCTACAGGCGGGGCGATCTTGTCTGTGCCGTGAACCCGTCGAAGAAGCAGGCGGAGATTCCGTACGGAGAGCTTGAGAGCTTTGCAGGGGCACGGCTCGGAGAGCAGCTGCTCGGAATCGGCGGCTCTGTGACAGCCGGAGCGCATGCGCTTGTACTTGGTCCGCAGAGCTTCGCGGTATTCCGCGCATGAACGACAGAGGTGCATTTGAGCAATCTGCCCAAAATGCAGACAAGCAATATGTGAACCTTGCATAAATTTCATTTTTTTGGGGATGCCTCTTGCTATTTGGAAGCAAAACGGTTATATTAGACAAGTAGATGGAAACGGTTCCATAACAACCATCCATTGATTACAGAATGAAACAGATTTCGGAAGCAGACGGGACGGTTTTGCCGGAGCATAATCGTTTCCCTTGTAAAACAGGCATTTCCTGGCGGAGCATGGCAGGCGGACAGGAGGGATGTCGGGCAGAATGACAAGGACAGATGGCGTTGATATGAAGGGGTTGATGCGATGACAATTAAGGAAATTGCAGCGGAGTCCGGGTACGGAGTAGGAACCGTTTCCAGAGTTCTCAACAACAACCCGAACGTCAGTCAGGAGGCGAGAGATGCGGTTATGGCTGTTATTCTCGCCCATGACTATCAGCCGAACGCAAATGCAAGGCACCTGAAGCTGCAGGCGCGTCAGGGCATTTCCATTATCATCAAGGGAACACAGAACACACTGCTTTCCGACGTTCTGGAGCATATGCAGCTCCTGATCGAGCAGGCGGGTTACGTCTGTATGGCATCTTATATTGATCAGGATGACGATGAGATTGCGCTCGCTGAGAAGATCAGCGCGGAAAAGCGGCCGATGGGAATCGCATTTCTCGGAGCGAATGTCGAGGGAAAGGAAAAACGGATTGAGGCGCTTGGCGTCCCATGCCTCCTGGTCACGGTCGGCGCGTCTCATCTGAATGTCAGCAATCTGAGCTCTATTTCAGTTGATGATGAGGCTGCGGCAGAAGCCATGACAGAGTATCTGTATAAGAAGGGACACAGGAATATCGGCGTGATTGCGGGCAATCCGCAGCTGTCGAGGCCGTCGCTTCTCCGGATCACAGGCGTGCAGAGTGCATTCTTAAGACACGGTCTGATGCTGGATCTTCACAGGCAGGTCGAATTCGCAAGATATTCTCTGCAGGGGGGCTATGACGCAGCGGTCAGGCTCCTTCAGGACTTCCCCGAGATGACAGCGATTTTTGCGTCATCGGATATCATGGCACTCGGAGCGATCCGGGCTCTCTATGACAAGGGACTGAGATGTCCGGAGGATATCTCGGTGTGCGGATTCGATGGCATAGAGCTGTCGAGGTACAGTCACCCGAAGCTGACGACGATAGTACAGAATACAGCTACGATCGCCGGACACGGCGTCGATATTCTTCTTCGATGCATAGAAAAGAACGCGGATTCTTCGCACGAGGTCGTCGCGTTCGGTTTCCAGGAGGGGGACAGCGTGCGGGATTTATGTTTTCCTGCTTCGAATGGGAGCGAGGCGGGAGACACAGAGCCTGAAACAGCTGGCAGCCGGCAGACAGCCGGTTCGGGGATGGCATATGTGGAGAAGCCTGTACTCCACAGTGTCTAAGAAGTAAAGAATCCGTGCGTCACGGACCGCGGATCAGTAATTTGTAATCGGGAGAGAGAGAAATGAGAGCAAATGGCATACTGATGCACATCACAAGTCTTCCATCCCCATATGGAATCGGAACGATGGGGAGTGAGGCATATCAGTTCATAGATTTTCTGAAGAAGAGCGGGCAGAGCTACTGGCAGATCCTGCCAGTGTGTCCGACCAGCTACGGAGACAGCCCGTACCAGAGCTTCTCTACATTTGCAGGAAATCCGTACATGATCGACCTTGACATGCTGGCGGAGGACGGCCTGCTTGAGCCGGAGGAATATAAAAAGAAGGACTGGGGATACAGCCGGGAGCATGTGGACTACGGCCTGATGTATCAGATGAGATATCCGGTCCTCAGGATTGCATGCAAACGGTTCCTTGAAAATGCGCCGGCCGATTACGACAAGTTCTGCCGGGATGCCTTCTGGCTCGATGATTACGCCCTGTTCATGGCGCTCAAGGACGCAAATAAGGGGCGCCCGTGGTCTGAGTGGGATGACGATATCCGTTTCCGGAAGCCGGAGGTGCTTGCAGAACTCCGGACTGAGTATAAAGAAGACATTGATTTCTGGAAGGCGGTGCAGTACCTCTTCATCAGACAGTGGAAGGAGCTCAAGGCTTACGCCAATGAAAATGGAATCAAGATCATCGGAGACGTTCCGATCTATGTATCGGCCGACAGCGTTGATGTCTGGTCGAATCCGGATCAGTTCCAGCTCGATGAGAACCTGACGCCGATCGAGGTCGCCGGGTGCCCGCCGGATTATTTCTCGGCGGACGGGCAGCTCTGGGGCAATCCGCTCTTTGACTGGGATGAGATGAAGAAGAACGGATACCGCTGGTGGATCGCAAGAATCCGTCACATGTGCAGCCTCTACGACGTCGTGCGGATCGATCATTTCCGCGGCTTCGCGAGCTACTACGCGATCCCGTACGGCGATCCGACTGCGGTGAACGGGCGCTGGAAGAAGGGCCCCGGCTTTGATCTCTTTAAGAAGATCAGGGAGGAGCTCGGCGAGCAGAGCATCATCGCGGAGGACCTGGGTGTCCAGGGCAGGGACGTCACGGACCTTCTCCGTGAGACGGGCTTCCCGGGCATGAAGGTCGAGGAGTTTGCATTTGACAGCGACGGAAACAGCGGGTATAAGCCGCACGAATATCCGTTCAAATGCGTTGCCTACACGGGAACGCATGACAACGAGCCTGTTCTCGGATGGTTCGAATCTGTGCCGGAGAAATCGCAGAAGTGCGCGATTGACTACCTCAATCTGACGAAGAAGGAGGGCTACGGCTGGGGCATGATGCGCGGCATCTGGGCATCCGCCGCAGACCTGACAATCGTCACGGCGCAGGATATCCTGGAGCTCGGGCATGAGGCGCGCATGAACACGCCGTCCACGACCGGAAGCAACTGGTCCTGGAGAGCAAAGCCCGGAGCATTTACCGAGAGAATCGCGCAGAGGCTTCACCGCGCGATGGTTATGTACGGAAGGCTGCCGGAGGAGAAGGAATCCGAAGGCTGAACCTTTTCAGGCGGAATGCCTGGCATAGAAACCATACTTTTCACATCATGGAGGATGAATAAAAATGGCGAACTATTCACTTGCATCGTATACAAAGAAGCCGCTTGCGGACTGCACGACGCTGGAGCTCTTCAACGCGGCTATCGATCTGACCCAGGATGCGGCGAAGAATAAAGGATATAACGAGGGAAAGAAGAAGCTGTACTATATTTCGGCCGAGTTCCTGATCGGCAAGCTTCTCTCCAATAACCTGATCAATCTGAGACTCTATGACGACGTCAAGGCGGAGCTCGCGGCGGCAGGAAAGAATATCGAGGACCTCGAGGAGTTCGAGTATGAGCCGTCTCTCGGAAACGGCGGTCTCGGAAGACTTGCCGCATGCTTCGTTGACTCTCTCGCAACGCTCGGTCTTCCGGCAGACGGCGTAGGCCTTGCGTATCACTGCGGCCTGTTCAGACAGAGCTTTGTCGACAGACGTCAGTATGAATCTCCGGACAACTGGCTCAAGTGGGGCCAGGAGAGCTGGATGAGACGGACTGACAAGCAGTACACGGTCCATTTCGGCGGCTTTGATATCAAGTCCACGATGTACGAGATCGATGTCACGGGCTATCACGGCAAGAGCGGCCGCTTAAGACTGTTCGATGTCGACAGCATTGATGAGCGCGTGATCCATAACCGCATTTCATTTGACAAGACGAAGATCGCAAAGAACCTGACGCTGTTCCTCTATCCGGATGACTCCGATGAGGAAGGCAGAATCCTCCGCGTCTATCAGGAATATTTCATGGTCGCAAACGGCGTCCAGCTCATGCTCGATGAGGCGAAGGCAAAGGGCTCGAACCTGCATGACCTTGCGGACTACTGCGCTGTCCAGATCAACGATACGCACCCGACGATGGTCATTCCGGAGCTGATCCGCGTTCTCGGCGAGAACGGCATCGGCACGGACGAGGCAATCCAGATCGTCACGGATGTCTGCGGCTATACGAACCACACGATCCTCGCGGAGGCTCTTGAGAAGTGGCCGAGATATTACCTGGAGAAGGCTGTTCCGCATCTCATGCCGATCATCGAGGACCTCGACAAGCGTGTCCGCGCGAAGTATGACGATCCGTTCGTCTACATCATCGATGACCAGAACAACGTCCACATGGCGAACATCGATATTCATTTTTCACATTCTGTCAACGGCGTTGCGGCTCTCCACACAGAGATCCTGAAGCACACAGAGCTTGCTCCGTTCTATAAGATTTATCCGGAGAAGTTCAACAACAAGACAAACGGCATCACGTTCAGACGCTGGATCCGTGAGTGCAACCCGCGCCTGTCGGCCCTCATTTCCTCGAAGATCGGCGACGGCTGGAAGCACAACGCAGATGAGCTCGAGAAGCTCCTTGCATTCCAGGATGACGAGAAATTCCTTGCGGACCTCATGGCCGTCAAGCACGAGAACAAGAAGGCATTTGCGGCGTGGATCGACGATCATCAGGGCGCGAAGATCGATCCGGAATCGATCTTTGATGTCCAGTCCAAGCGTCTGCATGAGTACAAGAGACAGCAGTTGAATCTCCTCTGGGCGATCCGCAAGTACCAGGAGATCAAGGCAGGCAAGAAGCCGGCGCAGCCGATCACGGTTATTTTCGGTGCAAAGGCGGCCCCGGCATATATCATCGCGAAGGACATCATTCACGCCATTATCTGCCTCGGCGATGTGATCGCAAATGATCCGGAGGTCTCTCCGTACATGAAGGTCGTCATGATCGAGAACTACAACGTCACGGCGGCTGAGAAGCTGATCCCGGCGTGCGATATTTCCGAGCAGATCTCACTTGCGTCGAAGGAAGCGTCTGGCACGGGCAATATGAAGTTCATGCTGAACGGCGCGCTCACACTCGGCACGATGGACGGCGCGAACGTCGAGATCGCAGAGCTTGTCGGCAAGGACAATATCTACACCTTCGGTGAATCTTCCGACACAGTCATCGCAAGATATGCGCGCGGCGATTACAGAAGCCGTGATTACTATGAGAAGGATCCGGTTCTTCGCAAGGCCGTCGATTTCCTGACAGGCCCGGAGATGCTCGCTCTTGGAAATGAGGAGTGCCTCACGAGACTGAAGAATGAGCTCCTCAATAAGGACTGGTTTATGACCTTCCCGGATTATACGGATTACTGCGAGACAAAGGAGCGTATGCTTCAGGACACGCAGGACAAGAAGACATGGGCCAGGAAGACGCTCATCAATATCGCAAAGGCGGGCTTCTTCTCATCCGACAGAACGATCCGTCAGTACAACGACGAGATCTGGCATCTCACACCGGACAAGTAATTCCGGCATCACTTACACTGTTAAGTTTTTCGCGGCGCGGCGCTGCTGGCCGTGCCTGCGAATACTTATAAACCTCATAATCTTATTCACCTCCTTTTTGAAAAAGACAGCCAACCTCATGGGCTGTCTTTTTCTGTCAAGGGGGGATAGTTGCCGCAGAAGGCGGCAAGGAGTAAAATCTACTTAACCATAAATCTGAGAGGAACTGATTATGGACACGCTGTATATTGTCGTACCTGCCTACAACGAGGCGGCGAATATCCGTCAGCTGGTTGACGGATGGTATCCGATTGTAGAGAAGCACAGCGGAACCGGGCGGTCGAGGCTTGTCGTCGTGAATGACGGGAGCCGGGACGAGACGTATGCGATTCTGAAGAAACTGGCGGAGGCGCGTCCGCTGCTCCTGCCGCTGACGAAGCCGAACGGCGGCCATGGCGCGGCAGTGCTCTTCGGCTACCGATACGCGATTGACCACGGGGCTGATTTCATCTTCCAGACAGACTCGGACGGGCAGACGAACCCGGCGGAATTCGAGAAGTTCTGGAGGCACCGGAAGGGATATGCGGCTGTTTTCGGGAACCGGACGGTGCGGGGCGACGGGAAGGCCCGCGCATTTGTCGAGAAGACGCTCTGCGTGATTCTCCGCATCATGTTCGGCGTGAAGGTTCCGGACGCGAATGCGCCGTTCCGCCTCATGCGGGCGGATTATGTCGCAAAGTATATTCAGCTTATTCCAGAAAATTATAATCTCCCGAACGTCATGCTGACGGCGCTCGGGAGATGGTATCACGAAAAAATCGTATTTGTGCCGATCACATTCCGGCCGCGGCAGGGCGGGACGAATTCGATCAACCTGAAGAAAATCGTGAAGATCGGGTGGCAGGCCCTGCGGGACTTCGCGCAGATCCGCCGGAACCTGACGTGAGGCTCCTCCCCGTTTATCTCCGCATAAAAGAGTAAGCCGCGCCGGAGACGGAGACGGACGCCCCGGAAGGGCTTACTCCATATGAGTGGGATTAAACCACAAAGTCGTCCTTCACGGCGGGCCGCAGTGTCCAGATGCGTATGTCGGCTGCGCCGTCGAGCACGAAGTGGCGCTCCTCCTCTGTCGGGAAGACGCGCGATGTGAACACGGCATCGCCGTCGTTGACGAAGATTTCGACGGAGCTGCTGTCGATGAAGATCCGGAGATGGAACACAGGCCGGCTGATCGGACGCGTCCGCACTTCGCCCTGCTCCGTGTTGAAGCGGTTTGTAAGTCCCGAGCGGTCGACGGAGATTTCATCGGCCCAGTCATCCGCGCGGATTGTGATCCCGCCGCTTCCGTCGCTCTTTGCAAAGAGCCGGAGCATGCGCAGGTAGTCGCCCTCGGAAAATGAAATTTCCATCTCGCACGCCTTCGGGAGATCTCCGAGCAGCGCGCTGTGGAAGGCGGCGCTCTCCGCAGGGGACGCCGTATTTTTGCCGGTCTGGTCATGCTTTCCCGCAGCGTCATCTTCAGCTGCTGCTTCTTCGCATTTCCTTACGGTCAGAGGTGTGATGATTGGTCCGGAAGTTTTCGATGCGGCCTCGTACGCGTCGTCGACAGGCTGCTTTCCGTCGATCGCCTGCGCATTCATGCCGCGGAGTTCGGCGTCGCTCCGTCCCTGGTCTGCGATCCCGACGGAACGGATGTGCGGATCAAATTCCGCCTCGCGCAGTGATTGCAGTGAGTCGAGCGGTTTCTGGATGAGCCGGCGGTCACGGATGGTCAGCTCCCTCGGAAGTGTGAGGCAGCCGGACCACTCTTCCTCGTCTGTCACCGGATAGGAAGAGTCCGGCAGGCCCATCCACGCGACAAGAATCGCCCTGTCCGGGTCGCCGATCGTCGCCGCGCACTCCGCCGCATAAGAGTCGAAGCCGAAGTCGAGGACGTGGAAGCTTCCGTCCGGATGAAATGTCAGCGTGTTCCAGTCCATCCGGCCGATGATGTACCCGTTGTGATTCGTCGATTCGCCGCGGCCTGCCAGCTTGATGTGCTGCGGGCAGAAAATGAGAACATCCTTGTCGCCGATGCGCTCGATCGACGGGCACTCCCACATGCCGCCGAAGTTTTCAAAGCCCGGAACGCGGACTTCTCCCTCAAATTCCCAGCCGCGGTTGTGGTGGGGCGAGCGATAGCAGATGATACGGCCCTGCCCCTTTTTGTTCTGTGCGCCGAGCAGGATCCGGTAGAGATGAGGCTCCCGGAAGAAGAGAATCTTCGGGTCGCGCTGATGCTCTGTGTAGTCCGGATGAGGGCCGAAGAGCGGCGGCGTGTATTTTTCCGCTGTTCCGTCATCGTTTAGTTTGACGAGGCAGGTATAGGAGCGCCGCGTCCAGTCCGCGTCGCGGTGATTGCCCGTGTAGTACAGATAGATTTTTCCGTCTGTCGGGTAAGCGGAGCCGGAGTATGCGCCCTTGTTGTCGTAGACGGTATCCGGCCGGATGCAGACGCCGGCGTTCTTCCAGTTCACGAGGTCCCGGGAAATGACATGATACCAGTACTTGAGGCCGTGGACGGCGCCCCACGGGCACCACTGGTAGAAGAGATGCCAGAGATCACCGTGGCGGATGAAGCCGTTCGGGTCGTTGAGAAGACCAGTGACCGGCTGGATGTGAAAGGTCTGCCTCCAGGCAGACTGCGCAATGCGGTCATGCATATCGCGGATTTCTTCGGGATCATGCAGGACACGGTAGCGTTCTTCTTTTGTCCAGGTTTTCATTTGTTTTTCCTCCTTACAGGGTCAGGAACTGCTGCCTTTATTATACCCGCGGCGGGCCGGGGAAAGAAGCGCTGTGCGCATTTTTTCGCGTAAAGCGACGTGGATGGAAGAGGGGTGGGGCAGTAGGTTTTTCAAGCTGCAAGGGGTATAATAAGCAGAGAAGTTGAGAGGGCCTCTGGGCAGAAGATTATTTAAGAAAGGGTGTTTGATTTGAATACAGATGTTCTGATTATCGGTGCCGGGCCGGGCGGAATTTACTCGGCGTATGAGCTTGCGAAGCTGAGACCGGACCTTAAGATTGCAGTCTTCGATGCGGGTCACCGCCTTGAGCAGAGGCACTGTCCGATTGACGGGAAGAAGATCAAGTCCTGCATCAACTGCGCATCCTGCTCGATTATGAACGGTTTCGGCGGGGCCGGCGCATTCTCGGACGGCAAATACAATATCACGAATGATTTCGGCGGTACGCTGTACCAGTATATCGGCCGGGAGAAGGCCCTTGAGCTCATGAACTATGTCGATGAGATCAATATGGCCCGCGGCGGCGAGGGCACGAAGCTGTATACGACGGCAGGCAGCTCATTTAAGAAGATCTGCATGCAGAACGGTCTGCAGCTGCTTGACGCATCGGTCCGGCATCTTGGCACGGACAAGAACTATATCGTGCTCGGAAATCTCTATAATGAGCTGAAGGACAGGGTGGATTTTCATTTTGATACGCCGATCAAAGAGCTCCGGGTGAACAAGGACGGGACGTTCCGCGGCATCTATGACGGAGGAACGGTTGATGCGCAGTATTGCATCGCATCTGTCGGACGGAGTGGCAGCAAGTGGATGGAGAAGGTGTGTGAGGATCTGAAGATCCCGACGAAGTCGAACCGCGTCGACATCGGCGTGCGCGTCGAGCTTCCGGCTGTTATTTTCTCGGACATCACGGACAAGCTCTACGAGAGCAAGATTGTCTACCGGACAAAGAAATTCGAGGATAACGTCCGCACCTTCTGCATGAATCCGAACGGGATCGTTGTCGATGAGAACACAAACGGCATCGTGACGGTTAACGGGCACAGCTTTGAGGATCCGGCGAAGAAGACGGAGAACACGAATTTCGCGCTTCTCGTCGCGAAGCATTTTTCGGAGCCGTTCCATGACAGCAACGGCTACGGCGAGAGCATTGCGCGCCTCTCCAATATGCTCGGGGGCGGCGTCATCGTTCAGCGCTTCGGTGACCTTGAGCGCGGCCGCCGCTCGACACAGTCCCGGATCGAGGAGGGACTTGTCCGGCCGACGCTTCACGCGACGCCGGGTGACCTGAGCCTTGTACTTCCGAAGCGGATTCTGGACGGCATTATCGAGATGATCTATGCACTCGACAAGATCGCGCCGGGAACAGCCAATGACGACACGCTTCTCTACGGCGTTGAGGTCAAGTTCTACAATATGGAGGTCCTGCTCGATCAGCATCTCGAGACAACCTATAAAAATCTCTATGTGATCGGCGACGGCAGCGGCGTGACACACTCCCTGTCACACGCATCGGCGAGCGGCGTCTATGTGGCGCGGAGGATCGCGGGAGAAGAAAGTTACATGTAACACATGTCCGCCGTATGCAGACCGGGCGGATCAGCGGTGCTTCCGGAGGTCCGGTGCCGGGAGCCATGATGAGGAGCAATTTCTATGAGCGATACATCAAATCAGAAGGAGACAAATGAGGAGCCTGTCGGCGAGGTCGACGGCCGCATTCTGAAACCGATCGACCGGATCGCCGGCTTTGGCGTGCGGCCCGGTCTCTACCGGCTGAACGGAGCGACCGCATTCGACAATGCGGTCAATTTTACGGTTCATTCGAGCGGCGCGACGGACTGCGAGCTGCTTTTCTTTCACACGGGTGAGGATGAGCCGTACGCGGTGATTCCGATTCCGAATATCTATAAGATCGGCGACGTATGGTCGATACTCGTCTTCGATCTTGACATCACTGATCTCGAGTATGCCTACCGTCTTGACGGGCCATGGGATCCTGAGCACGGGCTCCGGTTCAGCCGGAAGAATATTCTGCTCGATCCGTACGCGAAGGCGGTGACGGGACAGAGCAGGTGGGGCCAGAAGAGGCCGGAGGGACAGGTCTATAAGGCGCGGGTCGTGCGAAATACATTTGACTGGGGCGATGACCAGAACCCGAAGCTGCCGATGGAGGACCTCGTGATCTATGAGCTTCATGTCCGCGGCTTCACAAGGCACGAGTCGTCAGGCGTCGAGGGTCCGGGGACATTTCACGGCCTCATGCAGAAGATCCCGTATCTGAAGGAGCTCGGCGTCAACGCGGTTGAGCTGATGCCGGTCTTTGAATTCGATGAAATGAGAGACGCGCGGGTTGTGGACGGTCACCGGCTGCTTGATTACTGGGGCTACAATCCGGTCGGCTTTTTCGCGCCGAACTCGAGCTATGCATACGCGCGCGAGGACAATCAGGAGGGAACGGAGCTCAAGGAGCTGATCCGCGAGCTGAACCGGAACGGGATCGAGTGCTTCCTCGACGTCGTGTTCAACCACACGGCGGAGGGCAATGAGCACGGCCCGACAATTTCCTTCAAGGGCTTTGATAACAATGTCTGCTATATGCTGACGCCGGGCGGCTACTACTATAATTTCAGCGGCTGCGGCAACACGCTGAACTGCAACCATCCGGTCATGCAGAATTTCATTCTCGAGTGCCTCCGGTACTGGACGACAGAGTACCATGTCGACGGCTTCCGCTTCGATCTCGCGAGTATTCTCGGGCGGGACGAGGACGGCTCCCCGCTCAGCAATCCGCCTCTTCTCAAGAATCTCGCCTACGATCCGATTCTGAGGGACGTGAAGCTTATCGCGGAGGCATGGGACGCTGGCGGCCTCTATCAGGTCGGAACATTTCCGGCATGGAAGCGCTGGGCCGAGTGGAACGGCAAATACAGGGACGATATGCGCAATTTCCTGAAGGGCGATTTCAGCCTCGGCTGGACTGCGGCACAGCGGATCACGGGCTCCCACGATCTCTACGACCCGCAGTGGCGGGGACAGAACGCGTCCGTCAACTTCCTGAACTGCCACGACGGCTTCACGCTGTACGATATGTACGCCTACAGCCACAAGCACAATGAAATGAACGGCTGGAAGAACCTGGACGGGACGGATGACAACCGCAGCTGGAACTGCGGCGCAGAGGGCCCGACAGATGATCCGGCGGTGAACAGCCTCCGGCTCCGCATGTGCCGGAATGCGATGACCGTTCTCATGATGAGCCGCGGGACACCGATGTTCCTTGCCGGCGATGAGTTTCTCAATTCCCAGCAGGGCAATAACAATACGTACTGCCAGGACAGTGAGATTGCGTGGCTGAACTGGGAGGACCTGAATAAAAATTATGAATTCTTCTCATTTGTCAGATTTCTGATCCACTTCCGCAGAGCGCATGCGTGCGTCCGGAAATACGGAAATGGCGGAAAGCTCGGACTCGAGGAATGTGAGGTGCGCTGCCCGGATTCCTCGTCCAAGGTGCTCCGGGTCATCTATTCGGGCCATGATGAAGAGGAGGACAGAGATGACGCCGTCTGCGTGATGATCAATGTCTTCTGGGAAAAGCAGTGGATGGACATCCCTGTTCTTCCCGAGCACTACCGCTGGGTCGTCGCTGTCGATACGTCGGAGCGGTACCTTCCGCATCTCTTTGAGGGAAATGAGGGGAGCCGCCGCGCCGTGAAGGACCGGAGCCTTGAGATCGAGCCGCGGAGCGTGCTTGTGCTGCACGCGGTCAGTGAGAGCGAATTCTACAGGTAAACGGGAGAGCTGCGCACACGCGAAAT
>JAZHVT010000033.1:0-17950 GCA_036453145.1 Eubacteriales bacterium
TAACGAACATGGAAATTTCACAAAGACATGCTAGGGTATAGGCAGATTAGTAAAGGGTTTTTTACAGTAAGAAGGGGATTATGAATGAGACTGAAGAACTGGACAATTCAGGATGACACGATCAGCGGCTATATTTACAACAGCAGACGCTATCCTGACGGCACATATGTGCGGACCTCGCGTATCATCGCGGCAGCTTATGACGGGGAGATGCTGCTCGTGCACACGCAGAATTCCGTGTATGAATGCCATGAATCTGATTACAAGGGTGATCCGGAGAAGCTGCTGGCCTTCATCCGCACGATGGCAGATGACGACGGCGGCACAACGCAGGTTATGTTCCATCACTGAAAATGAAAGGCGCTGTCCGGCAGCACCGGGCAGGCCTCAGAGCATAGAAAAAGAGAGACTGTACAAGCAGCCTCTCTTTTTCTATTTCTATGCCCGTATCTTATTTCTGTGTCTTATCCGAGAATCGCCTGATCGTTCGAGAATTCCTTCCCGGACACCTTCTCAAACTGGTGCAGGAGGTCCTCAACCGTGAGCGATTTCTTCTTCTCGCCGCGGATATCCAGAATAATCTGACCCTCATTCATCATGATCAGTCGGTTGCCGTGCGCAATCGCGTCGCGCATATTGTGCGTGACCATCAGTGTCGTCAGATGGTCTCTCGCAACGATCTTCTCCGTCGTCGAGAGAACCTTCTCTGCCGTCTTCGGATCAAGGGCCGCCGTGTGCTCGTCGAGAAGAAGAATCTTCGGTTTCTGCAGTGTCGCCATGAGCAGCGTCAGCGCCTGCCGCTGACCGCCGGACAGAAGGCCGACCTTCGCAGTCAGCCGGTCCTCAAGGCCGAGATCAAGGATCTTGAGCTTCTCCTTGTATTCCATCCGCTCCTTGCTCGTAACGCCCCAGCGGAGCGTGCGCCGCTTTCCGCGTCTGGCCGCGAGCGCCATATTCTCATCGATCTGCATATCGCCGGCCGTGCCCGTCATCGGGTCCTGGAAGACGCGCCCGAGATAGACAGCGCGCTTATACTCGCTGAGGCCCGACACGTCCTGCCCGTCTATGATGATCGAGCCGGAATCAACCGGCCACACGCCCGCAATCGCATTCATGATCGTCGATTTGCCGGCTCCGTTTCCTCCGATGACCGTGCAGAAATCGCCGTCCTCCAGCGTGAGATTGACGTCGATCAGTGCGCGCTTCTCGTTGATCGTGCCTGCATTAAAGGTCTTGTAAATGTGCTTTAATTCGAGCATCACTCCGCCTCCTTATTCTGCGCCGCCTTTGCCGCCTTCGCGTTACGCCGCGCAAGTCCACGGAATGAGTTTTTCCTGTGCTCCCTGTAATTCGGGACTGCAAGGAACAGCGCGACGACAATCGCTGTCAGAAGCTTCATATCGTCCGCCGGGAACTTGAGCCAGAGGACCAGTACATAGACGAAATAGTAGACGATACCGCCGATCACCGTGAATGTCAGCCGTAAAATGAAGTTCAGCCTCTTGCCGAGGATCGCCTCTGCAAGCACCTCTCCGATGATGACAGCCGCAAGCCCGATGACGATCGAGCCCTGGCCCATCTTGACGTCTGCAAATCCCTGATACTGGGAGATCATCGCCCCGGAGACAGCGATCATACCGTTGCTGACTGCGAGCGCGACAACCTTCATCAGCCTTGTGTTGATACCCTGTGCGCTCGACATATGCGCATTGATACCAGTCGCGCGGACCGCGCTTCCGATCTCCGTTCCGAGGAACCAGTACAGAATTCCGATGATCGCCGCATCAAAAATGAATGTCAGCGTAATCGTCTGGCCAAGCATCGTAATGTTCGATGTAAACGGCATCTGATGTGTGCCGGCCGGAATGGCCTGATTGGCCTTTCCCATGATATTCAGGTTAATCGAGTACAGGGCGATCTGTGTCAGAATTCCGGCCAGGATGTCCGGAATTCCCATCACCGTGTGAAGAATGCCCGTCACAAGTCCCGCGATAACGCCGCAGACAAATGCAATAAGAAGTGCCGCGAACGGATTCATGCCCCTGAGGATCATCATGGCGCAGACACAGCCGCCGAGCGCAAACGAGCCGTCGCAGGTCATATCCGCGAAGTTCAGGATGCGGAATGTCAGATACACGCCGAGTGCCATAATACCCCAGATCAGGCCCTGTGCCAGGCCTCCCGGCATAGCATTCCAGAGCGCCACAGGACTCAGGGATGAAAAATAAGCTGCAAGCATTGGAAGCCTCCCGTCACTCAGGACTCTGTCGAGCTCGCAGAGGAGTCGTCAGATCCGATTGCCGTATAGCCGTCCGGCATTGTAAAACCGATCGCCTTGGCGTAATCCGCATTGTATTCCTTTGTCGTCGCGGATGCATACTGAATGGCCATTGTCGACGGGTCCGTACCGTTCTTAAGGATGTCGATCGCCATCTTGCCTGTCTGGTAGCCGAGGTCATAGTAACTGATGGACAGAGTCGCGAGACCGCCGGACTTGCACATGTTCTCCTCGCCGCAGATGATCGGGATCTTGGCCGGCTCTGTGATGTTCCGGACAAGCGTCATATTAGAAGCTGCCGTGTTGTCGGTCGGGATGTACATGACATCGCAGTCAGACACCGCAGACTGAACGACAGACTGGATATCGTTGGAATCCGCAAATGTGTACTCCTGGTATGCGATTCCATCGTCCTTGAGGTATCCCTCGATCTTCTGTGCCTGGAACTCAGAGTTCGCCTCTGCGGAGCAGTAGACGATCGCGACCTTCTTCACGTCCGGAACAAGCTCCTTGATCATAGCCTCCTGCTGATCGAGCGGAGCCAGATCGGATGTGCCGGAGACATTGAGCCCCGTTGTTCCGGAGAAATTGTCCATGGAGAGAGCCGTGCCGTAATCTGTGACCGATGTGCCGAGGATCGGGATGGTCGATGTCGCGGAGACAGCTGCCTGAAGAGCCGGTGTCGCATTTGCCATAATCAGATCATAGTTATTGGAGACGAAGCCGTTGACGATCGTCGCGCATGTCGTGGAATCGCCCTGCGCATTCTGCAGATCGATCTTGACATTGTCGCCGAATTCCTTCGTCAGGGCGTCCTCAAAGCCCTTTGTCGCGGCATCGAGCGCGTTGTGCTGGACGAGCTGGCAGATACCGACCTTGTAGGTCTTGCCGGACGCGCCGGAAGCTGCCGATGCTGCATTTGCTGATGATGAAGCCGTCGATGAAGAGCTGCCGCATGCTGCAAGACCGACTGCCATCGCGGCCGAGACAGCCGCTGCCATAAATCTTCTCATTTTCATAAACTAACCCCTCCTTTTTACCGGGCGGGCACTGCCTGCCGGACCCTCTGTCCGCCTCAGACCGCCGCGCAGCTTTGCAAATGCAATGCTTTGAAGTGTACTGCGTTGCCGCATCGACGCATTGGCCCGCTAAAGTAAACTCTATGATACCGTTTTCCGCCCTTAAAGTCAATAAAGAAAGGGCCCCGGCTGTTGCCGGGACCCTTAACAGTAATCCTTCGTATTCAGATAACATAAAACCAGTTCTTGTCCTGGTCGAGCTCCTTCTGGACAGGCTTCTTCCCGTCATCGAAGTTGACGCGAAGCTCCTGGTTCTTGATGGAAACCTTCGCACCGGCCGCGACCGACGACGTGATAAATGCATTTGCCCCGATGACGGCCCCCTTGCCGATGACTGTGTCTCCGCCGAGGATCGACGCACCGGAGTAGATCGTAACATTGTCCTCGATGGTCGGATGACGCTTTACGCCCTTGAGAAGCTGGCCCTTTCTCGTGGACAGCGCGCCGAGTGTCACGCCCTGGTAGACCTTGACATTGTCGCCGATCAGCGTCGTCTCACCGATAACGATGCCTGTCCCGTGATCAATGAAGAAATATTTGCCGATCGTCGCGCCGGGGTTAATATCGATTCCGGTCAGGGAATGCGCGTACTCCGTCATGATGCGCGGAAGCATCGGCACCTTCATCAGAACAAGCTCATGCGCGATGCGGTAGACCATGATCGCATAGAAGCCCGGGTATGAGAAAATGATCTCGTCCTTATTATAGGCGGCCGGATCGCCGTCAAACTCCGCCTGCAGGTCCGTCTCGATAAACGCGCGGATCGCAGGAATTCTCTCGAGAAATGCCATCGAGATATCCTGCGCCCTGCGCGCGACCTGGTCGCAGTCCGTGTTCTCGAAATCCGGGCTGTAGCGGAGCGCGATATTCACCTGCTTCGTGAGGTTGAAGAGAACATCCTCGACGATCGTGCTCGTGCTGTTCTCCACCGTATAGTAGCGGTATTCCTTGGACTTGAAAAATCCCGGGAAGATAATCCTCTGCAGCTTCTTCAGGATATCAATAACCGCGTCCTTATCCGGACAGTTGAATGCGTTCGTCTTGTCAATATAGCGGCCCTTTCCGTAGTCCTCAACAATTTTTTCGGTCAGTTCCCTGATGCGCTGTTCCATATTTTCCATGGTCAGATCCTCATTTTCCTTGCCATACGGCAGATACTTTCTGTGCAGACTTATCGGACAGCCGGAAAATACACGGCGTGTCGATATACAGATAGTATACCAGAAATCCGACTTAAATGATACGATTTTTAGTGTATCAGTCCCGGTCGAATACCTGTAGGATTGCGGGAGCTGCAAAGCAGCGGAGCAATCCGTCGGGACTGATACACTTGACCTTAGAGCGAATCGATGTACGCGCAGGCAGCTGTCGCGGCGACAGCTCCGTCCGATGCGGCCGTCGTGAGCTGGCGAAGCGTCTTCGTCCGGCAGTCGCCGGCCGTGAAGATGCCCGGCTGCTTCGTCGTGCACGACTCACCGGCGCTGATGTAGCCCTTCGGGTCGAGGTCGACCACATTGGCAAACGGCTGGTTGTCCGGCACCTGTCCGATCGCGACGAAGAGCGCGGACACCGGAAGCACGCGCTTCTCACCAGTCAGCTTGTCCGTCACCTCGACGCCCTCGACGCTCTTGTCGCCGAGCACAGCCGTCACGTTCGCATTCAGCACGAACTCGACATTCTTCTTGCTCTTCAGCTTCTCAACGTCCGCCGCCACGCCGCGGAACGCATCTCTCCGGTGGATCAGATAGACCTTTGAGCACAGGTCTGCAAGGTATGCCGCGTCACCGAGGGCTGTGCTGCCGCCGCCCGCGACTGCAACGTCCTTTCCCTTGAAGAACATACCGTCACAGGTCGCGCAGTAGGAAATGCCGTGTCCTGTCAGCTCCTCCTCGCGCGCAATGCCGAGCTTCCGGTTCTTCGCGCCCGTCGCGAGAATAACTGCCTTGCAGGGATACGCATTGCCGGAGGCTGTGCGCACAACCTTGTGGTCTCCTTCATTTTCAATCGCAGTTGCCGTCTCATAGACGAGCTCTGCGCCGAAGGCTGTCGCCTGATCGTAGAGGCCCTGTGCGAAGTCAAAGCCGGACACATGGCTGATGCCCGGGTAATTCTCGATATCCGGCGTGTTCACGATCTGGCCGCCGTACATCTGCGACTCGATGAGAAGAACGCTCTTGCCCGCGCGAAGAGAATAAATTGCCGCCGTGAGCCCGGCCGTCCCGGCTCCGATAATCACAATGTCTTTCATAATCTGTCTCCTTTCGATTTCGGATAAAAAGATCCCCCGGTGCGGAGCCGACAGACTTCGCATCGGGGTCCTTCATTTCGTCATTTATTTGATCATTGCAAGGAGCTTGTCCTTCGGGACCATGCCGACGGAGCGGTTGACCTCCTGGCCGTCCTTGAAAATGAGGACTGTCGGGATCGCCTGAACGCCGTACTTCGATGCGATGTCCGGCTCGTCATCGACGTTGACCTTGAAGACCTTGATGTCAGGGTTCTCATTTGCGATCTGCGCGATGATCGGGCTCAGCATTCTGCACGGGCCGCACCAGGATGCCCAGAGGTCCACAATTGCTGTGCCCTTGGACTGAAGAACTGCCTTGTCAAAATTTTCTGTTGTCACATTAATCGGATCTGCCATTATCGTATCCTCCTTAAATTTCATTTTTCCGGTCCGTCTATCCGGCCCAGGATCTTGTAGAGAAGCCTGTACAGCTGCTTTGCCTCCTCCGGCTTCAGATTAACACATTTCCCCACCTTCGCCGGTATATCGACTGCCCGTTCTCTCAGCTTCATTCCCGCCTCGGTGACATGTACCACGAGGTTTCGCTCATCCTCCTTCGAGCGCTGCCGGGTGATAAAGCCCTTCGCCTCCAGCTTCTTAAGAAGCGGCGTCAGCGTGCCCGAATCGAGGTACAGCCTCTTCCCGAGAGTCTTTACATTTGTCGTCCGCTCATCCCAGAGAATCATCATCGTGATGTACTGGGTATACGTGAGATCCAGCTCGTCGAGATACGGCTTGTAGCGCCGCACAACCTCCTTCGAGCAGGCATAGAGCGGAAAACAGAGCTGATTTTCAATTTTCAGGCAGTCAAATTCTGTATGTTCCGTCTCTGCCATATTCTCCTTTCTGCAAATGCACTCACCTCCGGGTTTTGCCTTATTAAATTGCTTACAATCTTCTTATACTACCTGTCCCGGGTTTTGTCAAGTGTTCAATTTGATTTTGCACAATTTTTATAGAAATAATGAGGGCCCCGGAATTTCCGGGGCCCTGAAGGATTTACCTTTTCTTTCCAAGCAGCATATTGAGTGTTGTAATATCATCTGCTGTCAGCTTAATATTTGCCGTCTTCTTCTCGCCGCCCGGAGCCGTGATGCTCAGCTCGAGGACCGCGTCCTCAACGGCGCTGCTCTCACATGCCTTGAGAAACGGCATGAACTTCGGATGCTGCTGTTTGAAGGTCTGATAACGGCCCTTCATTTTCATGAGATTCATCGGATTAAATGCCATATCCATTCTCCTTTCCTGTATGCCAGCGGATTTCTTCCGTCCGTCATTACGGACATTATAGTTCCTTCTGTCAGGAAAGTCCCGAGACAATATCCCATGATTGTACAGCACAGCCGGCTTTTAAATGAAGGCAGCGATATCGATGTTCTCGCCCTTAAGGCCGACGACTGCACCGCTCTTTGCCTCCGCAGATTCCGGATGCGCAAGCAGCCACTTGTTCGTCGCCGTGAGGTACTTGTCCTCAGCGGACTTGCCGCCCATCTCCGGCTTTCCGACATTTGTTCCCTTCGGAAGCGCCACCATGACCTTAAAGCCCTTCGATGCGTTCGCGTGGCACGGCGCATAGTGAAGCGTTGTCGCGTAGACCTCGACGAGAACGCCTGCCGGAACGCGGAACGCCTTCACCTTCGATGTGTCGAGCATGCCGTCCTCGATCTCGCTCTCCTTCGCGAGCAGCAGGATGAAGTCCTCTGTTCCGAGATTGAACTCGCTGTTTCTGTGATATTCAAGGCAGTTTAATTTCGTGTTGTGGCCGTTGCACCAGCCGAACTCAACCGCAAGGCCGCCGAACAGTGTCGGCGCGAGGGCCTTTGCCGCCTCAAGGTTCTGAAGTGCCGGCTCCTCGGCGACATAATCTGTCGCCTCGGGGAGCGGTGTCTTCTCATTTAACGCGTCTACGAGCGGCTGCACATCGCAGCCGCTGATAACGCGGCCGTATTCTCTGAATTCCGGATCCTGTACGTTGTAAATCTGCATAGCACTCACCTCACGCGAACGGATTCTCGTCCGGATAGCGGTCTCCTGCCGGATGGTTGTAGCCGATTTCCTCCGGAGCGACACCAATGTACTTCAATGCGTCATAGAGAGACTTGCCATACTTGCCGAACATAACGGCGCCGTGATGCGGGAAGTTCTTCCCGATCAGCTCGTAGCGATAGAAGCGGCCCATTTCCTTGATTGCGAAGACGCCGATCGAGCCGAAGGATCTTGTCGCAACCGGAAGGACCTCGCCCTCTGCCGCATATGCGCGGAGCTTTGCGTCAGCCGTGGACTGCAGTCTGTAGAATGTGATATCGCCCGGCTTGATGTCGCCTTCCATTGTGCCGTCGCACCACTCCTGCGGATGCGTATTCGCCATGATCTTCTGATAGCCGATGTGCGGCTGAACGAGCTTTGCGCTGCATGTATTGCCGCAGTGGAAGCCCATGAATGTATCTGTGAACTTGTAGTCGAACTTGCCCTCGATGCTCTCCTTGTACATATCCTTCGGGACGGAGTTGTTGATGTCGAGGAGCGTGACCGGCTGCTCGCTGATGCACAGGCCGATGTACTCGGACAGTGTGCCGTAGATATCAACCTCGCAGGATACCGGGATGCCGCGGCCCGTCAGACGGCTGTTGACATAGCACGGAACGAAGTTGAACATATCCTCAAATGCAGGCCAGCACTTTGTCGTGAGCGCGACATACTTGCGGTAGCCCTTGTTTGCCTCGACCCAGTCGACGAGCGTCGCCTCATAAGCCGCGAACTTCTGCAGCATATCCGCCTGCTTCTCTGTCGGCTCCGTGATGTTCAGCTCCTTCATCATGTCCGCCTTGATGTCAGCGATCTCCTTGTTCTGCTTCTCAACAACGGCTGCGTCAAGATGATACTTCTCCGGGCAGTAATGCTTCTCATACGCCTCGAAGAGGTCAAGCTCGGACTCCTCCTCGATCTCAACATTCAGGTTGTAGAGCTGCTTGATCGGCGCATTGCATGCGAGGAAGTTTGCCGGGCGCGGACCGAAGGAAATGATCTTCAGATGATCGAGGCCTTCCTTGACTCTTGCGATCGGCAGGAAGTCATGGATCATGTCCGCGACATCATCCGCGTCACCGACCGGATATTCCGGAATATACGCATTGACATTGCGGAGCGCGAGGTTATAGCTTGCGTTCAGCATGCCGCAGTACGCATCGCCGCGTCCCTGGACGCCGAGTGTGTTCTGGGACTCCTCAGCTGCCGCGCAGAACATCTTCGGGCCGTCAAAATGCTTTGCGAGAAGGGTCTCGGAGATTTCCGGACCGAAATTGCCGAGATAGACGCAGAGTGCGTTGCAGCCGTTCTTTTTGATATCCTCGAGTGCGTTGACCATGTCGATCTCGCTCTCGACGATTGTGATCGGACACTCATAGATGTCATTCGCGTCGTATTTCTTTGCGTAAGCCTCTGCTACGGCCTTTCTTCTGTTCACAGCAAGCGGTGCCGGGAAGCAGTCACGGGATACAGCCACAAGGCCAACTTTGATCTTCGGAATGTTGTTCATATCTGATTCGTCCTTTCCTTGTATATTAATATTTTAGTAATTGTTCTTGCTCTCTATCTGGCTTCATTGTACAGCCGGTTCCTTCATTTCATGTGCCGGAATTCGTCACAGCGTATCCGAAACCGGTGAATCTCTTCTGCGGGGTACCGGGGGTCTTACAGTGTCGGGAACAGCGGCTTCAGTGCCGGATACAGGCTGTGGAAGACCCTGTATTTCTCCTCGTAGCGCGCCGTCATGTCCGCATCAGGCTCGACAGTATCCGTCACGCGGACGAGTCTGTCCGTCGCCTCCTTGACACTCGAAAACTCTCCGCAGGCAACAGCCGCGAGGATCGCGCCGCCGTAGCCCGGACCCTGCTCCGTCTCAGGGATCGTGAGCGTAATGCCGAGCACATTGGCGAAGATCTTCTTCCAGAGCGGGCTCTTCGCGCCGCCTCCACAGATCATGGATTTCTCCACATGGATGCCGAGCTTCTTCGCAGCCTCAAGGCTGTCACGGATGCCAAATGCAACGCCCTCAAGCACAGCCTGTGTCATGTCCTCTCTCGTGGAGTCCATCGTGAGACCGATAAAGCATCCTCTCGCTGACGCGTCGTTGTGCGGCGCACGCTCTCCCATGAGGTACGGCAGGAAGTAAATGTGGTTTCTGCCGAGCATATCGTCGCTGATGCCGGCCTGCTCCTTCGGATAATCCTTTGTGCGGATGATCTCGTCCATCCACCATTTGTTGCAGGACGCAGCCGAGAGCATGCAGCCCATGAGGTGGAAGCCGCCGTCCGCATGCGCGAACGCGTGCAGTGCATTTCCCGAATCGACGCGGAACTTGTCTCCTCCGGAAATGAAGATCGTTCCGGACGTGCCGAGCGAAATATTGCAGCCGCCGGCACCGACAACACCCGTTCCGACAGCAGCAGCCGCGTTGTCACCGGCTCCGGCGACAAGCTTCACCGTCTCCGGAAGACCGAGCTCCTTCGCATATTCAGGCTTCAGCGTACCGACCGTCTCGTAGGATTCATAGAGCTTCGGCATCATGTCCTCACGGATGCCGCAGATCTCAAGCATCTCCCGGCTCCAGCACTTGTGCTTTACGTCAAGGAGCAGCATGCCGGACGCATCGGAATAATCCGTGCAGTTTGTTCCCGTCAACATGTAGTTGATGTAATCCTTCGGAAGCATGATCTTATCGATTCTTGCGAACAGCTCCGGCTCATGCTTCTTCATCCAGAGGATCTTCGGGGCCGTAAAGCCGGTAAATGCAATGTTGCCTGTCAGCTCTGTCAGCTTCGCCTTGCCGATCACATTGTTCAGGTAATCGGTCTCCTCCTGTGTTCGTCCGTCATTCCAGAGAATCGCCGGACGGAGAACATGGTCGTCCTTGTCGAGCACGACGAGGCCGTGCATCTGGCCGCCGGCACCGATACCGGCGATCTTTGACTTGTCTTCATTTGCCGTGAGCTCCTTAATCCCCGTAAGGACCGCCTTCAGCCAGTCCTCCGGGTTCTGCTCCGACCAGCCCGGATGCGGGAATGAAATCGGATATTCCTCAGAGACAATGTTCCGGATCGCGCCCTTCTCATCCATGAGAAGAAGCTTGACCGCTGATGTGCCGAGATCGACACCTATGTAAAGCATATCTGCACCTCCCCCGGAGGAGATTCCGTCTCAGTTTACAGAGACCGGATAATCACCCTCCATCGTATAATAGCCTGTATCTACCAGTTCCTTCTGAATATTCTTCGCCGTGATGCTGACCGGAGTCAGAATCAGCGAAGGCACCGTCATGGCCCCGTTGTTGTACGTCTCATCGTCATACGCGCAGTCAAATGACCAGCCAGCGTCAGACACGAGACTCTTATCCGGCGTCTTTCCGTTCACGAGCCAGCTCCCTGCCTCAGCGGCCGCTGCCGCCTCGTTCCCGAAGGCCTTGAACACGGTCATAGACTGCTTTCCGTCAACAATCTTCGCGAGGTTCGCGTCGTCCGCGTCCTGTCCTGTGACGATCACGTCTCCGCCGTCATAATCCGCATCGAGCGCCTTCATGACGCCGAGCGCTATGGAATCATCCGCGCAGATGACTGCGTCGAGCTTTGTGCCGCCGGAGTAGTATGTCTTCAGAATTTTCTCCATGCGCTGCTCCGCAGCGTCCTCGCTCCAGTTCTTCGTATCAGTCGCTGTCAGCGTCGTGTCACCGGACGAGACGATCACCTGCTTTTTGTGGATCGAATCGACGAATTCGTCGTACGCCCCATGGAATAAATAATAGCTGTTCCTGTCATCCTCATCGCCGCTGAAGAATTCGATGTGAAATTTGTCATCCGACGATTTGTCAATACCAAGCTCATCGATGACATATTCGGCCTGCATCTCACCGATCCGGTAATTGTCAAATGTCACAAAGCAGCCGATATCGCCTGTATTCTCAATCAGCCTGTCGTAATCGATGACCGGAATTCCGGCGGTCTTCGCCTCCGCAAGCACGTCTGTCAGCGCCGTGGAATCAACCGGTGTAATGACAAGGAGGTCAACCTTTGCGGCAATCATCGCCCGGATCTGCGCCGCCTGTGAGGCCGCGTCATTTTCCGCGAACTGGATCTCCGTCTCCGCTCCCTTCGCTTTGAAACGCTCCGTCAGAGCTGTGGCGTCCTTCAGCCATCTTGTCTGCTCCTTGGACGGCAGCGCAATACCGACCTTCCGGCCCTCCATGGTCACCGGCGTACTCTCCGCAGATTCCGTATCGGAATTCGTCTCCGCCGGTCCGCTCACCACAGACGAGTCAGCAGATTCACTCCCGGAATAGACGCTCTCCGTCTCAAAATCTCCGTCACCACCGCCGTAGTCGACGCCGGTCTGTCCGCACGCAGACAGCATGAAGCCCATGGCCCCTGCCAGAACCAGGGCAGCTATTTTTCTTCCTCTCATCGCTGTATCCTTTCCGGATTTCCACTCTGAAACTGAAAATGAAACAGCGGCGGGGCTCTTTTGTAAAGTTGTTTTATAAATCTTCTTTATAATATTCCCTGCCGCTTTTTTCGTCAATCCATCCAATCAGAAAAAATAATTTCTGTAGGCTTTCACAAATTTCCTGCCCGGTTTTTATCCATTTTTCAGCCTCTCAGATGCTGTCAATGAACGCCTCCGTAAAATGCCACGCGACACCCATCATGCCCGCCCGCAGCGGATATTTTCCGAGCCGTATGTAGTCTGCATTTCTGTCAAATGAGCTTCTCGCAAGCGTCAGCTTCTTCAGGTGGTCCATGTACGGTCCCAGGTACCGGGAGACAAAGCCGCCGAGGATCACATCGCAGTCAAATGCCATTCGCAGGTTGTTGATCCCGAGCGACAGATGCTGGAGGACATCCTCCCACAGCGCCGCGTACTCCGCATTGCCTTTTTCGAGGCCGTCAAAGAATTCCTCCGCCGTGATGCCGAGGTCGCGCGTAAAGCGCAGCGCGCTGCAATAGGACTCGAGGCACCCCTTCTGCCCGCAGTTGCACGGACGGCCGTCCGGCACGATGCAGATATGGCCGAACTCTGCGGACCTTCTGTTTATTCCGGTGTACTGCTTCCCGTCGATATAGATCGCACCGCCGATGCCATTTTCGAGGAAGAGATACACGAAATCCCTGTCTCTGTCCTCCGGGCTGAGCCCCAGCCACTCGGCCGCGCCGGCGCTTGTGCTGTCATTTTCAATAAATGTCGGATAGGGAATTGCATCGCGGATGTCCTTCAGGCTGATGTTCTTCATTTTCAGAGTCGGCGAGAACATAATCCGGTCCTTCTTTCTGTCAATGACACCCGGCACAGTGATGCCGACGCCGAGTATGCGCTCCCGGTCGAGCTTATTCTCCGTAATAAATGTCTCGAGCTCCTCAGCAATCTGCCTGCCGATCCCGAAGCTGTCGGTCGTCTGCGTATTGACCCTGTGGTACGCCACCTCATTCTGCAGGAGGTCGCATGCCAGAAGCCGGATGTGATTTGCAGTCACGGCGATTCCGATCGAATACCGGAGGTCCTGATTAACCGTATAACCGACGGCCGGACGGCCGCCCGTCGATTTCTGAATCTCCCCGGGCCGGATCAGGTCAGCCTCAAGAAGCTCCGCAATATTCTGGTGAACAGTCGGCAGCGAATATCTGGTCGCGGCCGCAATCTGCTGCTTGCTGACAGGCTTCTCCGAATTATATATAAACCGGTACATCTTGTTGCGCGTCATTCGCCTTCGCTCTGTCATCGTCGTCATCATCCCCTCCTGCACATGCATTATCTGCCAGTACTTTTATAAAACTACCTAATAATCAATATAGACAAATAAAATTTCTATGTCAACACAACCATGGACATCTTGCACAAGTGATCCTCGAAAATTTCCCGTAAAAGTAAAAAAGAAAGCCGCCCCGCAGGAATATGCAGAAGCAGCTTTCTTTCAATGTACATAATTAAGCCATCAGTAAGCGAGGACCTCGCAGCCCTTGTCCGTGACCAGGACCTGAACCTCCCACTGTGCGGACGGCTTCCCGTCCTCCGTGTAGATTGTCCAGCCGTTGTCCTCATCCTCATAGATGTCGTCCGAGCCCATATTGACCATCGGCTCAATCGTGAAGCACATGCCCGGAACCATCAGCATCTCAGTGCCCGGCTCGGACACATAGCTGACCCACGGGTCCTCATGGAACTCGACGCCGCAACCATGGCCGCCGATCTGGCGGACGACGGAGTAGCCGTTCTCCACAGCGTGCTGATGCACCGCGTGGCCCATGTCGCCGAGGAAGGTCCACGGAATGACATGCTTGATGCCGATCTCGACGCACTCCTTCGTCACATCGACAAGCTTCTTATTTTCAGGAGATACATTGCCGATGCAGAACATACGGGATGAGTCCGAGAAATAGCCCTTGTAGATCGTGGACACATCGACATTGATGATGTCCCCGTCCTTCAGGATGCGGTCCGGCGACGGAATGCCGTGGCAGACCTCCTCGTTGATGGACGTGCATACGCTCTTCGGAAAGCCCTCGTAGTGGAGCGGCGCAGGAATCGCGCCGGCCGCCTTCGTGACGTCGTAGACGATCTGATCGATCTCCTCCGTGCTCATTCCCACCTTGATCTGATCACTGACAGCATCGAGGACCTTGATGTTGATCTTCGCGCTCGCCTTGATGCCCTCGATATCGAGAGGTGTCTTGATCAGCTTTCTTGATGGAACAACGGCGCCCTTCATTTCAAATGAGCGGATCTTCTCATCAAATGCCTCGTGGCAGTGCTTATATTTCTTCCCGCTTCCGCACCAGCACGGCGCGTTGCGGTCAATCTTGGGATTTGTGAACTTCATTTTATTTTCCTTTCTGATACTCTCTGTGCTTAAGTATCGTTTTTCCCATCGCAAAAGTCAAGGGATTATGATTGTCTGGAAAATGAATTACGTGTATAATATAGTTGTTGTTTTTTGCCGCATGGCCTTCATGCGGTTTTCTTATAGTTCATAGAGGATTTACTTATGACAAGACAGGAACGAATAAAACAGTTGCACCGGCACATCACGATCGCAGCTGTCACGGCAGGCGCAGTTGTCGCGCTCGTTGCCGTCGCTGCTGTCCGGGGCTATCCGGTTCCGGGGGCAGCCGGCAAAAGTAACACAGCTTCTGCGCAGGAAACGACTGTGGATGCAAGTGAAGCCGCCGCCTCACAGGCAGGCAGTCAGATTGCAGCCCTGACAAGCAGCACAGCATCCGCAAAGACTTCATCCGGCACGTCGTCTGATACAAAATCAGGCACGACATCCACATCCGTCTCGGAGAGTGAGGCGGCCGCCATTGCAAATGCAGTCAACCCGACGACCGTGCAGGCAGAAATCAAGAACACGGACGGCTCTCTCGATCCTTCCGATTATGAGAGCCACCTCGCGAAGGCCGTCTCTGACCCGGCCGATTTCTGGTCCGGAGCGCCGCTCATCGATGTACAGATGCTCGACATCAACCCGTATTCCAGACCGGGCGGTCATATGTACCGGGTCGATGATATCGTCGTTCACTCGACGGACTCCCCGAACGCGCCCGCCCAGAATATTCATGACTATTTCGAGAGTCTCACGGATGGAAGCCGCTCCGCGAGCAGCCATTTTATTGTCGGTCTGAACGGTGAGATCATCCAGTGCATCCCGATCTATGAGAAATCCTACGCGACAAAATGGCGCAATTACGACACGATCTCCATCGAGATGTGCCCGACCGATGAGGAGGGCCACGTCAACGATGCGACCTATCAGTCGACAGTCCAGCTCGTCGCGTGGCTCCAGAATTCGCTCGGCCTCTCCTCAAGCCATGTGATCCGCCACTACGATGCGACCGGAAAGGTCTGCCCGCGGTACTTTGCCAATAACCCGGACGCATGGACACAGATGGTCACAGACATCGGAAGCGCATGGACCACGATCTCATCAAGCGGCGGCAGAGTATCCTGACAATCACAAACAAAAATTCCGCAGACGAAGGCCCCTCGGGGCAGTTTCGCTGCGGAATTTTTTTCACAACAGGTAATTATGCAGCAGGAAGGAAACAGCATATGTCAGCTAATGATATTCACGCAAAGCTGGACACGCTCCGGAATATTTTAAAGGACTGCGGCTCAGTTGCCGTAGCCTTTTCCGGCGGTGTAGATTCTACATTTTTATTGAAGGTCGCCCATGATACGCTCGGCGACAGAGCGATCGCCGTCACGGCCCGCTCGGCCTCATTTCCGGCGAGAGAGCTTCACGAGGCGGAGGAATTCTGCCGGAAGGAGGGAATCCGCCAGCTCATCGAGGATTCCGAGGAGCTCCGGATCGAGGGCTTCTCTCACAACCCAGTCAATCGCTGCTATCTGTGCAAGCATGAGCTCTTCTCGAAAATGAAGACCCTGGCGGAGCAGAATGGCATGGCCGCGATCGCCGAAGGCTCAAACATGGACGACAACGGGGACTATCGCCCCGGCCTCATCGCCGTCGCGGAGCTCGGGGTAAAGAGCCCGCTCCGCGAGGCAAAGCTCTATAAGGAAGAGATCCGCGAGCTCTCGAAGGAGCTCGGCCTTCCGACCTGGGACAAGCAGAGCTTCGCGTGCCTCTCGTCCCGCTTCCCGTACGGAGAGGAAATCACAGTCGAACGGCTCGGCATGGTCGACCGCGCAGAGCAGCTGCTGCTTGACCTCGGCTTCCATCAGGTGCGCGTCCGCATCCACGAGGGCACCCTCGCAAGAATTGAAGTCCTGCCGGAGGAGCTTCCCGCAGTGCTTGCGCACCGCGAGGAAATCGTGAAGAAATTCAAATCATTCGGGTTTCTCTACGTATCGCTTGACCTTGCGGGGTATAAGACAGGGAGTATGAACCTTGGCTTGGGTCCTCACGACCTGAAGTAGGGACCACTTACAAGGGTACAAGCCATTGGCTGGGGCCCTCCCAACCTGCAGTATGAACTGCTTACAAGGGCACCAGCCATTGGCTGGGGCCCTCCCAACCTGCAGTATGAACTGCTTACAAGGGCACCAGCCATTGGCTGGGGCCCTCCCAACCTGCAGTATGAACTGCTTACAAGGGCACCAGCCCTGACTCCAACCTTCAAAAAAAAGGGATCCGGCCATTAGCCGGATCCCTTTTTTATACCGTGTCAGATAAAACTCACGCCTTATCCTTGGAACCGAAAACGTTGATCTTGTAGTTGACCATGTCAACAATAGCCTGAGCGCCCGGAGCGAGAAGCTTGCGCGGGTCAAAGCCCTTGCCCTGCTTATCCTTGCCTGCCTCGATGTACTCGCGTGTAGCCTTTGCGAATGCGATCTGGCACTCTGTGTTGACGTTGACCTTGGAGACGCCGAGGCCGATAGCCTTCTGAACCATCTCATCCGGGATTCCGGAACCACCGTGAAGAACGAGCGGCATGTTGCCGACAGCCTTCTTGATGTTCTCAAGGACGTCGAAACGAAGTCCCGGCCAGTTAGCCGGATATACGCCGTGGATATTGCCGATGCCTGCAGCGAGGAAATCTACGCCGAGATCAGCGATCTTTGCGCACTCCTCCGGATCTGCGCACTCGCCCATGCCGACAACGCCATCCTCTTCGCCGCCGATTGCGCCGACCTCTGCCTCGATGGACATGCCCTTCTCATGAGCCTTTGCAACGAGCTCCTTTGTCTTAGCGATGTTCTCTTCGATCGGAAGAGCGGAGCCATCGAACATGATGGATGTGAAGCCGGCGTCGATGCACTTGTAGCAGCCATCATATGTGCCGTGATCCAGATGCAGAGCAACCGGAACCGTGATATTCTGTGACTCGATAATATCTCTGACCATGTCAGCAACAGTCTTGAAGCCGCACATGTACTTGCCTGCGCCCTCGGAAACCTGAACGATAACCGGAGCATTGGACTCCTGAGCAGCCTTGAGAACTGACTTTGTCCACTCAAGGTTATTCAGGTTGAACGCGCCGATCGCATACCCATTGGCTCTAGCAGCTGTAACCATATCTTTTGCGGAAACTAACATGTATGAATCCTCCTTTAATATCTGCCCTCTGTGTAAACATCGGGAATATGCTACTGGAATCATTATACATAAATCGCCCAAAAAATAAAAGAGGAATTCCTGTAGATTAGATATTTTGTCCATCAGTCCCGGCCTTCGGAGTCAAGTCCAAATTTGTGTGTAAATTGCTCTTAGGTACCTGCGGTGCCAAGGGATGCCTTGCATCCCTTAGCTAACCACCAGCTCTCTTGAAGGGACTGTCAAGGGTGCGTAAGCACCTCGAA
>JAZHVT010000034.1:0-17583 GCA_036453145.1 Eubacteriales bacterium
CTTTTTCGTAAAATTTATTGAGCGGAGGCTGTTCCGAAGCCGGTTTAATATGGGCGCGCGTCTCTCGCGGATCCTCGCGGTTTTCGTGACCGTCGCCGTCGTCATTCTGTTGTTTGTTCTGCTTTTCATCGCAGTCATTCCGTCGATTGTAAGCAGCATCACGGATATTGTAAATAACTGGTCGAGCTATGTGGATCAGCTGACGAAGCTCGTCACTCATTTCAGTAAGACGAAGAACGGCTCCGCGATCAACGCGTCGGATGTGAACAATGCGATCAACCGCTTTGCGGACCAGATCAGCAGCTATCTGACGAAGAATTACACGGATATACTCGCAACGCTCAGCAGCGTCGGCTCGCGCATCCTCTCGATCGTTCTGGCCTTTATTGTCGCGATTTACTTTCTCCTTGCGAAAAAAGAGCTGCTAGCAGGCTCGAAGAAGCTGTTCTTTATGATCATGCCGCGGAAGACGCACGCAAGGAGCAACACGGCCTTTGCGCGGGTCAATGCAATCTTTTCGAAATATATCGTCTGCGAGATTATCGATGCGTTCATCGTTGGATGCTCCAACGCGGTGTTCATGCTGATCGCGAAGATGCCATTTGTCGCCCTTGTGTCGGTCATCGTCGGCGTGACGAACCTCGCGCCGACGTTTGGCCCGATCGTCGGCGGCGTCATCGGCTCTGTGCTGCTGCTTCTCGTGAAACCGACGGCGGTCATCCCGTTCATTCTCTTTACGCTGATTCTGCAGACGATCGACGGCTACGTGATCAAGCCGAAAATGTACGGCGGCGCACTGAGCGTCCCGTCTGTCTGGGTCCTCGTCGCGATCATCGTTCTCGGCCGCATGTTCGGCGTCGCGGGCATTCTGCTTGCGATCCCGGTGGCAGTGATCATTACCTACTGGCTGAGGGATGTGATGCGCAAGGCGGATGATGATGGGGAGCCGGTTGCGGCAGAAACGGAAGCGCAGGGCAGGAAAGCTGAAACGGATACTACAGAAAAGATAGGCACATAAATATGATAAGACAGCTGACGGTGAACGGCTTTACTTACGAAGCGGAGTATGCCGATGATTTTGTTGAACACACGCTTCTTCAGCTCCTTTCCCGGCTTGATGCGATGCAGAAGAGGAAGGGGCGGAGAATTCTTGTCTTTCTGGCGGCGCCGCCGGCCGTTGGGAAATCAACGCTCGTCACGTTCCTTGCCGCACTTGGAGGAGAGAGAGGGATTGCGGTCCAGGCAGCGGGCCTCGACGGGTTTCATTTTCCGAATGCGTATCTCCGGTCACATGTGCTTATGCCGGATGGGACGGTAGCTGCCATTTCTCCTGCCGGGAATGGTGCCGCGCCGGTCTGCCTCGCCTCGATCAAGGGAAGTCCGGAGACATTCGACACCGGCGCGTTTGGGGAAAAGCGCCGGGAGCTCACAGAGGGAGGGACTGTCCGCTGGCCTGTCTATGACCGCAGAACGCATGAGCCCCGGCAGGACGCGGCTCTTCTTAATGAGAATATCATTCTGATCGAGGGAAACTGGCTTCTTCTTGATGAGGAGCCCTGGGCGGAGATCAGGCGCACATACGCGGATCTCACGATCCTTGCGACGGCGGACCCCGAAATCCTGCGGGAGCGTCTCATTTCCCGGAAAATGAGGGGCGGCAGCACGCGCGCCGCCGCGGAGGCCTGGTACGAGACGACGGACGGGCCGAATATCCGGCGCGTCATGGAGCACTCTGCGGAGGCAGACATCACGCTCAGACTATAAGCTCCTGACGTCTGGAGATTTGACAGCTGCCGCTGAGGCGGATGCTTCGCTTCAGTTGTTAGACGGGCTGAGTGCAGGCAGCTTTCTTCGTTATGCTAAGTTCACCTGTCCAAACAAGAATTTACATATACGTTACATAAAAATATGGAGTTTACATATACGAAACATTAACGAGCCAAAGTTAAAGAAGGCCTAACGCCAGACCGATTGATTCATCAGGAACCGTCATATAGAATTAATATTATGATGCCGAAGAAGGGATTTCAAAGAAGCGGAGCGATCCGCCGGTATCATGTACCTTCTGTGATCGCGCAAGGACTGCGCGAGTTGTCAAGGATGGCAGATTCCTGGGAGAATAAGACATGAATGAAATCGTAACGACGATATTCGGACTGGCTGGTGGTCTCGCTATGTTTTTGTTCGGCATGAACTCGATGAGTGACGCGCTGCAGCGCGCGGCGGGCGAGAAAATGAAGAAGGTTCTCGCATTTCTCACGAGAAACCCGGTGATGGGCGCAATCGCGGGCATGCTCGTCACATCGGTCCTGCAGAGCAGCTCGGCGACAACGGTCATGGTCATCGGCTTCGTGTCGGCAGATCTCATGACGCTGCCGCAGGCGATCTCGGTCATCTTCGGCGCGAACATCGGAACGACGATGACGGCGCAGCTGCTCGCATTCAAGATCAGCGACTATATCTATCCGATCATTTTCATTGGCTTTATGATGAGCTTCCTGTCCAAGAAGGACACCTGGAAGAACATCGGCATGGTCATTTTCTCCTTCGGTATTCTGTTTGAAGGAATCGATATCATGGGCTCCGTGATGAAGCCGCTTGCCTCGAGCGCGTTCTTCGTCGATCTCATGGGCAAGGTGCGTCATATTCCGATTCTCGGCGTGCTTCTCGGCATGTGCATGACGCTTGTCGTACAGAGCAGCTCGGCGACAATTGCCGTTCTACAGAACTTCGCGTCGCAGGCGGGTCCTGACGGCGTCTCCTCGGTCATCGGCCTCACCGGCGCGATCCCGATCCTGCTCGGCGACAATATCGGAACAACGATCACGGCGCTCCTCGCCTCGATCGGTCAGACGAAAAATGCAAAGCGGACCGCAATCGCCCATACCTTCTTTAATGTCAGCGGCACGATCGTCTTCATGTTCATCATTCCGTGGTTCGCAAATTTCGTCCGGTGGATCTCCCCGAAGGGCAAAGAGATTGATATCATTTCCCGGCAGATCGCGAACGCGCACACGACGTTCAATGTCGTCTGCACACTGGTATGGCTCCCGCTGATTCCGCTCATGGTGAAGCTTGTCACGACTGTCATCCCGGGCGACGACAAGAAGCCGGAGAGCGGCACGGGCGCGCTTTTCCTCGACGATGTCATGCTGACGCAGCCGGTCACGGCGATGTATCTTGTGTCCCGCGAGCTTCACGCGTACGCGGAAAATGTCCTGATGCTGATGAGCTCCGTGAAGCGCTCTGTCGGCAGCTCCGAAGCGGATGCGGAGAAGGAATACGCCGCCTATGCGCAGAAGACCGACGGAATGGAGAAGCGGATTGTATCCTATATTACGCGGCTCTTTGCGGAGGGCGGCATGACGTCCAGGCAGTCCGAGCGGGCAGCGGGACTTATGTTCATTGCGGGCAGTGTCGGCCATGTCCACGACCGCTGTCTTGAAATTCATGAATCGGTGAGTGAGCTTCGCAACGGAGGCAAGACACTGACGGATACAGCCGTCGATGAGCTCGCGCAGTGCTTCGATATTGCCGAGGTTCTCTTCTCGCAGGCGATGGATTCAGTTGAGACGGGCGATTCGGCGGAGGCCGCGCTCATCTTGAAGGGCAGAAAGAAGATGCGCAAGGCGCAGAAGCAGTTCAACAAGGCGCATCTTGCCCGTGTCCGCGACCAGAAATGCGATGCCTCTCTGACAGAGAAGTTCTCCGGTATTCTCTACGGCCTTGAGCGAATCGTCGACAACAGTGTCGAGATCGCCGAGGAGACGATGGACAATGTCCGCTATGTCACGGTGGATGACACCGGTGTCGACGAGAAGAACCTGCATCTGCCGGAGGAGCAGAGATTCCCGAAGCGGGAATTCCAGAAGGCCCCGGCGCTCGCGGTGGCTGGACCGGCGAAGAATACAGCTGAGGCTTCTGAGGGAGAAAAGGGCGGTACCGTTACCCGGTAATCTGAGAAGCGTGCATTTGCCGGGAAGCTGATGGGACGTACGAAAGATTGATTCCAGAATCACAAAATGAACCTCATGTCAAGTGCCGATTTTGTCAAAATTTGTTAGGAAACGGCACTGACATTCACTCTGGAAAAGATGTAATATATAAAAGGACTCGGGACAGGGAGCGCACAACCTGCCCCGACTGCATCAAATCTCGCGGATACGGGCTGCCACTCGTATCCGTATTTTTTTTCCTATCTGCAGGCAGGCCTTCAGATGGCTGCATTTGCGATGTTCCGGATGCCGAGGCCGGAGTAAGTACCTGCAAATAATACTTGTCAGTTTCGCTTTCCTGAGAGATAATTGTATCAGAATAAATGCGGTATCAGACGATAAAAACTGTATTTTTCACCGAAAAAACCGAAAGAAGGTGGTCGGCATGATTTCTGTCGGCATTATTGGCGCGGGCCGGATCGGCCGCGTCCATGTTCAGTCCATCACGACGAGAATTCCGGAGGCGAAGGTCCGGATGCTCGCTGACCCGTATATGAACGAGGCGACGAGGGACTGGGCGCTCTCGCTGGGTGTCCAGAGGGTGACGAAGGATTATCACGAGGTTCTTGACGACCCGGAGATCGAGGCGGTTCTTATTTGCTCATCGACGGACACACACGCTCAGATTTCCATTGAGGCGATTCTGGCCGGCAAGCATGTGTTCTGTGAGAAGCCGGTCGATCAGGACGCGGAGAAGATTCTTGAAGTGATGGATGTGCTTAAGCGGCACCCCGTCGCGTATCAGGTCGGCTTCAACCGCCGCTTCGACCATAATTTCCGTGCTGTCCGGCGGGCCGTTGAGGAGGGACGGATCGGCGAACCACAGATCATCAGGATCTGCTCGCGGGACCCGGAACCGCCGAAGCCGGAGTATGTTAAGGTGTCGGGAGGCATGTTCCTCGACATGACGATCCATGATTTTGACATGGCGCGGTTCCTTGCCGGATGTGACGCGACAGAGGTCTACGCGAGCGGCGCATGCCTCATAGATCCTGCCATCGGGGAGGCCGGCGACATCGATACGGCAGTCGTCACGCTGACGATGGAGAACGGGGCGCGCTGCGTCATCGATAATTCCAGGCAGGCGGTCTACGGCTACGATCAGAGAGCGGAGGTTTTCGGTTCAAAGGGCATGGTCTCCTCGGAAAATGACAGACCTTCGACGGTGTCAGTGAGTACGGCATCCGGTGTGACAGGCGATGTGCCGCTTCATTTTTTCCTTGAGCGGTATATGGACGCGTACGCGGAGGAGGTCCGGAGCTTTCTGACCTCTGTCGAGGAAGGAAAAGAGCCCGCGCCTGGGATCGAGGATGGACTCAAGGCGGTGCAGATGGCGCTCGCGGCGAAGGTATCCCTCAGGGAGCACCGGCCCGTGCGCATGACAGAGCTTTTTCAGTGAACGAAGCAGCAGCTCTCGGCTATTCAATGCCGGGTAGTTTGTTCTGCCTGTGGCAGGGAAAGGAGCGCATATGGATAACACGATGATCCTTATTGTCAGTCTTCTTGTATTTCTAGCTATTTTCATTGTGGCAGTCATTGTGGTTTCGGCGATCCGCAGGAAGGATTTCAGAGACTAGGTCACCGGAAAGAAGCCGGAGAGAAAGGCGGATCCGAATCAGAAGGTTTCGTATGACAAGCCGTCACACGAGAACTCGCAGATTTCCATTGACCGCGAGGTCCTGCGGACAAAGAGCGGACAGAACCTGCTGGGCCCGAAGTGAAGGGCCCGGTATTCAGGTCCAATCGATCACACAAAATAATTTATTAGAAGCGCAGGCTCCGCATGAGGGATATCGTTCCTTTATGCGGCGGCCTGCTTTTTATTTTCCGGCACATGGATAAGGGCATTGGTCATTCGGGATCAAGACATATGTCTGCCTGCAGGGATGGATTCCGATATGGCTGTTGACTAAAAGTTCAAAAAATGATTGCAAGTTCATTCCTGATATGATAAAACAGAACTATAAATTGAACATTCGTAAATTCTGCCGGATTCTCGGAGGGATACGAACGTCAAAAATGAACCGACAAGCCATAAAATGAACTCCCTGTCCAGAGCTGGCAGGTTCCCTGCCGGTCAGATGCGGGGAAGAAGTTCATTTGTTATCCGGTTCATGCGTATACGGAGAATGTGATATGAGAGAAGAATTCAGTAACCGGCTGAACGCAGCAATGCGGGCCGCAAATATGAAACAGGTCGACGTGATCCGAGCGGCGGCGCGGGCGGGCACAAGGCTCGGGAAGAGCCAGGTCAGCCAGTATGTGAGCGGAAAGACTATTCCGCGTCGCGGCGTCATGCGTGTGCTGGCAGAGGTTCTCGGCGTCGACGCGTCCTGGCTGGCAGGGGAGGCTGCGCAGCCTGATCCCGCTATCACCGGGGATGTTGAAACGATCCTGAAACCAGAAGAAAATGAGAGAAAGAGAGAAGAAGGGGCTATGCGAATTTTTAAAAAATCATCCAAACTCGACAACGTGCTGTATGATGTAAGAGGACCGGTGTTCGACGAGGCGAACCGGATGGAGGCGGAGGGCGTCCACATCCTGAAGCTCAGTATCGGCAATCCGGCTCCGTTCGGATTCCGGACACCGGATGAGGTTGTGCAGGACATGAGCTCACAGCTGACGGAGACGGAAGGATATTCGAATTCGCACGGCCTGTTCGCGGCGCGGAAGGCCATCATGCAGTACGGCCAGCTGAAGAATCTTCCGAATCTCGATATCAACGATATCTATACGGGCAATGGTGTCAGCGAGCTGATTCAGCTGAGCATGAATGCCTTGCTCGACAACGGGGATGAGGTGCTCGTCCCGTCGCCGGATTATCCGCTCTGGACGGCCTGCGTCAATCTGGCCGGCGGAACGGCTGTGCATTACATTTGTGATGAGCAGTCGGAGTGGTATCCGGACATCGCGGATATGGAGAAGAAGGTCACCGACAAGACGAAGGCGATCGTCATTATTAATCCGAACAATCCGACCGGCGCGCTCTATCCGGAGGAGGTGCTGCAGCAGATCGTCGATATCGCGCGGCGCCATCAGCTGATGATTTTCTCAGATGAGATCTACGACCGGCTCGTCATGGACGGCTTAAAGCACGTGTCGATCGCGTCGCTCGCGCCGGATCTCTTCTGCGTGACATTCAGCGGCCTCTCGAAGTCGCACATGATCGCGGGCTACCGGATCGGCTGGATGATCTTAAGCGGCAACAAGAAAATCGCAAAGGATTACATCCAGGGTCTCGACATGCTCTCGAACATGCGGCTCTGCTCGAATGTCCCGGCGCAGTCCGTCGTGCAGACCGCGCTCGGCGGCGTGCAGTCTGTGAGCAGCTATCTCGTCCCGGGCGGCCGCGTCTACGAGCAGCGGGAGTTCATTTACAACGCACTGAAGGACATCCCGGGCATCAGCGCAGTGAAGCCGAAGGCGGCGTTTTACATTTTCCCGAAAATGGACGTCGAGAAGTTCCACATCACGGATGATGAGCAGTTTGCGCTCGACCTCCTGCATGACAAGCATATCCTGATCACGCGCGGAGGCGGATTTAACTGGGAGAAGCCGGACCATTTCCGTATTGTGTACCTGCCGCGGATCGAGGTGCTCTCGGAGGCTGCAACGAAAATGAAGGATTTCTTCTCGTATTACAGACAATAATGGAGGAGGCTTACATGGACAGACTGACAATTGACGAGGCAAAGAAAATGAATGATACGATGGTGACGGAGGAGCACTTGAAGCTCCACGCGGCCAATGTTGCGGCGTGCATGGGCGCGATGGCCGCTCATTTCGGGGAGGACCCGGAGCACTGGGAGGCGGTCGGCTATCTGCACGACTATGATTATGAAAAATTCCCGGACGAGCATCTGCAGCACACAGAGAAGCCGCTTCTTGAGGCAGGCGTCCCGGCGGAGGATGTCCGCGCGATCATGTCGCACGGCTATTCGATCGTCAATGACGTGAAGCCGGAGACAAATATGGAGAAGTCTCTGTTCACCGTTGATGAGCTGAGTGGGATTATTCAGGCGGCGGCCCGGATGCGTCCGAACGGAATCACAGACATGGATATCAAATCGTTCATGAAAAAATGGAAAAACAAGAAATTTGCTGCCAAATGCAACCGCCCGCTGATTCTCACAGGCTGTGAGATGCTCGGCATGGACATCAGGGAGGTCTCTGAGATCTGCATCGAGGGCATGAAGGCGCACGCAGCGGAGCTTCATCTCACGCCGGAGACGATGCAGTGATCAAGATTGATACGAGAGGCGAGCTCTCGCTTGATAAGATTGCGGGCAGCGGGCAGACGTTCCGCTGGCAAAAAATGAAGGACGGCTCATGGAGGATCCCTGCCTTTCATCACGTGCTCTATGCCCGCGAGACGGACGGGATTCTGACGCTCTCCTGCACGCAGGAGGAGTATGAGCGCATCTGGCGCGCGTATTTTGATATGGATACGGATTACGCGAGGATCCGCGCGCGTATTCCGGAGGAAGATGCCTACATGCGCCGCGCCGCGGAGCTGGGACGCGGCATCCGCATCTTAAGGCAGGACCCGTGGGAGATGACCGTCACGTTTATCATTTCCCAGAGGAAGAATATCCCCGCGATCAGGCTCTGCGTCGAAAAGCTCTGCCGCGTGGCGGGAAAGCCGCTGCAGGATGTCTATGACTTCCCGTCCCCGGAGGCGATTCTTGCTCTTACGTGCAACAGGGCACTCGGCATCCCGGAGGATGGCGATACGCTCTGTTCATTCAGGAAGGCGGGCTTTTCGAGCTGTTCCCTCGGCTACCGGATGCCGTATGTCCGCGCGGCCGCGGAGTGGATGCGGGCGCTGGCTGTGTCTGGGCAGCAAAACGATGACAGGAAGCAACCATCCGATCCGAGTCGGCCCACGGCGGAAGACATGCCGGCGGGCAGCATGCATAAGACGGAGCTGTCTTCCGTGCCGGATTCAGACGAGGCCGAAGAGAAGGCTCTTCGAAGGGCAGTCAAAGATCTGCAGCAGCTTCCGGATGATGTGCTTCGCGAAAGGCTGCTCAGCATCCGCGGCGTCGGCGAAAAGGTGGCTGCCTGCATCATGCTGTTCGGCTTTCATCGGACAAATGCATTTCCTGTCGATGTCTGGATGAAGCGCGCGCTCGTCGAGCACTACCCGGAGGGCTTTGACCTTGCCTCGTACGCGCCATATGCCGGCATCATGCAGCAGTACATGTTTGTCGAGGCAAGAGAGAGCGCGAAGCGCGGATGACCTGGCGTTGCACCGCGAAGGTGACTTTTCAGGAGAGCAGGTACCGGACATACCGGACAGCCTGCTCTTCATTTTTTGTATTGGCGATAATGCCTGCGTACACCGTTCCGTCCATCCCCGCCTGCTGACTGAAGGAGGTTCCATCAAGAGAGACGGCATACGGATCGGAAGATTTCTGGATAGAAGACGGCAGCTTCATGAGGTATTCGTTGTCCTCAAGCACAGCCAGCGACTTCTCATCGAGCAGAACGACATCGAGTGACCGGTCCGTGATCTCGGCCTGAAGCTTGAGCGACGACGCGTACGCATACTCATAGGCATCGCTTCCCGGATCTCCGGAAATGAAGAGCGGCCCGGTCAGCTTCACCTGATCCCGCGAGCCCCGCTCCGAGAGCGTATCCAGATACCCGTCTGTCAGCACGGATTTTGACGGCGTGCTGAGCGTCGTATTCAGAAGACCGACAGATACAAGAACGTTTGGCCTTGTGATCAGACGAAAGGAACCGTATCCGACAAGTAAGACCGCGGCCAGAATGAGCGCGATCTGTACCTTGTAGTAGTCGAAGATATACCGGATTTTCTGACGGCGCGTCATCTGCGCGAGGACATCTCTCATGATCAGGCCTGCCTTTCTTCCTGCGGCTCCTGTGCCTTTTCGAGTGCGTCCATAACCGGACGGAGCAGGTAGGAGGACAGGAATGCGCAGAACCCTTCCCCGAGGAAAATGAGCGGCGTAAAGTAGTGAATCGCGATATAGAAGACTGCGGCATGGATGCCGATGACAAGCAGCGTGCAGAAGAGATAGCGGACGCTGATGAGGAACGCGTTCCGGATCATATGGAGCGGCGTGTTCTCAAACCATGCCTGGAGCGGGAAGACGAAGACGAGCGTTGCAAGATAGGCGATGAGCAGCGGGATGAGGCAGGCAAAGCCGAGCGTGCCGGCGACGCCGCTTAGACGCAGGTGCGAGAGAATATACCAGTCCGCACCGAGAGCGGCGCCGGCGCCAGTCATAATGAGGCCGATCGGCGTGCCGCCGCGGAAATTTTCCTTGAAGGCCCGGAAGTAGGAAGCCGTGACACCGGCATTTTCATCCCTTGCCATCCGGAGCGTGACCGCATAGAGCGCGCTTGTGGACGCGCCGAGCGTGAAGATCGGAAGTGACGTGATAAACCAGAGAATATTCAGCCAGAGCGAGTCGCCGAGCTTGCCGATGAAATTCATGACGGGGTTGTCCGGATTAATCAGATTTCTCATTTGTATCTCCTTATCTGCGCAGAGACGCGCTATTTGCTTCCGGGCCGTCGCCTGTCGATGCCCGGAGAATCAGATCTGTCTCCACATATACCTTCCGGAAATCAAGACCGGGGTCCCGAATCCGGGAAATGAGAAGCTGCACGGCCGAGAAGCCGATGACCTGGCTGTGGATGTGCACGGTCGAAAGATGCGGCGTGCAGATCCTTGACTCCGATGAGTCGTCAAAGCCTAGAATCATCATATCCTCGGGGCATCTGAGCCCCAGCTGCTCCATGGCCTGCAGAAGGTCGATCGCGACGAAGTCATTGGCGCAGATGCACACATCCGGGAGACTGCCGAGCCTTGCGAGATGGTCCTTCAGGTAGTCCCGGTTGTGGCTGTACCCGGCCTCGTCAGGATTTTCCGTCAGACAGAAGTCCTCGTTGATCGGCAGACCGTTGTAGAACATGCCATTGCGGAAGGCCATGTAGCGCTCGAAAAATGAGGTGCAGTGCCGGATATCGCCGGCAAAGCCGATCCGCGTCTGCTTCCGTTCCTTCATTTTATGGATGAAGGAGAGAATGCCGGAGGTATTGTCCATGAGAAGCATATCGGCATTCAGCGTCTCGCCGTCCGTGATGACCGGCGCATCTATAAACAGAAGCGGAAGCCCCAGATCGGAGAGCATCCGGCAGTAATCGAGGCGGAAGACCTCGATGCAGACGATGCCGACGGTCGTGTCTTTCCGGAAGGATGCCGGCAGCCGCCCGGCCTCAAGATCGGCTGTACTGATATTATGGATGCTCATGCTGTAGCCGAGCTGAGAGATCTCAGACTGGAAGCGGTCCAGCATCGACGATGCGAAATGGGAGTGATCGAGGAAGGACGCTGTCAGCAGTGCGATCTCTCCGCTCTCTTTCTTCTCGTTTTCCTCCTTCAGTGAGGCCATATCAAGATAAGTGAACTGCTTGTAGCCCATCTCGATAGCCTTGGCCAGGACGCGCTGCCTGGTTGCCTCCGCCAGCACGCCGGTGTTGTTGATTGCCTTTGATACCGTATTTCTGGACAGCCCGAGCTCGTCGGCAATGTCCTGTATTGTCACGCGATTTCCCATTTCTGTGTCATACCTCTTCCGTCATATGTAATGATTCATCACCCCTTGGAAAACTGATGAAATCGAGTTTTTTTGGGGGGGTGAACAATTATCTATTGGCTTTCTTACTAAAATGAGTATAACGCACACTTCTTAATGTGTCAAATGTAAAATAAAGACTGTGACTTAAAAGACGCAATGCACAATTACGGCCCCTTTTAATTGTGCAAATGCGCTGAAAATGAGCTAAAATGATGCAAATGTAAAAATTTCAATTGACACAAATGCAACATATGCGGTATAGTAAACGAAGCAAAAGAACCGGTTCTGAAGTTGAAACAAAGTTGTTTGGTTTATGTTTTTGAGAGGTAAGGATATGAAAATGACGAGTACTGCACAGGCCGTAGCGGCCGTCCCGAAGAAGAAGGAGAGCTTCGGGCGCTACTTTTTAAAGCACTGGCAGCTTTACATTGTGTTTCTGCTCCCCGCGCTGCTTCTGACACTGATTTTCAAGTACATCCCGATGGGAGGCATCCTGATTGCCTTCCAGGATTTCAATCCGATCAAGGGAATCGTCGGAAGCCATTGGGTCGGCTGGAAAAATTTTACGCGTTTTCTTACATCCCCGGATTTTATGACATATCTGGTCAACACACTGAAGCTGAGCGTCTACGGATTGCTCTGGGGCTTCCCGGTTCCGATCATCCTGGCTCTGCTTCTCAACAGGATGCATAACAAGCGCTTAAAGAGTGGCGTGCAGATGATCCTCTATATGCCGAACTTCGTATCGGTCATCGTCCTCTGCGGTATGGTCCGGATTCTTCTTTCTGTCACGGGCCCGGTGAACCTGGCACTTCACACGAGCATCAATTTCATGACGATGCCGGAGGCGTTCCGAACCATCTACATCGCGAGCGGCATCTGGCAGGGAGCCGGCTGGGCCTCCATCATGTATACGGCATCGCTCTCCAACGCAAGTCAGGAACTCCGCGAGGCAGCCGTCATCGATGGTGCGAATATCTGGCAGCAGATGAAGGTCGTTGACTGGCCGGCCATCAAGGACATGGTTGTCATCCAGTTCATTCTGTCGGCGGGCAACATCATGAGCGTCGGCTTTGAGAAGGCTTATGCGCTGCAGACCGATCTGAACCTTCCGACATCCGAAATCATTGCGACATACGTGTACAAGAAAGGTCTTCTTGACGGCGATTACAGCTTCTCAACTGCTGTCGGCCTCTTCAACACGGTGATTAACGTCATTCTTCTGATTGCGGTGAACAAGATCGTGGCGAAGATGAATGAAGGCAAGGGAATTTAAGGGGGCAAATGGCATGAATAGAAAACAAAAATTTTCTGCTATGTGCGCGTCGGACAAGACGATCACCATTATCGGCAATATCTTTCTGGCAATTTTCGTCGTCGCGATCGTGGTACCGCTTTTCTATATTGTGATCGCTTCATTTATCAATCCGGTCACGCTTCAGAACAGCGGCATTACCTTTGATTTCAGCAAGTGGACGCTGACTGCTTATCGGCGAGTCATCAGTAACCGGCAGATCTGGGTCGGCTTTGGAAATGCAGTGCTCTACTCGGTTGTGTTTACAGTCATTTCCGTTCTGGTGACGCTGCTCTGTGCATATCCGATGGCACGTCCTGATTTCAAAGGTCGCAAGTTTTTTAACATCATCTTCATTATCACGATGTTCTTCAATGGTGGTATGATTCCGACATACCTCCTTATCAGTGATCTCGGAATGCTCGATACCATGTGGGCTCTCGTGCTTCCCGGCGCGTTCAGTGTCTGGAACATGATTATCGCCCGCACGTACTACCAGGGAGTTCCGAAGGAGCTGCGAGAGGCTGCCTCCGTCGACGGTGCAAATGAAGTGACCTACTTCTTCAAGGTCCTCATGCCGGTCTGCAAGCCGGTCATTGCGGTCCTTGTGCTGTGGCAGTTCGTTGCGATGTGGAACAGCTACTTCGATGCTCTGATCTACATCAGCTCCGATGCGAAGCAGCCGCTGCAGCTCGTCCTCCGCGCGATCCTGATTCAGAACCAGCCGCAGGCAGGCATGATCGCCGATATGCAGAGCACGGCAGCCCGTGCACAGCTCGGCGAACTTCTCAAGTATGCAACGATCATCATCTCATCGGTCCCGCTGCTCGTGATGTTCCCGTTCTTCCAGAAGCATTTTGATGCAGGAATCATGGTTGGTTCGGTTAAGGGATAAGGAGGTTTTTGAAATGAAAAAGCGTTTAGTGGCGGCGATCACCGCCGTGATTCTGGGTGTCACATCCCTCAGTGGTTGCGGCTCGACCCTGTTCGGATATAAAATTAATACGGCGGCCTCGGCGGACCCGGACAGCGTGAAGCTCCCCCTGAAGGAGAAAGAGACGATAACGGGACTGACCAGTTATCCGAGCGGCACGGAGTCTGATCCGAACAAGCGGGCTATCTTCGAACGGCTTGAGAAGAAGACAAATGTACACGTTGACTGGAAATCGATTTCCTCCGATCAGTGGAGCGACAAGATCTCGCTCCAGATGGTCAACTTCTCGACTCTGCCGGGTTTCATTTTCTCGGCCGGTTTCAGCGACAGCGATCTCCTGAAATACGGAGAGCAGGAGCTGATTCTTCCGCTGGAGGATTATATCGACAAATATATGCCGAATCTGAAGAAAGTTTTCGACAAGTACCCGGAGTACCGCAAGATGTGCACGGACACGAACGGACACATCTGGGCGCTTCCGTGGATCGAGCAGCTCGGCGAGGGAAAAACGGCGATCCAGACGGTTGGCAATATGGGCTTCATTAATAAGAAATGGCTCGATTACCTGGGACTTCCGGTTCCGACAACTGTCGATGAGTTTGAGAAGACCCTGCTCGCCTTCAAGAACCACGAGGCGGATCTGAAGGCCAAATTCAACATCGAGGGCTCGATCATCCCGATGTCGTGCATCGTCAATGATCAGGATCCGGCCATTATTATCAACGGTTTCGGAGAGGGCTACGGAGACAACGATTCGGGGCGCCATATCGCGGTGACAGACGACAAGAAGGTCATCTGCACAGCGGAGCAGGACGGATACAAGAAGGGCATCGAGTGGCTGCACAAGCTGTACAGTGAAGGGCTGATCGACAAGGAGAGCTTCACGCAGGAGTGGTCCATATACGTTGCGAAGGGAAAGTCAGGCCGCTACGGCGTCTGCTTCACCTGGGACGTCGCGAACATCGATAATCTTGATGACTGGGTTCCGCTTCCGGCCCTGACTGCCGACACGACGAATATCACGCCGCAGAATGGTTCCTTCACGAGCGGTTTTGACAGAGGACGCTGTGTCGTCACCGCAATGGCAAAGAATCCGGCCCTCGTGTGCTCCTGGCTTGACCAGATGTATGATCCGCTTCAGTCTCCGCAGAATAACTGGGGTACCTACGGCGAGAAAAATAAATTTAACATCTTTAAGCTCTCGAAAAATGCGGACGGAGAGCCTATGCTGAAACATGAGGATCTCGGCAAGGAGTCACCGGTTGAGGTTCGCGAGGCACAGTGCGTCGGCGGACCGCTGGCCGTTCTCAATGAATACTACAATAAGTACGTGACCTGCCCGGACGACGCACAGTACCGTCTGGACTGGATCAAGGACACCTACACAAATGAAATGCACAGAAAATATGTGTACCCGAACGTATTTATGAGCCGCGAGGACACAGAGACACTCTCGAACCTGCAGGCGGATATCCAGAAGGAGATCAACGCAAAGAAGTCAGACTGGATCATGAACGGATTTACCGATGCGGACTGGAATGCCTACATCAAGAAGCTGAATGCATATGGCATGGACCAGTATCTCAGCATTTTCCAGAAGTACCTGAATGCATACTATGAGAATGACACGTCATCCTCAGCCGCATCGACGACATCATCCTCAGCTTCATCAACGAATTGAGAGTGAGCGAAGAGTAAACAACGGATGAGATCCGGATCGGTCAGGATGAACCGCAACAGGCAGAATAATTAAGCGCCGGCCAGGGGCCGGCGCAGTCAGAAGGAGAAGTGGCGGTCGCGCCGCGATCGGAGGTTAAAACTATGGGCAGGAGCAATAAGCTGGAAAAAGCAAGAGCATATGAGAAGAAGAAGGCCGCGAAGATCGGGGCAGCGGACAGACCGGCCTTCCATCTGACTCCGTATGTCGGATGGATGAACGATCCGAACGGGTTCAGCCTGTACAAGGGACAGTATCATCTCTTTTATCAGTACTATCCGTATGGCACAAACTGGGGGCCGATGCACTGGGGGCATGCGGTCAGTCACGATCTCCTGCACTGGGAGTATCTTCCGTGCGCGATGACCGGCGACAAGGAGTATGACCGGAACGGCGTCTTCTCGGGGAGCGCGATTGAGCTTCCGGACGGAAAGCAGCTGCTTATGTACACGGGTGTCCGTGAGGACAAGATCAAGGGAAAGAAAAAGACCCGCATCCGTCAGACGCAGTGCGTGGCGGTCGGAGACGGCGTCGACTATAAGAAATACGGCAGCAATCCGGTCATTACCGGCAGCCAGCTGCCGGAGGGCGCAAGCCTCGAGGATTTCCGCGACCCGAAGATCGTCCGCGCGGATGACGGTACGTACCTGTGCTATGTGGGATCACGTCCCGCTGACGGCAGCGGCCAGATCCTTGTCTATCAGAGCAGGGACGGATTTGAGTGGAAGTTCCGGAATGTCCTCATCGAGAACAAAAACAGGGTCGGTCTCATGTGGGAGTGCCCGGACGTCTTTTCCCTTGATGGAAAGACAGTCCTTTTCACGAGCCCGCAGGACATCCGCGCGGATCAGCTCGAGGGGCTGACCGGAAACTGCGGCATCGCGGTTGTGGGAACGGTTGATCCGGATACGGGTAAGCTCTGCGAGGAGTGGATTCAGCCGATGGATTACGGCATCGATTTCTACGCGCATCAGAGCGTAAAGACAGCGGATGGCCGGAGGATCATGATCGGCTGGATGCAGAACTGGGACGCCTGCGGTGAGAGAAATCCGAAGCAGAAGTGGTTCGGACAGATGACGCTGCCGCGGGAGATTTCCATCCGGAATGGCCGGATTCTCCAGCAGCCGGCCCGCGAGCTCCTGGCATGTCGGAAGCACCCGCTGAAGGCAGCGGATCTGCCCGTCAATGGCTGTGTCCGTCTTCCGGGCGTCAGCGGACGGGTCGTTGATCTTGACATGACGATCCGGCCGGATGAGTCGGACGTTTTCACAGCCTTCGAGCTCCGCTTTGCGGAAAATGAAGACGGATCGCGCTACTGCTCACTCACCTATGACAGAAAGAAGGGCACACTTTCGATCAGCAGGCTGCACTCCGGCACCTGCCGTGCCCTGCTTCATGAGCGGACCTGCCGCATAGACTGCGTCGATTCCCTCCATCTCCGGGTGGTTCTGGACCGGTTCAGCGCGGAGGTCTTCATCGGTGACGGAGAGAAGACCATGACGATGGTTCATTATTCCGATCCGAAGGCGGACGGCATCAGCTTCCGCGCGGACGGCACCGCACGGCTCAGCCTTGAGAAATACGACCTCGCTTTCTGATTCATTCATTTTTGTCCCTGACCGGGCCCTGTCTGCGCATTGCGCGGGCAGGGCCTTTTTTCTATGCACCTGCCCGTTGCCGGCGCAACAGCGCGCAGTCCCTGACCACAATATAATTGATTCAATCTGAATATAGAAATTATCGTTTTATCGACTCCATATGCCGGCCAACTGCCGCGAAAACCCCGCCTGCTTTTGTGCAGACGGGGCTTTTTCGTAGAAACCTGCGATTGCAAAACTACTATGACTTTTGCAGATTTAGCTGCAAAATCAGCAGGAGACTGCCGTCGGATACAGCTTCATTATCGTGAACCTCTCCACCTGAATAAAATTCAGATGGAGCTTCCCAAGGAGCGGCGTGCTCCTTGAAGAAACATTACGGGCCTGATAAGGAGGCAGTTGTGGGCGGTGATGGTTTGCGCACATCAGCGA
>JAZHVT010000035.1:0-16327 GCA_036453145.1 Eubacteriales bacterium
TAGGAGTGACCGTGTGCGGAGCAGGCGTCATAACTCTCAGACGTGGCATGCTCTGCGCCGGGTTTCGGTATGCGAACGTGTTTGGGGCGGGACTTGCCGGCGGAAATGGTGTATAATCGGACAGGAAGGAGAGAAAGGGTATGCTTATTAACGACAAAAAAGAGAACGGGTCGCCGTATGAGTACGGCTGGCTGTCCCCGTCCGGCGAATTTTTTCCTGTCGAATGGGGTGAGCACCAGTCCTGGGCTCTGAAGAAGATAAAAGAATTGTACGGAAACCGGTGGTATGAGCGCTACCACGAGGCCGGTGAGACTCCCGGCGATATTCTGGTTGATGACGGCTGGGTTCTGATCCACAATCCGGCTATGGGAAGCCCCGTAATTACGAACAGCGCCCGGAAACGGCTGACAAGGGCGCAGGTGGAGTATTTGTACGACTATTTTATGAAGTACGGGATGCGGGATGAAGCGATGGCAGTGCTGGAGGATGAGTGAGATTCCTCAGGCTTCTTTTTCAGGACTTTAACACGAAGAGCAGAAAACGCGCCGGGACGGGAATCCGCCCCGGTGCGTTTTTATCCGTTCAGGAAGGCAGGGAGAGTTTCAGCCGAGAGCTGTGAGCGAACCAGGCAGCGGGATCGTTCCGGAACAGCTCAGAACGTCTGGAGAAGTTTCAGCAGAGTCTTTGCGATGACCTCGTGCCCGTCTCTTGTCGGATGAATGCCGTCCTCCGTGACGGCAGCTTCACCGAGAATTTCTGCCTCGCGTGTAAGCTTTTCGCGGAGCGGCAGGAAGTGGACGTGTTCCTCGCGGGCCTCCTCCGAGAGAACATGTGTCATCATATCGAGCGTGTCCTTCCAGTCCGATGAAGCCGGATAGGAGTCAAAGACGAACGGCTCCATGAGAACGAGCTCTGAGTCCGGGTGACCGGAACGGATGGAACGGACGATCTCATCGAGGTTCCGGCGGTACTGTTCCGGGGAAATGCCGCCGTCTACATAGAGATCGTTGATGCCGATGAGAACGGTGTAGACGTCGGCATTGGGAGCCGCCTGCCCTGCAAGCCTTGCGCGAAGGCCGGAGGACGTGAGCCCGTCCTGTCCGAGGTTCTGCACGCGGACCTCTCCGTATCCGAACCCGAGATAACCGGCGACTGAGCGGACATAGCCATCACCGAGCTCCTCCAGATCGTAATTGTGGTCGCAGTCGGTGACGCTGTCGCCATAAAAGACATATGTTTTCATGAATGTTCCTCCGGAAGATTTACGGAACAAGGCCCGCTTCACAACTCGGAGCGCGGCGCGCTCCGAGTCCGGGGTATTGAACCGTTATCTTTTTATAAAGTGCATGCATCAGGAAAGGAGCGTATATGGAACCTTCCTATAAATTCTTTGAAAACCGCGCGTGCCGGTATTTTCCCTGCCACAAGGGCCTTGAGGATTTTAACTGTCTGTTCTGCTATTGTCCGATGTATTTCCTGAAGACCTGTCCCGGCAATCCGTCCTGGATTGAGAGAGACGGAGTCCGCATCAAGGACTGCACGAATTGTACGTATCCGCACAGGCCGGAAAACTATGAAAACATCATGAAGGTGCTCGGCCACGCGATCCGCACGGGACGTACCTGAGGCGGCTGCTGCTACCGCAGCATCCGCTCAAGCGCCTTCTGCACAAGCACACTCTCAAGCATCCGGAGCAGTCCGTCGCCTGCGAGAAGAACGCCGGCCCAGAAGCTGTAGCGTCCGACCGTGCCGGCCGGCATGATGAGCATGGCGACGCCGAACACAGCAAACAGGACAGCCTCAGCCGCGCGCAGGAGTCTCCTCGCCGCATGCATAGTCTTCTTCTGCATATGGAGCTCAGCCGCACTCACATAAGCGGAAATGAGAAACCATGAGCAGAACAGGATGTCTCCCGGCAGATAGAGTGAACCGCTTTTCACAACCGTGAAGAGGAAGAAGACCGTCAGCACGGCGCAGATAATCACGCGCATTCGCTCACCGGCGAAATTCCATTTCCGCGAGCGGAGACGGAGAAACAGCGTGGCATACTCGGCGGCCACGAGAGCCGCAAAGAGAATGACGACGAGAACATCCGCATACGCTGACGGAATCAGGAGAAGCACGGCGCCGATGATAGCGAGCAGGCATCCTGCCCGGAAATCCGGCGCGCGGCTCACATGATCGGATGAATTCTTCTCTGCCCTTCTGATCCTGTCGCGAGCGCCGGATTTCAGTCTGGAGAACGGGCGCTTCAGTGCAAAGCGTCTTGCCCGATCGTCCGACTCAAGGACCGCCGAGACCAGGTTTTCAAGTGCGAGCGGGCTCTTGCCGATGAAGTCACTCATTTTTGAGCAGCCGTCTGCCTCAACGCTTCCGAACAGCTGATTGACAAATGCGAGACGGTCCTCGGAGGACACGCTCTCAAGCCACTGCTCCATCGTGTCATTGACCCATCCGCTGTCCGGATCGAATTTCCCTGCGATGTCGAGACCGCCTCCCGGCGTGATACCCCAGCTCTCCGGTGCGTGCTGCAGCACGCCGTCTGCCGTGCTCCGCACAATCTCCGTGTGGCTTAAGGACGGCTCAAACAGACGCCCGAAGATACTGTATTCAGGAAGCATATTTGTCGTGATTGCGTCGATTCGTTCCGGATGAATATCCGGAAATTCGTCGGGACTGAGCCCGGGAGCGTCGCAGAGATAGATATGGCGCACATGGGACAGCTGACCGTCCGTGAGCTGCGGACACGCATAGAGCGCGAGATTCCCGCCCTTTGAGTGGCCGCAGATAATAAAGCTGTCCGCCTTGTGCGCTGACTCTGCCCCCGGACCGAAATATATTTTCGGCTGCGAGGGATCGGTGTGCTTTCCGGCATCTCCCTCCGGGATGACCTCGCGCAGGCAGGAGAGCGCACGCTTCTGAGCCATTGTCTTTGTGAAGCTGATCAGGAAGTCTTCCTTCCAGCCGGCCGTCGAGTCATCCGATCCGCGGAACGTGATGACATGAATGCCGCTGTCCAGTCTGAGCATCGTGACGGCAAACTGGAAGTGGTCTCCCGGATCATATTCGCTCCGATAATCCTCGATGACTGCATTTCCGAAGCGGTCGGAGAGAGCGAGCGTGCGGATGCAGTCAGCCATGCTCTTTGAGATGACATCGCGGGCTCTGAGACGCTCCTTCTGCTTTTCCTCGTGTTTTCTGCGCCAGCTGCTGATGCGCTCAGACATACTGACGGCTGCCTCGGAATCCTCCTTCTCTGCGTCCGCCACGCTGTCATAGACAGGATGGTCGACATCGCCGAGCGTGGACATATCCGTCACCTGGATTTCCAGCCCGGATGAAGGTCTGTCGGAGACATCTTCCGAAGCCTCAGGATTCTCCGGCTCCTCGCTTTGAGAATCGGAGACGGCTTCTTCTTCCGTCTGCTCATGTGCCGTCTGATCGGCGGCGTGGTCCATCATGTGACGGATCGCGCCGTCGGGATCTTCATTTGTTATTTCATGGAGAACGGATTTTTCATCGGGAACACTGCCGCGCTCCTGATGCTCGCGGTGAAGCATCTGATAGGCTTCCCGGAGTGTTTTTCCACGGACATCGTCCCAGACCATGTCCAGCTTCAGATAAGCAAGGACGCTGCACGCGACTGCGTCAGCGTCAGTAAAGCCGGCGACCGAAAATGGAATGTCGCCGCGCCAGTTAACATAATTTTCAAGTGTGTTCATTGCAGCCCCTTCAGTGAATAAGACCGGCAGAGATGTCCCCAGCATCTCTGCCATTTTCTTATTGTAAAGGGAGGTCGTTACAAATCGGTTACAATTTTATAAAGTAAACTATGCGTTTTTCGGAAGGCCCGTAAAATGTCAGCTTCTGAAGAAATCTCCGCTGAACAGGGAGTAGATCATAGCCTCGAGATTGTCCACTGACATGGTGCTGCCCTGCCTGACGTAGGTCTTCGCGATGCCGGACAGGCTCCCCGCGACGAATTCCGCTGCGAAGCACCGGTCAGTTCCCTGGATGTGCGGACAGAAGCAGGAACAGCCGAAGAAGCAGCCGTAGAGGCTCTCATGCATGAGATAGAGCAGGTTGTTCCTGTCGAGAAGCGAAAGAAACTCTGTGCGGTCCTTGATGTAGCGCGCGTATTCAAAGCTCAGCTCTCTGAGGGAGAGCCTGTGGCAGCTTCCGGAGTTTGACGGACAGGAGATGACATTTCCGTCGGGATGTGCGCCGAAGGAAGCGCAGGAGGGTACGCTTCCTTCGGCTTCTGTCCCGTCGGCTGTTCTTCCGGGGTGAAATGTATGGCGCTTGCGGAGAACGTAGAGAACTATATTTTCCTTGGAGGAAAAGAGCGTGTAGAACGTCTGTCGGGAGACGCCGGCCTCCTTGCAGATGGCGCTCACAGAGATCTGGCTGTACGGCTTCTCTCTGAGCAGGACTGTGAATGCGGCCGCGATCTGTCGCTGTGACTCGAGGGCGGTCTTATTATTTCCGTTATACATACGCAGCAAATCTCCTTCAAAAAACGCAGCTATCCAGCACTCCCCAGATTCGGAATGCTTCGCTGCTGAATCATTACAAAAAAAACATTGACAAGTGTCAAGGCCAGTGCTATTCTCAGTATAACCTTGACAGATGTCTAACAAGATATTCTCTATCTTAGACAAATGCATGGGATTTGTAAAGTATGAAATGCGCATCGGAGGAAATGATGTCGATAGATGCTCCGGTGCGCGTCATAGATGGTAACGATTCAGGGCCCGAAGGGGGCTTCATTTTTTACCATGAAGCTGGCACTCAATAAAATGGATTGCTAATAACGGGCGCCGGACACTGGATTAAGGAGGAAAACGTATGTTAGTTGTACCTGTATATAATAAATTGATCACTCCGTACTCCGACATTTTTTTCAGAACGGAAGATTTTCAGAACATGGCGGGCAGAGAGCCGTCGCCGGATGAGAAGGTTGTGCTGCTTGTCTCAAAGAAGCAGGAGACGCGCGCCGAGCACACGGACGAGAGCTTCTATCCGATCGGTGTATCCGGTGTCGTGAGCGAGATCGGACGCGAGGGCTATGTCGCGGTCAAGACCATGAACCGTGTCAATGTCGATATGGTGTATGTCAATCCGAACCACTCGATCGACCTCACGATTTCGAGACGCTCCGATATCCAGGACCTCGATGAGACAGAGAGCTATCAGAAGCTTGTCGCACTTCGAAAGGCTGTCGTTGAGACATCTGAGAATTACACCTGGGGCGAGTGGATGAAGCAGTTTGTCGGCAACCTTGATACAATCGGCTCGCTCGCGGCTGTTCTCTCACCGTGGCTCCGTCTGTCAAATGAGCAGCGCTATGCTGTGCTCGCGGAGGATTCTTCCAGGAAGCGGACGGAGATGCTCGAGCAGATTCTCTATGAATTCCTTGAGGTTGCGAAGGTGACCGGCGAGGCAAACGCGTCCTCCCAGAAGGAGTATCAGGACGCATACCGCGAGTCCGCGATCAAGAAGCAGATGGCGTATCTCCAGAAGGAGCTCGACGATATGCATCCGGAGACGGTCTCCGACGTGCGGAAATTTGAGAAGAAGATTAAGGAAGCCGGTATGAATGAGGCTGCGGAGCGGGAGGCCGGCAAGGTTCTCTCGCGTCTGAAGCAGGAGGGACAGCAGTCCGCGGAGACCGGCATGCTCTATGATTATCTTGACTTTGTGACAGGGCTTCCGTGGAAGAAGGAGGAGGCAAAGCACATCGATCTTGCGGAGGCACAGCGGATTCTCGATGAGGATCACTACGGCCTGAAGAAGGTCAAGCAGAGAATTATCCAGCAGATCGCGGTCATGAACCTGAAGCGGGAGCAGAAGGGCTCGATCCTGCTCTTTGTCGGCGCACCCGGCACAGGCAAGACGAGCATCGGCCGCAGTATCGCGAGAGCGCTCGGCCGCAAGTATGTCCGCGTGAGTCTCGGCGGTGTCCGCGACGAGGCTGATATCCGCGGCCACAGACGGACCTACATCGGCGCTATGCCGGGCAGGATTATGGACGGCATCTCAAAGGCCGGCACGACAAATCCGGTCATGGTGCTCGATGAGGTCGACAAGGTCGGCGCGTCCTATAATGGTGATCCGTCGGCGGCATTGCTCGAGGTGCTTGATCCTGAGCAGAACAGCACATTTACGGACCACTACATGAACGTGCCCTATGACCTCTCTGATGTCATGTTTATCTGCACAGCGAATACGACGGATACGATCCCGGAGCCGCTCCTCAACCGGATGGAGGTCATTCCATTTACGGGCTATACGCCGGACGAGAAGCTCATGATCGCAAAGGAGCATCTCATTCCGAAGGCGATGGAGGCGACGGGACTTCCGGAGGGAAGTGTTGAGATCGGCGACGACACACTGAAGGCGCTCATTTCCGATTACACGATGGAGGCAGGCGTGCGCGGACTTCGGAAGCGCGTCGATACGCTGTGCCGTGCGGCTGCCGTAAAGGTCGCGTCCGAACCGTTTTCAAAACATGCGGAAGACGAGGTGGTTACGGAGAAGCGTGCCGGCGCGGATGCGGCTGTCGCTGAGGGAAGAAATGATGAAAATGACGTCATCACGGACAGCCAGGCTGCACAGACGGCTGACGGAAGCAGGAAGGGGCGCGGCGCGTATGTGATTACGCCGGATATGCTCAGGGATGAGCTCGATATGAGACCGGTTCATCACGACTCAGTGCTTCAGAACACGAAGCCGGGTGTTGTCACGGGCCTTGCGTGGACACAGGTCGGAGGAGAGATTCTCTACATCGAGACGCTGCTGACACCGGGAACGGGCCGTCTGATTCTGACAGGAAAGCTCGGCGATGTCATGAAGGAATCCGCGCAGATCGCGGTCAGTATCGTGAAGGCGATGTTCCCGGACCGCGCGGAGCTCTTCGAGAAGCATGATCTTCACATCCATGTCCCGGAGGGCGCTGTCCCGAAGGACGGCCCGTCCGCAGGTATTACACTGACGACGGCGATTGCGTCGCTTGTCAGTGGCCATGCGGTTGATCCGACGGTTGCGATGACCGGAGAGGTGTCGCTTCGCGGCGCTGTGACGCCGATTGGAGGGCTGCCGGAGAAGCTGATGGCGGCCCAGAGAGCGGGCGTCAAACACGTCTTCATCCCGAAGGAAAATATGGATGACCTGAAGGATGTCGCGGAGGAGGTCCGGAACGCACTCACGATCACGCCGGTCACGGCCGTGACGGATGTGCTCGGCGCGCTCGGCATCGTGGAGCCGGCCGACGTGATATCGGTGGTGTAAGGGGATGCAGATCACTCCGCATATAAGCTGGTAAGCTGTGGTGGATATCAGGACGTTGTCGGGCACGTTCCGTCCCCCGGGGGTTCCCGCTCGATAAGTAGAGTATAATGATCAAAACGATCCGGAAGCGCTATGGCGCGTCCGGATCGTAGTGCGTAAGGAAAGAATCTTGCCGAAAACGCTACGGCTGGATCGAATCGTAGCGTATAAGGACGGAATCTTGCCGGAAACGCTAAACGAGTAGGGCGTGAAGGCAAGAATGCTCGGAAAACACTACGGGAGGGGCTGAACCGTAGGGCATGACATCCGAAATCCTGCCGGAAACGCTAAACGAGTAGGGCGCGGGGGCAAGAATGCTCGGAAAACACTACGGAGGGGTTGAACCGTAGGGCATGACGGTCAAAATCCTGCCGGAAACGCGAAACAAGTAGGGCGTGACGGACTTCTGTGTGATAAAATGATATAGAAAGAGCTGCCGCGGGCTGCGGCGGCTGTCCGGGAGGCGTGTATGTTCGGATTCAGCAGAAGAAAAGAGAAGCATCTCTCGTATGATCGGGACCGCGAGAAGCCGGTGATCCGTGCGAGTTCTGCAACGGGGAACAGGTGGCCGGGTTCATGGAAAAGACGGGAGGCTCATTTTCTGAGGTGATGAAGATCAGCACACCGGAGGATCTTGAGGAGTTCCGGAAGATGTATGGAATTCCGGATGATGAGGAGATCGAGAAGGTATATTGAAATGCTTCGATTAGAACCAGACGGGGCATGCAGAATCACTGCGGCCGGAGCTGAACACTATACCGGTATCGATCAGAACAAAACTGGCGGAGAGCCACGAGCAAGGAGGACGGACTATGGTCAAGCATATCATTTTATGGCAGCTGAAGGATGAGCTTACGGACGCGCAGAAGGCGCAGGTGAAGAAGGAAATCAAGGAGGGCCTCGAGGGTCTTGTCGGCAAGGTGCCGGGACTTCTTGAGGTTCATGTTAATATCAACGGTCTTGCATCTTCAAACGCGGACGTCATGCTCGACTGCACGCTGAAGGACGAGGAGTCGCTCAAGGGCTACGCGGTTCATCCGGATCATCTGGCTGTCGCAAACGGCAAGGTCCGCCCGAATACGAAGCTCAGAGTATGCATGGACTACGAGATTTGAGGCTGCGTAAGAGCTGACGATCCGATGGATGCCGGAGCTTTGGACTGGTGCAGCACGTAAAGAGTGAGACGTTGCGTGACGGAGCCGACGGGAATCGACGAATGTTAGTGCCGTGCGTCAGGGCTTGCCACTGCGAGATAAAGCCGCCATGGACGAGCAAGCGCCGGTGCTGCTTGTGAAGAACCGGGTCCGGGGATTTCCCCGGGCCCGGTCTTTGTCTTCACAAAACATACACAATTGAAACAAATCTCCTTCGAAAATCATTTGTATGATACAATCATAACAAAGAAGGAGGTCATCTCTTATGAGTGACATGAATGAAGTAAACAAGACGAACAATTCAGCGGGCAGCGGATTTACAAATACAGATCAGACAGAACATACGCAGAGCGGCAGCTATACAGCCGGTAACGCTGAAACAACGAATAACGCAGCAGACAGCCGGAACAGCCAGAGCAATGACTATCAGACTGGCAGCGCGCAGTACAATGCAGGCAGCGGCCAGAACAATGGCTATCAGAACGGCCAGAACAACGGCTATCAGAATGGCCAAGGCAATGGCTATCAGAACAGCCAGAACAACGGCTACCAGAACGGTCAGAGCAATAACTATCAGAACGGTCAGCAGCAGGCTCCGCACTACGGAAACTATCAGTTCCATACGGGCGGCCCGAATCCGCAGGGACCGTATGATTTCGGACAGAGCTACGGCGCGGGCGGCTCGATTGCCCCGAAGCCGAAGAAGGACCACAAGCGCGCGAAGAAGGTCGGCGTCTTCATCGGAAAGACAGCGGCTGCCGCGCTGATCGCATCGGTTGTTTTCACAGGTGTGTTCGCGGTCGCACAGCACACGGGGCTCATTTCCGTCGGCGGAAGGAGCGCGGACAGCAGCGAGAGCCAGGACTTCTCGTCGGAATACGGAATGATACCGAACATGCCGGATTTCGGCTCCGGAAACGGAAGCGGAAGCAGCAACGGCTCAGGCGATAACGGTAGCACGGACAGCAGCGCATCGGACCAGAGCGCGTCCGGACCGACACTCGGCATCAAGGCGCAGACAGTCTCCTCAGACCAGACCTCTAAGGGCTATCCGGAGGGCGTGCTCGTCGTCTCTGTGACGAGCGGAAGCGCAGCCGATGAGGCAGGCCTTGAAAAGGGCGATGTGATCACGGCATTTAATGGCAGCACGGTTGACTCCGTTGAGGACCTGAAGCAGCTGCTCGCGGAGGCTGAGACAGGCAAGGAGTACAAGCTGAACTACAAGCGCGCTGACGGCAGCTCCTACAAGGCGTACAGCACGAATGTCACATTCTCAGATTCTTCTGATTCGGACAGCTCGTCCTCAAAGTGAGGTACAATCTGCGCGCAAAGCTTGTTCCGTCAAAATGCGGAGAACACGGACGGCAAAGCAGATGCCTGTTGTGCATACTAACTAAATGAGGGCGAAAAAACCGTCATTCAGACGAAAATTTAAAAAATATCGTCAAGGGAGTCCCAATCGGGGCTCCCTTTTGTTATGATAACGGGTAACAGGGAGTCCGGGCGGAGAGCCGGCAGGAGGCGAAGGGGCGTCTCGCAAGAGGCGCTCTCTTCATTTGCCTGAAAGGAAGCGTACCCGGACGTCAAGGAGGAGAACATGAACGGAGTAATGAATACACAGGACTTCTATATGGGCACGGTGTTTAATGCGTATCAGTACTTCGGAGCGCACATCAAAGACGATGGTGTTGTGTTCCGCACATTTGCGCCGGGAGCAAACAAGGTTGCCATTATCGGCGAGTTCAACGGCTGGAAGGAATGGGAGATGAAGCAACCGGAGCGCGCCGGCTTCTATGAGCTCTTCGTCAAGGGTGCCAAAGAAGGACAGATGTACAAGTATGTCATCTACGGGCAGAACGGAAGGGTCGAGCACTGCGATCCGTACGGATTCGGCATGGAGCTCCGCCCGCAGTTCGCGTCGATCGTGCGGAGAATGGATGACTATACATTTCACGATGAGAAGTGGATGGACGCGCGCACGCGCTGCTATGACAAGCCGCTCAATATCTATGAGTGTCATCTCGGATCGTTCAAGACGAACCCGGCGGACCCGAACGGCTGGTACACGTATGAGCAGCTCGCGGACCCGCTCATCGAATATGTGAAGAAATATAATTACACGCATGTCGAGATGATGCCGCTCGCCGAGTATCCGTTCGACGGAAGCTGGGGCTATCAGGGAACAGGCTATTTTGCGCCGACATCCAGATACGGGACCGCAAAGCAGCTGAAAATGCTGGTCGACCGCCTGCATCAGGCCGGCATCGGTGTGATCCTTGACTTCGTTCCGGCGCATTTTGCACTCGACTATTACGGCCTGCGGATGTATGACGGAACGCCGCTCTACGAATATCCGAACAGCGATGTCTCCGAGAGTGAGTGGGGCACCTGTAACTTCATTTTCTCGAGACGCGAGGTCTGCTGCTTCATGCAGTCGGCGGCGAACTACTGGCTGACGGAATATCATTTCGACGGTCTTCGCATGGACGCGATCAGCCGGATTATCTACTGGATGGGAAATGAGGCCCGCGGCGTGAACGGCAACGCGGTGGATTTCGTCCGGAATATGAATGCAGGCCTGCATAAGCGTCATCCGTCGGCCATGCTGATTGCCGAGGACTCGACGGCATTTCAGGGCTGCACGCATCCGGCATCTGAGGGCGGTCTCGACTTCGATTACAAGTGGGACCTCGGCTGGATGAACGACACGCTGGACTACATGAAGAAGCAGTCCGATGAGCGCGTGCAGTGCCCGGAGAAGCTGACGTTCTCCATGATGTATTTCTACAACGAGCGTCATATGCTTCCGTTCTCGCACGACGAGGTCGTTCACGGGAAGAAGACGATTGTCGATAAGATTTTCGGAAGCTACGAGGAGAAATTTGCGCAGCTCCGCAGTCTGTATATGTACATGGTCGTTCACCCGGGCAAGACGCTGAATTTCATGGGAAATGAAATCGCCATGTTCCGTGAGTGGGATGAGACGAAGGAGCCCGATTATTTCCTGCTCGGCTATCCGATGCACGACGCATTCAGCAAATATTATGCGGAGCTGATGAAGCTTGCGAAGGAGGAGCCGTCTCTCTACGAGAAGGACTACGACCCGAAGGGCTTCCACTGGGTGTGCATGAACGATCAGAAGCACAATGTCTACGGAATCGAGAGACTGTCGGATGAGGGCGCAACCGTCACATTCTTCAATTTCTCAAATAAGCCGCAGGTCTATCACTACACACCTGCAAAGGACCACAGCCTGGTTCCGGTCCTTCACTCAGACTGGCAGCGCTGGAACGGGACGACCAAGGAGGATCACGAAAGCCTGTGGGCCGCGGCCGGATACGGTGTGGATATTCACCTCCCGGCCTTCGGGTCCGAGATGTTCCGGGAGGCGTGAGGTTTTATACCGGATCCTTCCCGGCCTTGAATACCTCCATCATCTCATTTGTCAGAGAGAAGTTATCGGGCTGTGTCACGACCTCGCCTCTTTTCATCCAGACGGCCTCGCGGAGCTCGCTCCGGTCGAGCGTGATGGATGGATCGCCGTCGACATCGCAGTAGAAGCCGGCGAGGATATCGTCAACGATACCCCAGGGCTGTGACTTATAGTACGTGATATTCTTTACCTTAAGGCCGACCTCCTCCATGACCTCGCGCTCGACGGTCTGCTCGAGTGTCTCGCCGATTTCCGTGAAGCCGGCGACGAGCGCGTAGAACGGGACGCCGCGGCTCCTGACATACTTGGTTTCAAGAAGCCGGTTTCCGTCGCGCACGCCGACGATGACGGCAGGGATGACACGCGGGTAGATCGTGCGCCCGCAGGACGGGCAGATGAGGGATCGCTCTGTGCTCCCGAGCCTTGTCCTGTGGCCGCAGGTCCCGCAGAAGCGGTTGTCGCGGTACCAGTTCGCGAGCTGAAGCGCTGTGTAGGCCGCGAAAATTTCACTCTGCGGACCGAAGCCCTCGCGGCGGAGGCGCCGCACGTCCGCGAGGATGAAGCCCTGCTCGTCGTCCGGGTCGGAGAGATCAGCGGCGAGGTCGCGAATTGGCGATGTGCTCCGGAAGCGGATGCCGTCTGGTGCGAGAAAATAGCCCGTATGATCGATGGAGAAGAGATAAATGTATCTGCCGGCCGGATCGACGTCGCGAAAGCGCGGGTAGTCAATCTGCTTTTCCGCATTGGCCTGCGTCATGACGCTGCCATGGCTGAACCAGAAAATCCGGTCGTCCGGAGCGGGCTTTCGCTCCGGATCGTAGTGGTTGATGAGCCTCTTCGGCCCGATATCCTGAATCATAGATGCCCCTTTTCTTGCCCGTGCCCGAAGGGTGCGGGCCATCTTGTCCGTGCCCGAAGGGTACGGATTATTTATGTCCGCGCCTGCATAAGGCGCGGACTGTTTTGCTATGTGCGGGTCTTACTGCAGGCTCCGCGTGATGTGTGTGATATGCTTTGCGGGATCGTAATCCTTCGTCTCGCCGTCATCATTGTAGAGGTCATACACCGTCTCCTTGCCGTCCGGGTATCCGATCCATGAGAGATCGTTCCAGTCGATCTGATCGACGGATTCTGCCGGCTTTGCGAGCGGAATCATATGTCCCTTCCTCATGAACATGAGAACCTCATTGACTGCGCATTTGACATAGTGGTCGCCCTTTGCGAGGTCCTCCGTGTCGAAGTCACCCGCATTGCGGAAGCGGAAGAGACGCATATTCTCCGGAAGATAGACGAAGCGTCCCGTCTTATTCTGTTCCATAACAGGCGCGATCAGAATTTCATTTCCGATGATCAGCTCGTCCTCGATCTCAGCTGCGCGTGCGTCATCCGGATAGACGAATGCGAGCGGCTTCGCGTACATTGCATTTTCCGTGGCGGCCTTCATGTACTCACTGTAAATGTACGGGATCAGCGCGTAGCGGAGCTGCATGATGTTCCGATAGTTGCTGATGGGCCCGAAGCGGTAAGCCTCCTGATAGCGTGTGCCCATCGCCGAGTGGTTGCGCATGAGCGGCGTGAAGATGCCGAGCGCAAGCCAGCGGAGCACGAGGTCAGGCGTCGTGTCGCCGCCGAAGCCGCCGATGTCGGCGCCTGTGTAGAGGAAGCCTGTCATATTCAGGTTTGCGAGCATGGCAAGCTCGAGCTTCATGTGTGACCACCAGGACGTGTTGTCACCCATCCAGATGCCGCCATAGCGGTGTGAGCCGACGAAGCTTGAGCGCGAGAACATGAGAATGCGCTTGTCCGGCACGTTTCGCTCGAAGGCCTCGCCTGCGGCGCGCGTCATGTTGTAGCCGAAGAGGTTGTGAACCTTGTCGTGGCGGACGCGGATTCCGTCCATGTCGTGATAGAATGAGCGGTAGTCCTCCTCGTTGTTCGCGAGCCCGGCCGCAAGTCCTGTCATCTCGAAAAATGACTGGATGTCGAGATTCTTTCCCTTATAGCTCTCTATCCTTTCGAAGAAGCGCTTCAGGTTCTTCTCGGAGTAGAAGATCGCGGGCTCATTCATGTCGTTCCAGAAGCCCTCGATGCCCTTGTCAAGAAGGAAACGATAGGAATCGCCGAACCATCTGCGCGCGCCGCTGTTTAAGAAGTCCGGAAAATGAACTTTCCCCGGCCAGACGGCTGCGACGAAGTCCTTTCCGTCCTCATCCTTGCAGAAGTAATTGTCCGCGACGCCCTCCTCATAGGTCCTGTAGCCCTTCTCGATCCGGACACCGGCGTCAATAATCGGAACGAGATGAATGTGGCGGTTTTTCATTTCCTGAACGAAGGAGGCGAAATCAGGAAATGTCTCTTCATTCACGGTGAAGTCCTTGTAGTCCTTCATATAGTCGATATCGAGATAGATCATGTCGAGCGGGATATCGTTCTTCTGATAGCCGTCGGCGACGCTCCGGACCTCATCCTCACTCATGTAGCTCCAGCGGCACTGACCGAAGCCGAAGGCCCACTTCGGAGGAATATAGCTCCTGCCGATGAGCGCGCGGAACTGTGAGATGATGTCGAGATCACTGTCGCCATCGATGATGTACGCGTCGTAATCCGCATCCGGAAATGAAATCAGCATCTGATCATTGTCTGTGTAGCCGATATCGTAGGTGACGGCACCGGGGTAGTCGAAGAAGACGCCGAAGCGGACCGGAAGGCGGTCTTCTTTCGTGTCAAGTCCGTCTGCGAGCAGGAAGTTGTGGGAGCCGTAGAGCGAGTGCTGTGTCTCTGTGTGGTGCGGCTGGTCCGAGTTGTTGCTCGTGTACGTCCAGCCGCGCTTGTTTATGCCGCGGACCTGCTCGCCGAGACCGTAGACGCGGGATTTCCCGAGCGCGAGGCTGAGTCTTGCGCCGTTCTCCGAGACGTCAAAATACGGGAGGGCCTCATTGGTCGTGATGGCCGGTTTTTCCGGGATCGAGCCGGTTTCAAGAGGATTGCCGAAGCGGAATCGTCTGATCATAGGTATCTCCTTTTCTGTGTGAAAGCTTTTTTGCAAGGCTGCTCCGTCCGCCTGATGACGGGACGGAGCAGGTGTATTCTCTGTCAGAAGCCGAGGTCCGAGGGGTCCCACACAGGCTTTCCGGTGTAGGTTTTTGCCTCTTCCTCTCCGCGGAGTACGCGGAGCGCGCCGTCCGCCATCGCCTGGTGCTCGAATTCACCTGGGTAGCCGGTCACGGGAGCGATGAAGCTCACGCTCTCCTTGATCTGGGTGATGACATCGCTGAAGCGGAGCAGACCGCCGGTCAGGACGATCGCGTCGACGTCGCCCTTCAGCACGGCGGCCATGGAACCGATCGCCTTGATGACCTGATAGATCATCGCGTTCCAGATGAGCGTGGCGCGCGGGTCTCCTGCGTCGACAAGCGCGTGGACCTTGTCGGAGCTCGATGTGCCGAACCAGCTTGAGAGACCGCCTGCCTGGCTGCAGAGATCGCGGATTTCGTCCTCACTCTTTGGCCAGAGGTACCGGCGGACATCAGTTACGGCCATGGAGCCCATGCGGGTCGGTGTGAACGGTCCCTCGCCGCCGCCCGCGTCATTGGCGTCGATCATTTTTCCGTGGCAGTGGGCCGTGACCGATATGCCGCCGTCTATATGGCAGACGATCATGTTCAGGTCCTCGTACCGACGGCCCATGACCTTCGCGTGGTGGCGTGCCGTCGCCTTCAGGTTCAGTGCGTGCGAGACGGCTGTCCGGTAGATGCCCTTCACGCCGGTGATTCTCGCGACGTCCTGCAGCTCATCGACGACAGGCGGATCGACCATGAACATGCGGCCGCCGTAGCGCTCATGAACGCGCTCCGCCATCTGCACGCCGAGCATGGACGCGTGGTAGAGGCCGCCCTTCGCCGCGCGCGTGTCCTCGATCAGCTGCCGGTTGATTTCATAGGTGCCGCCGGGGACGGAGACGCAGCCGCCTCCGCGGCCGACGACGGCGTCGATGCCTGTGAGGTCGATGTCGTTCTCTCTGAGAAATTTATGAAGAACGTCCATGCGGTAGTCCAGCTGATCGTTGATGGTCGGAAATGTCCGAAGCACCGCCGAGTCGTGGAAGACGTCGGTTGAGAAGAGCATGTCCTCATTTTCATGGAGAGACAGCTTCGTGGATGTAGAACCCGGATTGATGACAAATATTTTATAGATTTTCAACTTTTTTCTCCTTCGTGTGTCACGGGCTTATTATAGCAGTTCGACGGGTGGAATGGGGATATGTATCGGAAGAAATATCGCCGAAGGCGGTTACGTCTGTATAATGGTGTAAATTGAAAAATTAAAAAGAGCCAAGTGCTCATCTCTTAGGTATAATGAAAATCGACCAAAATCAACATAATACCAAGGAGGATGAACACAATGGCTCAAC
>JAZHVT010000036.1:0-16138 GCA_036453145.1 Eubacteriales bacterium
GTCGTAATAGTAGACCTTGTATTTCTGGTTATCATTTGTCAGCGTAAGGCCCGTGTCTGACATCTGGGTAACCGTACCGCTAACATTAACGTAGACATTGCCGTCTTTATTGATGCCGTTCCACTTTTTGTTCGCATCGGAGAAATCCGTGCCCGTTGCGTTCACTTCCTCTATCTGCGAGTAGTAGATGCGATAATATCCGTCTTGAACCGCAGGGACTTCTGCTGCCGGATCAGCGTTTCCAGCCAGGGCAGGTGCCGCTGTATCTGCAGCCGCCGGCGTGCTGTCTGCCGCGGAGGACGCACCTGCATCCGTGTCCGCGAGTGCCGAAAGTCCGGGCAGAGTCAGGAGCATAACCACTGCGATCAGCAGCGACAGGATTTTACTGAATGAGCTCTTCTTTTTCATATGTTTCATGTGGCGCTTCCCTCTCCTATATATATATTCCGCATAAGGGACACAGAGCTTTGTGAACCTCTGAAGTATCTCCTTGCTCCGGAAATTCATTTTCTGCTCCCCCACAATCATGGTCATCCGCAATTCGAACCGGCCGGCACTTTCATTTCCAAAGCCGCCAAATGAGCAGTGCCTTTTACATTCTTTACATGCCTGCTGATTTTGGAAACATTTCTTTCTGTATTGGAACCATATCGTTCATCCGGAAGATGCCAGCTTCACGGATTATTGTTCCATCCTCTTTGTATTCCAAACCCGCCGGTCCAGCTCCGCCTCAGAGACGATAAAGAAGGTCGCCAGTTACCTAGCTAATTCAACTTTTTTACGGTCGCTTTCCGCGGAATTCGCATGTGGAATTGTTTCCATCCATGTGGATATTGTAACGCTGTATTGCATATTTTTGTGCTACGTTTATGCCTGTTTTTTAACGTTTATGTCCTAATTTGAGATTAAAAATCGGAAATGTTTTCAGTTAAAATTTGCATTTGGATAATTCTTCCAAATTTTGGAGGCAGGATTTGTGTATTTTTTACAATGGCTTTACGTGTGGTGCAGGGGCTTGCGAGAAGACGAAGGTGCTCGAAATCAAGCCACTGCCACAGCTTTGCATGAAAGACAGGCAGCTTGTGTATGCCGAAGATGGAATCTTGCGAATGACACGAAAAACGCCACGGCATGTCAGGCCGTGGCGCTCCTTGTTTTCTTACATGTAATCATTCATCACCACTGGGAAAACCGATGGAAGCCGGACGGAGAGCTTGCTCGTCGAACGGTTTCAGGATTTTTCCGAGGGGTGCTGAATATTTACGTTAAATTTTCTTTTTGCTCTCCTGCTCCAGCTTGCGGAGCTCATCATCTGTGATAATCTGCGAAACAACAGCCCGCACGTCCTCGTAGGAGAAGCCTCTTTCAAACAGACGTCCCGCTGTCTGACGAGCGTCCTCAGCTTGTCCTTCCGTTATGCCTTCTGCTCTGCCTTCACGTCTGGCGCGTTTCGTTTCATAGTCCAGTACCTGACCGCCCATAATTTCATTCACATCCTTTCTGAGTCTCGCGTAATTCTGAAGGAACGCTTCCGCAGCCTTCCGGATCATCGCTTCAAGGCAATCTGTCTCAAGACTTGTCAGCGTTCCTCTGCTACGATCACGTTCCAGGCTTTGCCATATTTTTTCATAGTGAAGACAAAACTCACGGCGAAGATCCTCCTGATGTTCGTACCTTGTCAGCTTTCTCTCATAGTGAAAGATATAGAATGGATACAGGAACCAGAGTTTTTTGTCCCGCATCTGTTCAAGCGAATAGTCCTTCACATGGAGAACAGGCATGGAATATTCCAGCATCTGCCCGTTAGGAGCTACAACCTGAATATTCATCTCATGCGGCGACCGCTTCCTGCTTCGCAGGAGAATAACACCCGACGCACTGATCCTGACGATTGTCCGCCTGATCCCGTCTTCCGAAGCTGATCGAGCGCTCTGAATATCATAGCGGAACATCCGGACTGCCATTGACTTGTCGTGAATCGTTTGACACTCTATATGGTATTTTCCAATCAATCTGCCCAGATCGTAGAGCAATATGTTGGAGTCCGTGATCTGCTTCTCATCATCCTCTTCGAGAATAAACTGCTCATTCTGACCGAGAACAACCTGCACATCAGCGCTATAATCAGTCCCAAACATTTCATTAATGACCGGGATGATCAGTCTTGGACAATCCGTCAGAACCGTCCGGAAAACATCGTCATATGGAGTAGATCGTTTTCTCTCAGGGATTTCATTCTTTGACTTGATTGTATCATTCTTCGTACTTTCAGACAAGATTTCTCCCTTTCTCTTTCTATAGACATGTGGATAACAGAATGGCATGTGAACAGTATTACGTCCCGCACACTTGAACATGAACCTTACTGGAGCTTCAGAATATCGCAGTAAACTATATTTATCAATGGATTTCATCAACCTCATAATATACTGCAATTAATTCATAAAAAATTGAAATTCATGGATGGTCACTCTCTTAGCGAAGCACAAGTCGGTCATCGGCAGGAGAACCCTTGCCCCAAAATATGTGCCCTGATACAATGATTAAAGATGGGAAGATATGACATGAACCAGAGCGTGACCGCAGCAGAGGTATTCTAACAGGGCTCGAGACAGACTGTCTCGAAGCAATGATCCGGAAGGCCGCGAAAGCTTTCCTACAGAATCACGAGAAGCTCAGAGAGGAAGTGAACGAAATTATGGAAGGTCAGGTACTCGATTACGAAACCAAGCGTGCCAGACGTGAGGGTCGGGCTGAAGGACAGGCCGAAGGCCGCGCTGAGGGTCGGGCTGAAGGTCTGGCTGAGGGTCTGGCCGAGGGACAAACCAGGGAAGCACTGCAGACAGCGGGACGTCTTTTCGAAAGAGGCTTTTCCTACGAGGATGTCCGGGCTGTTGTCACACAGGTCATCACAGATGATGAGCTCCACAGGTTGGAGAAAGAAGCCAAAAAAGAAAACAAAAAATAAAACGGCAAGAAGAGCCACGACCGGATACGCCGTGGCTCTGTTGTTCCTCAGTTTTCTTCGAGCAGTGCGACTGCCTCGTAGGGACGGAGCTTCGTGAGCAGGACAGTGCCTGCTTCATCACCTACGCTGTCAATCAGCCGCTGCATGCCGGTCGCATCGAAGCCGCCGGCGCTTGCAAGGAGCGACTCCTCCTCGCCTCGGAGGTTGCAGAAGACATGAAGCTTCTGGCTGCCGAGCTCGCGGACATAGGAAATGATATTCTCATTTTCGGGGTCCGTGAAACGGATTGAGCCGTCGGCTATGATTTCATACTCCTTGCGGAGACGAATCAGCTTCTTATAATAAGAAAGAATCGATGCAGAATCGTGGCTTTCCACAGCGACGTTGATATGATCTTTGTTGTCCGGGATGCCGATCCAGGGCTCATGCTTCGCGTCATCCGGCATAAAGCCCGCATATCTGCCCGCCGTCCACTGCATCGGCGTGCGGCCGTTGTCTCGCGAGCGCTCACCAATGATGTGAAGCGCCTCCTCCGGAGATTTTCCTTCATTTGTCAGAATCCTGTAGTAGTTGATGGACTCGACGTCCCGGTATTGGTCAATGGACGTGAAGCCGGCGTTCGTCATGCCGATCTCCTCGCCCTCGTAAATGTACGGCGTGCCGCGCATGAGATGAATGAGCGTGGCAAGCATTTTCGAGGATTCCTTCCAGTAGTGCGTCACGTCGCCGAAGCGGGAATTTGCGCGCGGCTGGTCATGGTTGTTCCAGAATACGGCGTTCCAGGCGCCACCCTTCTCCATGCCCTCCTGCCATTCCCGAAAGAGCTCACGAAGCTTCCGGAAATCAGGCGCCATGAGCTCCCACTTCTGGCCGTTCTTATAATCAACCTTCAGGTGGTGGAACGAGAAGACCATCTTCAGCTCATGGGACGCAGGGTTCGCATAGCGTACGCAGTTCGCGAGCGATGTCGAGGACATTTCCCCGACTGTCATCATGTCGGCGATGCCCGTGTCCTCCGCGAGCTCGCGCAGGAACTCGTGGACGTGCCGGCCATCCGTGTAGAAGCGCCGCCCGTCACCCTCGAAATCATCCTCGAAGACTGCCGGCTTGGAAATGAGGTTCACCACGTCGAAGCGGAAGCCTTTCAGCCCCTTCGCCTTCCAGAACCGGATCACGTTCTTCAGCTCCTCGCGGACACGCGGATTCTCCCAGTTGAGGTCGGCCTGCGTCTTGTCAAAGAGGTGAAGGTAGTACTTGTTAAAGGCCGGGACATACTCCCAGGCTGAACCGCCGAATTTCGATACCCAGTTCGTCGGAACATATGATGCCGCGAAGGCGCGGATTTCCTCGGGCGAGGAATTCGGAGCCGGAGCCGGGATCTGATCGGACGGCTGGGAACCTGCGCTTGGAGTGAGGTCTGCGGCCTTTGTCGATTCATCTGATCTCGTGGACCTCTGGATAATGTGTCCGTCCGCGTCGCGGTTTACCGGATCCTTCCAGATGTAGTAGTCCATGTATGCGGGGTCGCCGGCGAGCGCCTTCTGAAACCACTCGTGATCGGTCGAAGTATGGTTGAAAACCATATCAAACATGAGACCGAGGCCAAGTTCATTTGCCTCACGGATCATTGCGTCCGCATCGTCCATCGTACCGAACATCGGATTGACGGAATAATAATCGGCGACATCATAGCCATTGTCATTCATCGGACTTCTGAAAAATGGCGTGAGCCACACGTAATCGACACCAAGGTCCTTCAGATACGGGAGCTTCGACCGGATGCCGTTCAGGTCGCCGATGCCGTCGCCGTTCGAGTCGCAGAAGGACTTGACATAGATCTGGTAGACTGTGCTGTTTCTGAAATCGCTCATAGCGTATGCCGCTCATAAAGTCGTGAAATGAACTCTGGCGGCTCCTCCTTTCTATTATATGACGAGAGCGGACGGGCATAACCCGCCCGCTTCGTGAGAGGGAATGGACATCACTTGATGTCGGCGACGGTATCGGTGCCTGCGCGGACTGTCTTGTCCGGATAGTAGACGATATTTCCGAAGCCGCCATCATCTGTGACGACACACATAGTAATGAGGGGATGTCCGGCTGCCCTGATCTTGTCCGCGTCGAAGCGGATGAGGTCCTGACCTGCCTTCACGGAATCACCCATTTTCACGAGCGGCGTAAAGCCGCCGCCCTTCATATTGACGGTGTCGAGGCCGATGTGAAGCAGGACCTCTACGCCATTCGTCAGAGTCAGTCCGACTGCGTGATTGCTTTCGTCCATTGTGACAGTGACCGTGCCGTCGGCCGGAGCCTTCAGCACATTCGATGTCGGCTCGATCGCGATGCCGTTGCCGAGCGCAAGTGATGCGAATACCTGGTCCGGAACCTCGTTCATCGGGACGGTCTTGCCGTCGAGAAATGCCTTGAGGCTCACGGGCTTCTTTTCATTTTCCGAAATTTCCTTTGCATGAGCGGCAGCCTCTGCCATAGCCTGCTCTCTGCCTGTCTGCTCAGCGACCTTGTCGATGCCCTTGCTCTTGCCGATGATCAGCGTGAGCGCAAACGGGATGACCACAGCGGCTGCCATGGCGATCGCGTACGGTCCCCAGCTCTGCGGCTGCATGGACAGAATTCCCGGAAGTCCGCCGACGCCGATCGCATTTGCGGTGCAGCTTGTGCTGACGGAAATGATCGCCGCGATTGCGGAGCCCGTCATGCCGCAGAAGAACGGGAAGCTGTATTTCAGGTTGACACCGAAGATAGCCGGCTCAGTGACACCGAGGTAGCAGGAGATCGTTGACGGAAGGTTGACTTCCTGCTTCTCCGCATCCTTCTTCTGAAGGACGCACATCGCAAGAACTGCAGAGCCCTGCGCGATATTGGAGAGCGCGATCATCGGCCAGAGCATTGTGCCCTTGTAGTCCGCGATCAGCTGAAGATCAATTGCATTTGTCATATGGTGAAGACCGGTGATGACAAGCGGTGCGTAAATGAAGCCGAAGATCGCGCCGAACACGACCTTGCCCGGTCCCGTGATGCCTGCGTAAACAACCTTGGAAATGAGAGACCCAAGCCACCATCCGAACGGTCCGAGGATGAAGTGCGCTGCCATCACGGCGAGAACCAGTGAGCAGAACGGTACGACGATCATGGACACGACGGCAGGTACGATCTTCCGTAAGAATTTTTCAAGATACACGAGGCAGAACGCGGCGAGGATCGCGGGGATGACCTGCGCCTGATAGCCTCTCATTTTCACAGTGACAAATCCGAAATCCCACACGTAGTTCTTCCAGTCAGCGGCTGTTGCTGTCGCGACGGAGTATGCGTTCATCAGCTGACCGCTGACGAGGGTGAGACCAAGGACGATACCGAGCATCTCAGTCGTACCCATTTTCTTCGTGACGGACCAGCAGATGCCAACCGGAATGCCGACGTGGAAGACGGCTTCGCCGATGAGCCAGAGGAATTTGTCGACGCCTGCCCAGAACTGGGAGAGCTCGACGAGTGTGTGGCCGCCGCCCCAGATCGCCATGGAGTCGATAATGTTGCGGAAGCCGAGAATAAGACCACCGACGATGATTGCCGGAATCAGCGGAGCGAAGATTTCCGCAAGAGCTGACATGATGCGCTGCAGCGGGTTCTGATTGGCCTTCGCAGCGGCTTTGACCTGCGCCTTGGAGACGCCGGATACGCCGGCAACCTCAACGAAGTCGTTATAGAAATCCGAGACTGTGTTGCCGATGATGACCTGGAACTGACCGGCCTGTGTAAAGGTTCCCTTGACGGAACCGAGCTTTTCGATCGAAGGAATATCTGCCTTCTTCGGATCATTGAGCACGAAGCGCATACGTGTGACGCAGTGCGAGACCGCGCCGATGTTATCCTTTCCTCCAATGTATTCCAGAAGCTTTCTGGAATCTTCTGTGTACTTTCCCATTTCCCTCTCCTTGTATAAATATCGGGTCTGTACGTCCTGAAGTCTGTCAGGTCTCAGACGCTATTGTGTTGCCGTGATGTCCGTCAGACCTCAGGATTCATCGTGTTGCCTGGATATCTGTCAGACCTCAGGCGTTATTGAGTCCTGTTTGTCCGTCATGATGTTCGTCAGATCTCAGGCGTTATTGAGTCCTGTTTGTCCGTCATGATGTCTGATTGAGATTTGTCTGCGATCATGTCTGACCGTCTGATTAAGTAAGTCCGGCTGCGCGCCTCGCCGGATTAACTTGTTTAAACAAATCTTGCTTACAATGCTATTATACTTGTTCAGACCGTAAAGTCAATGAGGAAAAGCATATATGTTTAAACAAATTTTGGCATGTGCTTTTGGTTGGTGTGCCGTGAAACCTGTAAAGTAACGTTTTGGAAGTGTTTGGGCCGCCAGGCCCTACGGATCGGCCGACGAGTAGGGTTTTCGGAACATCGAGGCTGCCACGCGATACACGTGTATCGTATGAAGCTTGATTTTGGGCTGAGGCCCTACGGATCGGCTGACGAGTAGGGCTTACGGAACATCGAGGTTGCCACGCGCTACACTTGTAGCGCATGAAGCTTGATTTTGGGCTGAGGCCCTACGAATTGGTCGGCGCGTAGGGCTTGCGGAGCACTGAAGCCGGTCACGCGATACACGTGTAGTGTATGAAGCTTGATTTGAGCTTGAGAACCTACGGATCGGCCGACGAGTAGAGTTTTCGGAACATCGAGGCTCGACACGCGATACACGTGCAGCACACGCACACTGTAACCCTCAATTTTATAAATTTCACGTTGCAAGTCCGAAAGGATGTTATTATACTATATGTATAGATATAATAAAGAGCAATCCTGAAGGTGTCTTGTGCGCGGAACCTGCGGGTCGCTCCGGCAACCGGTGTTTTTGCAAATGGGTAAGGTGGAGAGATGTACGAACTGGATTTTAAGAAAATCGGACTGGAAATGAAGAGACTGCGGACAGAGCGTTCAATCACACAGGAGAAGATCGCGCGTGATCTCGGATGCACGGTGGCATTCATCAGCAATGTGGAGAATAACCACGCGAAGCTGAATTTAAGGCTCGTCAATTATTACGCGCGTCTTTGCAATGTGTCGGTCGACTCGATTCTCGATGCGGGCCGCGAAGACCCGGTACGGGCGGATGTGAAGTCAGCCCGGGATGAGGACCTGCTCCGTGTCTTCCATCAGTATCCGGATGATCAGCAGGAGAAGATCGTGAAGCTGCTGCGCTACGCAAAAAAGCTGTAAAAAGTTCCCGCCAATCCGGCGGGAATTTTTTTGCGGTCACGTCGTGTCCTCTTCGTTGTATCTTGTAATGCCTCTGTGCGCCTGCGCGTATTCGAGATATGTATTTCGCACCTGTCTCAGTCCGTTCCGCTTGATGGAAAATGTCGCGCCGTCGCGCATTCGAAACGCTTCATTATCAAATGAATCGACATAATCCATATTGATGATGACGCCGCGGTTGCACGAAAGAAATCGCGCATCATCCAGCTCCTCCGCAACACTCCCAAATGAGCGGCGGAACCGTTCGCGCCGCAGTGTTGTCTGGATCTGCACGTTGTGGCGGTCCGACATGACATATTCAATATCGGAAAATGCAATTCGCATCGGCGATGAGGCTGGCCCAAAGACGAGTGCGCGGCTCTTGTGCCCTGTATACCGGACTGCGTCGTCAAGAAGCGCCTCAAGCTCAGAGCGCCGGATCGGCCGCGACAAAATTCCAAAATAATGGTACTGGTTAAGCGGTGGAAGCTCTGTCAGTGAGCTCACAATACAGATGACCGGACAGAAGTCCCCACACGCCCGAATGCAGCGGAACAGCTTCTCAGCGGCACCGTCCGGAAGCCCGCAGTCAATAAAAAGAAGCGCGTATTTTGCTGTTGTATAATCTTTCAGAAAAGCCGGCGCACTGTGAAACACAGCAATCTGGCAGGACATGCCGCAGAGCCGTCTGATTCCTGACTCAAGACTATGTCCCCGCCTGCCCGCATTCACGATGGCGATGGAAAAGTCAGGCGGAAGCGGACATCTGACTGCAGCCTGATCGGAACCTCCGGATCTTTTTCCTGCCTCTTTCGATGCCCTGGAATCCGCCAGTTGGTCAGCGCTCTGGCTGGACAAATCATCTGGCTTCTGCGATTTATTTGTCATGGCGGTATCAACTTTTCCTTTCCATAGAGTACAGTTTCGGCGTCAGCGGCTCGCCTGTGCGGAGAATGCGAACCTTGAACAGTCGCGCGGCTCTCATTTTCATCGTTACCGGCTCGCCTGTGCGGAAAACGCAAACCTTGGACAGTCGCGCGGCTCTCATTTTCATCGTTACCGGCTCGCCTGTGCGGAAAACGCGAACTGATCCGGGACGTGCCGCGACTGCGTATACTCGAACATCACGCCGTCCGCGTTAAATGTATGCGACGTCACGACTGCCACGCAGTCAAAATCGCGCAGGTCCAGATATTTCCGGTCAACCTGCGTGGCTTTTTCGACCGTCAGCACACGCTTCGCAGTCACAATGTTCTCGCCGAGCTCATGCTCCATGTACTGATAGACCGATTTCTCACAGATTTCCGGTGTGAGATCCTTCACAATCCGCGCAAGGAACCAGTTGTTGTCGAGAATGACAGGCCGCTCGTCAAAGAAGCGGACGCGCTGCGCGTAATAGACAGTTTCGCCGACATCAAAGCCGGTCCGCTTTGAAATCCTCTCGTCAACAGGAAATGTCGTGAACACCTCAACCTTTGTCCTATATGTCTTGTGGTTCCGCTCCGCGGCCTCGCGCATAGTCTCAATCGAACCCAGTGAGAATTCCTTCGAGCCGGCCTTTCCCTGGTAAATGACAATCACGCCCTTGCCGCGAATGCTCTGCACGTAGCCGATTTTCGCGAGCTCCGCGATTGCGCGCCGCACCGTATTGCGCGAGCAGCCGTATTTGTCGACGAGCTCAAACTCCGTGGGAAGAGCAGCTTCCGGGCGATATATTCCGTTCTCGATGCTGGTTTTCAAGTCATTATATATGATGTGAAATTTCTGTGCCGGCATAAAAATCTCCTGAAGTGCATAATACTAATTGTTGTCTGAACATTAACGTTAGCACATTCAGCCCGGAAAATGAACGCCTTCTCTCAAATTTATAGAAATTTTCGGAATGCCAGGTATCTGTAGCGCGTAGCAGTCTTAATGTTTCGGAAACTCTACTCGTCAGCCGATCCGTAGGGCTTCAGCCCAAAATCTAGCTTCACACCCTACACGTGTATCGCGTGTCAGGCCTCGACGCACCGAACCCCCTACTCACCGCCCGGATCGCAGGCCATATCAAAAAATCCCCCCGCTCAGTGCGGAGGGATTTCTCAATATGTCTTGTTTCAGAATACGATGACCGGTGTTCCGGTAGGTGTCAGTGAGTAGAATGTCTGCACTGCACTCAGCGGAAGGTTGATGCAGCCGTGTGAGCCGCTTGTCTTGTAGATGTCGCCGCCGAATGAGGATCTCCAGGAAGCATCGTGGAGCGCCTCACCCGCATTGTAGAACATCGCGTAGTTGACAAATGAGCTGTAGCTGTTGTTCGGGCCGTGCATTGTGTAATTCGTGACCTTCCAGTAGACCTCGAACACGCCTGTATCGGACACTCTGTCCGGATCTGTCGCAAGACCGGAGACACACGCGGAGTCAGCCGCGAGCGCGCCGTTCACATACTCATAGACGTGCTGGTTCTGCAGATCGATCTCGATGTATGTACCGCCGAGGAAGTCTGACACACTCTTCGCGAGTGAATACTCGGGATTAAATGTCGCCGACTCGTGGTTCTGCAGGTCGCTCGCGATCGTATTGGCCGTCGTCGTCTGATCGATCTTGTAGCCGACCGCGTCGCTGACCTTGATCGGAACAGACACCGTGCCACGATTCGTCGAATTGAATTCCATCGATCCGGTATCTGTATCATACTTGTCTGCGATATCCGCAATAAATGAAGCGCTGTCTGCGGAAATCGTGTCTGCGTCAATGCTGTAGTTTACGCCTGTCACGGAAGAGCTGTCCTCCGTCTGAACGAGCCAGTTTCTTGTCGTCGAGCCGTCCAGCGTGATCGTGTCGCCGTTGTACATCGTGAGGTTGATCGTCGTCGCGAGGAACGCGTTCATGTCATTGACCGACGCGTTCAGGTTCTCGTCCGTAGATGTGACCGTCGGAAGTACGTAGAAATCGGAGTCGTCCGTGAGATCGAGCGTTGTCTTGCCGCTGCCGACCGCGTCCGTCACCTTGGAAAAGAAATCGTCCGTGTTGACTTCATTTCCGTTGACCTCAGGTACGATCGTGATCTGATTGTTGTCACCGAGCTGCATGCCCGCGTTCTGCGGCATCGTGACATTGGCCGCATCGAGCTCCGGGAGCGATGTGAGATAGCTCTGCAGCGCCGCGGAATCATAGGAATAATTCTCGCTGACCGTGTACGTTGACTTCTTGCCGAACACGCCTGTGATCCAGGCCGCGTTGTTCTGACTGTCGAGCACCTTCTGGATGCCGTCGTCCGGAACATAGGTGAGGCTGATCGAATTGCCGTCGAGCGTGTAGGACTGTCCGTCCGGAAGCTTGATGTCGAGCTTGTAATCCTCGACCTTGTCCTTGACGAGCTTCTCGACTTCTTCGACCGTCATGTCGCTGACATCGATGTCGTTGATCGTCGTTCCCTTGATGAACTTGGTCTCATAGGCCTTCGCCGTGATCGCATAGCCGCCGCCAACAACTGCAACGACGCCCAGTGAAATGAGTGAAATCAACAGGGCCTTATGGCTGTGTTTTTTTCCATGACGCGAATGATTTTTAGATGCGTTCATTTTCCTCTCTGCCTTTTTTATTGTCATCTGCAGGCCTCCGTCATGCCGATGCATGTTCCTCTGAAAAAACATCGTCATGATTTCGTCTTGCAAAATGAAATGATCATGCTACAATGGTATGGATTTCGAACTGAGTTTTATTATAATACTGTTTGGAAATAGCGCAAGGACGATTTTTTCATGTATCTGGTATTTTGGCAGATACCATGGAATTCGTTTATGAAAAGTTCACAAATACCGCCGCTGCATGCTTCTTCAGACCCTGTGCATTATATAGGAGGAAACACTTCCCGGCAGACCGTTTTGAAACAGGCAGACCGCCCTGCGGAGCTTTTATTTGTGGAATTTTCACAAATCGCATGGGAGTTTTATTATGACAGAAAAGGATCTTCAGAAATTCGGCAAATGCCCCTACGTCACAGCCCAGCGTCTTCTGCAGGGCAAGTGGTCTATCGTCATTCTGCACAATCTCGACGGCCACACGCTCCGCTTCAGCGAGCTGCAGAAGCTGATGCCATATGTAACAAATGCAACACTCTCTTCCCAGCTCAAGACACTCGAGCAGGAGGGCCTCATCCGCCGCTCCGTCTACCCGGAGGTTCCGCCGCGCGTCGAATATGAGCTGACCGACATCGGCCACGAATTTGAGCCGGTTTTAAGCAGCATCGCCGTCTGGGGCGAAAAATATATGGACTGGAAGAACAAGGCATCATGATACATCCGGGCATAAAAACGGAGCCTGCCGGCATCCGTCAGGATGAGGCCGGCGCCGGATTTCAGGCCTCTGAAAGCGCAGCCGGCTCCAGTCCGGAGAACCGTGCATCCTACCTGGCCGGCATCGATCTCGACGGCACGCTTTTAAATGACAGGAAATGTATTACGGACCGGACGCGTGCACTCATTCATGAGGCCACAGCTCTCGGCTGCGAGATCGTCCCCGTGACCGGCAGGCCCTTCACGGGTCTTCCCGCGGAAATCCTCCGCATAGCGGATATCCATTATGTAATCACAAATGACGGGACGATGATCCACCGGCTGAAGGCAGACAGAGGAATATTCAAAGAAGCAGCCGCTCCAGCCTTCGGAAACCTGTGCGCCGGCCCTGAGGCGCTCCGCTATCAGGAGCCGATTCAATCCCACACACTGGACAGAGAGACCTGCCTTGCTGTCATGGACGCGATCGGGTGGGACATACAGTCCGCGGGGTGCGCCACGGTCTGTGAAATCTTCGCAAATGGCACCGGCTACGAGACTGCGGATTCTCTCAACACACTGATCAGTCACGTCAGGAGCCACTATCTCGCGGATTATTACAAAAAAAGCCGGAAACCGGTCGATGACATCCCGCGCCTTGCAAATGAGCTTCTCTCCGGTCCGGGAATCAACATGATCTCTGCACAGTTTGCATCCACAGAGGACTGCGACGCAGCCGTTCAGGGGCTTGAGCAAATTGACGGCGTCAATGCCGCGCGGCTCAGCATCCGCGACATCGAGATCTACGGAGCCGAGGCCGGAAAGGGAAATGCTCTGCTCGAGCTGGCTTCATTTCTCGGGATCCCGCACGAGCACACAATCGCCGTCGCAGACGGCGGCAACGACCTTCCGATGATGGACGCGGCGGCGTATTCCGTCGCGATGGGCAACGCCAGAGAGGATGTCTTAAGCCGTGCGAGCCTCATTGCGGCCGACAACAACCACGACGGTGCGATGGAGGCTGTCATGAGCCTGCTCACCCCGCTGACCTCGCACATCTGACAAGGCCTGCGTCAATCGCACCCCTGATAAAATCTTCGCCAACATAAAAGACTCAGCAAAACTGTCCGTACCATATGGCACGAGCATTTCTGCTGAGTCTTTTTCTAAGCGCTTACTCCTGCGTGTTCTGCTTCTTCGCGCGCTTCTTCTTGCGGTGCTTTCTCACAAGAATGAGGATAATCGTCAGCGCGATGGCGCCGATAATAACGAACGGAAGCGCAAGCTCCAGATTAATGATGAGCGCGTCCTTTGCTGCGGACAGCGACGGATGCGGATCTGTGCCCTCAGCCGTTGCGATGCGGTGGCCTCGCACAAGCAGACGATGCGTATTAATACCGTACGGCGTACAGGTGACCAGCGTGCACAGTTCCTGGCCCTCCTCGATCGTAAGGTCCGACAGCTCCTCCGGGAGCACGACCTTGATCTGGTCAACCTGATAGGTCAGCGTCTTGTCAAGCACAATCAGCTTGAATGTGTCGCCCTCCTTCAGCTTGTCGATATCGGTAAAGAGCTTTGCGGACGGAAGGCCCGTGTGACCGGACAGCACGCAGTGCGTATTTGCACCGCCGACCGGCAGCGAGGTTCCCTCGAGGTGCCCGACCGCGATCTGCAGAACGCCCTCCGACGTCCCGTGATAAATCGGCAGCTTGATGCCGACGGAATCGATCTCGACATAGCCCATGATGCCCGTTCCGGAGACGTCGAGGAGGCTCTCATACTCCTTCTCCATCTCATCCGAGTACTGAAGGCTGAACCCTGCCGCGGCGACCTTCTCATTAAATGCCTCCGCTGCAGCCCACATCGCGTCGATTTTTTCCTGACTCGTGTCCGCGACGACCTCCTCGTAGGTCGCGATCGCCTTCGACTGATGCAGGTTGTTCCACCAGTCACTGAACGTCGGGTACGCCATGACACCGACACCGATAAGCAGCACCACGACGAGCAGAGCCGTCGTCACATGCGAGATGATCTTCTGCTTTCTCGTACGCGGCTTCTTCGGCTTTCCGCTTTTACGGCTTTTTTCGGTCATATCCCGCTGCCTCATCTGACAAAATTCGTCTTGTTGTACTCTGCAGCCTCCGGCTTTTTCACACCCGCCTTGTCCGCGGCGTCTATGCATTTCAGAAGCCACGCCATGTTCTTTCCGAGCTGCTTCATCACACCGACGCCCTCCTCATCCTTCAGGACATCCTCCGGCTTCGAGCCGTGGACCATCGTCCAGTAGGAAGAAGAGACGACCGGCATCTCATTGATCGTCGGATATTTGGCCAGCACATCGAGGGAAGATGTCGTGCCTGCCCGTCTCGCAGATGTGACAACCGCTGCCGGCTTCAGACGCATCTCATTTGACGCGACGCCAAACAGACGGTCAAGGACCATCTGGATCTCTCCGGTCGGCGCAGCATAGTAGACCGGTGCTCCGAAGACAAAGCCGTCCGCCTCAGCGGCCTTCATTTTCAGGCTCTTCACGCAGTCATTCAAGGCGCTTCCGCCATCCATCGCTGCCTTCCCGACAAATACAATCTCCGAATCGATGCCCTCTTCCTTCAGCGCATCCGCAACAATCGTAAGAGCCGTATATGTGCAGCCCTTTTCTCTCCGGCTGCCGTTAATCATCAGTACTTTCATAATGAAATCCTCCTATGCACTTAATTATAAAGCCGACTGCCTCCACAGGCAAGCCAGCACCGTTAGGACCCCTCCCGGGGAACATTTCCGGGCATCTGCATATTTGCCCCGCGTGCAAAGCATGCTATACTGACAGGGAATTTAACCCGCTCACAATCGTGCATCAAGAAAGGAGAAGGGCGCCCCTCCCACGGCAGGCCGTGCGGTCCCGCGCCTCAATACATTGTATGGCAGAAATCAAGGAAAATGTAATCAAGACAAGTGAAGAAGCTCCGGATCCGGTCGAGGGTCTGTTCCGTTTTCTCAGCAACGTCGAGATTCCGGATGATGAGACACTGATTAAAAAGGCAAATGAGCTGTCCGCGGAGCTCGAGAAGATGAACGCGGAGGATGAAAAGAAAGAGCAGTAAAAAATGGCGGCGCCTTCGTGCCGCCATTTTTTTAATTGTAGATCACGACCGTCGTGTGTCTTGGAATCGTCGTGTAAATCCAGCGCGCGTTCGGCTCGTCGAGTCTCACGCAGCCATGCGATGCGGCCGCGTCCATCGTGCCGTCGAGGATCTTCCTCGGTGCGCTGTCCCAGTAGTAAATGACCGAGTGGAAATAGTAGTATCCGGAAATCTGCGTCGCCCACCAGCATTTGTGGCCGTCGCCGAACCAGTCGAAGCGCGTGCCGATCTCAAAGCGGCCCGTCGGAGTCGGTGTTGACGGCTTTCCGACGACGCACGGCCAGTACTTGACCTCAGTCCAGTTGTTCTGCGAGCCGGTGTAAATGCCGACGCGGTGGATGCTGCGGTCGACCATGATGAGGTAGCCTGTCTTGCTCGTCTGTCCCTGCGGTTACGTCTGTATAATGGTGTAAATTGAAAAATTAAAAAGAGCCAAGTGCTCATCTCTTAGGTATAATGAAAATCGACCAAAATCAACATAATACCAAGGAGGATGAACACAATGGCTCAAC
>JAZHVT010000037.1:0-15876 GCA_036453145.1 Eubacteriales bacterium
AGTTGAGCCATTGTGTTCATCCTCCTTGGTATTATGTTGATTTTGGTCGATTTTCATTATACCTAAGAGATGAGCACTTGGCTCTTTTTAATTTTTCAATTTACACCATTATACAGACGTAACCGAGGAATGAATTGAATCTTTTCTGCTTTATCGCTGTTGTTCTCATTTTCCGAATGCGAACCGTGCGGTATCATTTTCTTACATAGCTCATCCGCAGCCGCGGCTGCCCTTTTCCTTATATCTCCCAAATTCATACCAATACCTCCTGCCACTCACACCGGACTTACCCCTGCCAGAGCAAAGCGGTCATCATTTATTCAATTATATATCAGAATAAGGATCTGTGCCTGAAGATATTCAATTATGAACAAGATGTGAATGTAAAGTACATTTTTCAATGAAAATAGGCTCCATCCGGGGACTTATTTTTGGTTAATCGTAATTCGCAGAACGGACTACACTATAACCATAGTCGCATTCATCTTTAGCGGGATGTCTGCAGGGATGTATACGATGTTTCTGTCCAGCGCCCCCTCGGAAGAGGACGTAATTCGTAAATCAGCACCGGGTTTTCCCGGAGAAAGATGAGGTTAAGGAATGGAAACATTAAAGGCAAATGTCAGAGACATGACAAAGAAGGCAAAGAGACTCAGAAGAGAGGGTTTCATTACCGGATCGATCTGCGGCAGAGATATGAAGGAATCGCTCAGCATTCAGATTCCGGAAAATGACGTGCTTCAGTTCATGAAGTCCCACAATGTCGGCTGCAAGATGTCGCTCGATGTCGATGGCAAGAGCTACACAGTTATGCTTAAGAATGTCGATTATGACTCCCTTACGAGCCATTACATCAACATGGATTTCCAGCAGCTGGAGGCTGACGAGAAGGTCAAGGGCACAGCAGAAGTCATTCTTGAAAATGAAGACCGCTGCGCAGGCTTCGTCACATCGAACTGCACGGAGCTCGAATATGAAGCGTATCCGAAGGATATCTTCGATCGCATCGTAATTGATGTCACGAAGTACCCGATCAATACGGAGCTGAAGGTCCGTGATCTGGATGTCGCAAAGAACAAGGACATCACGATCCTGACACCGCTTGATACGTCCGTTCTCCACATCGCAGAGCATCGCCATATGAAGGCAGAGGAGCTTGCGGAGATCGCGGCGGAAGAGGCCGAGGCCGCTGCAAACGGTACAAAGTAAAGAATCTGAAGAATATGCAGGGCAGGGCTGTGAGAAACGCGGGAGCGCTTTTCACAGCCCTGTTTTTATGTGTGCGCTTTGCGCATGGCGTCAGATATCAGACCGGCGCCGGATGGTTTCATCGGATTGTATGCTTGCCTGTGCATCCAAATTGCCGTATACTGATTTATAGATTAGTAATTTATAAATTAGTAATTTGTAAATCAGTAAACACCGGATATCGGGAGATGGGAAAGGAGGCCGCCGCATGGCATTTATAGGCAGAGAGAGGGAACTGGCAGTTCTGAACAGAATGTACCGGACGAGTGGTTTTCAGATGCTGGTTCTCTACGGACGCAGAAGAATCGGAAAAACAACGCTGCTGAATGAATTTGCAAGAGACAAGGATCCGATTTTTTATACAGGCATCGAGAGTAAAGATGATGAGAATCTGAGGGAACTTGGAAATGCGGTGTTCTCTCATTTTTCGAATGGGGCGGGATTTGTTCAGTTCCGGTCGTACAGTGATCTCCTCGCTTATATGACGTCCTGTGTGAAGGCAGCTGATCCGGAAAAGCGCCATCTGATCATCCTTGATGAGTATCCATATCTGGCTGAAAATGCATCGGAGCTCGCATCTGTTCTGCAGAGAGAGATTGACCATGAATGGAACAGACTGAACATCATGCTGATTCTGTGCGGTTCGTCCATTACGTTTATGGAGGAAGAAGTGCTTGGCGAAAAATCGCCGCTCTATGGGCGCAGAACCGGTCAGATGGATCTGCTGCCGTTTGATTATCTTACTTCTGCAAGATTTGTTCCGGATTATACGGAGGAGGAGAAGGCAGTTGTCTATGGGATTACAGGTGGTGTTCCCAAATATCTGGCTGTTCTCGATCCGGATCGTACGCTGCAGGAGAACATAGAGGAAAAATTCTTCTCAACAGCGGGCTATTTTTACGAGGAGCCGAAAAACCTGCTCAGGCAGGAATTCCGGGACATTTCACTTTACATCGCGATCTTGAACGCAATTGGAAATGGAAGTACGCAGGTCGGAGAGATTTCGGGGAAAACGGGATTTGACACGTCCAAAGTTTCACAGGCGCTGAGAAAGCTGGAGGCAGTCCGCGTGATTGAACGGGAGATTCCGATCCTAAATGAGAAGAAAAAGAAGCTGTGGCAGTATGTTCTGCGCGATGGGATGTTCCGATTCTGGTTTCGCTTTGTACAGGGAGGAACGGCTGCGATTGAGAGGGGTTACGGAGCGCAGTACGCACGAAATATGGTGTTTCCTCATTTGCACGAGTATATGGGGCCTGTCTTTGAGAAAATTTGTCAGGAATATACATTCCGCATCAGTATGGGAGGAAGCCTTGGCTTTATGCTGACAAAAGTCGGCAAGTGGAGAGGAAATGATCCGGTCAAAAGGTGCCCTGCGGATATTGATGTCGTCGGCATTAATGAAAATGAGAAAACCGCTGTGATTGGAGAGTGCAAATTTAAGACAGAGCATTTCGGAAAAGAGGAATATGAGACCTTGCTTGACCGCGCAAGACTGGTGGCGCCATATCGGGTGGAGCGATACCTGGTCTTCGCGCTCAGCGGTGTGACGCAGTGGGTGAAGGACCAGGCAGAGGAGGATGGGCGCACGGACATTATATCCATGAAACAGCTTTATACGCCCGTCTGATTTTTCTTACTCTGTTCACGCAGGGTATCCGCAATTGTCCCGAGCATTTTTCTGAGGTCGAGAGGCTTTGCAATGTGGCCGTTCATGCCGGCCGCGAGCGCGCGGTCTCTGTCTTCCTTAAATGCGTTTGCCGTCATCGCAAGGATCGGGATTCCTGCCTTTGAGGGATCTCTGAGGCCGCGGATGGCGCGGGCCGCCTCGTAGCCGTTCATGTTCGGCATCTGGATGTCCATGAGGATGAGGTCATAATATCCCGGTGCGGCCTTCCGCAGCATGTCGACGCAGATGAGACCGTCTGATGCGCGCTCGACCTCAAAGCCCGCATATCCGAGAAGCTCCTCCGCGACCTCGGCATTAATATCGTTGTCCTCTGCAAGAAGAATGCGCTTTCCGGAAAAGCTGCCGGAGATCTCCGTCTGCTTCGGGGCAGCGGCAGCCTTCGGCGCATTTCCGATCCGGCAGGTCTGTCTGAGCGTGATTTTTGTGCCCTCGCCCTGACGGCTCTTGATGTCAATCCTGATGTTCATCATTTTTGCGAGGCGGCTGACAATGGCGAGACCGAGTCCGGTGCCGCTGACGCCGCCCTCCGTCGTGTTCCGCTCCCTGGCGAATTCATCAAAGGCGTGCTTCTGAAAGTCCTCGCTCATGCCGATGCCGGTGTCCTCGATCGTGCTCACGATGACGCAGCAGTTATCCTTAGCGGATGATGACGGCTCCTCGACGGACGTTACTGCAATTGTGCCGCCGTCCGGCGTATACTTGATGGCGTTGCTGATCAGGTTGAGAAAGATATCGGTCATGTGCGTTTTGTCCATCCAGACCCACGGATGACTGATATTGCAGTGAAACCGGACGGTGAGACGGCGCTTCGCGAGCTCTGTCTCAAACATAGAGCGGCAGTCCTCGAAGAATTCCCTGTAATTGGTGAGCTCCTCGTCGACCGACACGCGGTTGTTCTCAATTCGCGCAATCTCAAGCACATCGTCGAGGATGTGCATCAGCTCGTAGTCGGCGGCGCGGATCTTGCGGCGGTAATCCGCGAGCTTCTCCGAGTCATTTCCGCATTTGTCTGCGAGCTCTGTGAATCCGATGATTGCATTGAGAGGCGTGCGGATGTCGTGGCTCATATTGAAGAGGAAGGCGGATTTCGACTTGCTGGCAGCCTCGGCCTCGTTCTTTGCTTTCTCGAGCTGAAGCTTGATTTCCTTCTCACGGCGGATCTCCGCATCCTTGACGCCGTAGCCGACGATGATGTGATCGAGTCCGATCGGGGCGATTTTCATTTCCGTGTATTTTCCATCGTTATTCAGATAGACCTGCTCAATGCTCTTGACGCTCCGGAGCTGTGTCTCGATAGTATCGAGGGAGGTCGCGCGGCGCATCCGCTCTCTGTCCGATTCTGCGACGCCGTTCTCGAGGTAATGACTGACCGCATCCTTATAGGTCATGTCTCTGATGGAGCTGTTAAACATCTGATCGATCCGGCTGCTGACCTTGATGACGCTGAATTTTCTGCTCCGGAGATCAACCTCATAGACGTTGGCATATTCGCCCGCGAGTGCGCCGACGAGCCCCTGCAGACGATTGACTTCCTCGAGGCGGCGGTTTTCTTCCTCGAGGAAATCCGCCTCGCGGAGCTTCTTCTCATTTTTCTCGTTCTGGAGCTCATTCTGGAGCTTCTCGATTTCGAGCTGGTTGGCGCGCGCGACCTTCTTGTTCATGTAATTGAGCTCGATGATGAACATGAGCTGAATCGGAAAGGAAAATGCAATGCTTGTGAGCGGCAGTCTGGGCAGGAAAAACTGTCCGACGGACGCGGTCATCGGGACGAGAATAAACAGCATCAGGGAGATCCGAAGCTCGCTGTGCAGGCGTTTCCCGTATTGGAGCAGCGTCGAAAGGATCAGGACAAATGCAATGCCCGGAAGCAGGTAGCTGAGAGGAAAATACGGCGAGCGGTGGTAGAAACCGGAGCTGTCGATCGTGTAATAGAGCCCGGTAAATTGGGAGATGACGAGCAGGATGATCTCGCCGGTTGTCACAAACGGGACCGCGCGCAGCGTCCACGGGGCCTTTTCCAGATGTCCCTCATCGCGCAGAATGTCCCCGGTCAGCTGTGCGTCCAGGAAAGTAAGGACGTAGATCGCGTCGTATTTGATGAAATTGCACACGCGGATCGCTGTGACTTCGTGGAGACCTCCGAACAGTATCGTGAGGCACTCGGAGGCGAGCAGCAGCGCGACGATAAAGCCCATCAGGGACAGCTGGATCCGGCGGCGCTTTGCGAGCGATCCGGACAGGGCGATAAAGACGGAGGTCATCAGCGAGATGCCTGTCAGTACTACCAGCAGGTCTATTTGAATTTGTTCAAAATGGAGCATTGTTATATACCTTGTTTCTCATCAGTACGCGGCAAGCGATGCGTCATCCGTTACGATCATGATGTACTGACCATCTTTAGACTCACGGAGAATCCGAAGCATAACGTTTTCAGGGACGCACACACAGCCGGCTGTCGTCCATCCTCTCTGCGACTTGCAGTGCAGGAAGATGGCGGAGCCCTTCTGATAAATGCGGCCTGCGTTGTAGCCGGTGTCGATCGCGTACTTATATGCGGTCGGATAATCAGCCAGATGCTCGCCGGCGATCCGGGAGCTGCTTTCTACCCAGGTGTTGTAGGTGTTTTTTGCGGCGGACCAGTATGAATATGGCGTGATCTGACGGTATGTCATCGCTGTGCCGGGGTTTGCCCCTGTTCCGAAGGCAACTGTCATCCGGAACGAGCCGATCGGCGTCGTCCCGTCTCCCTCGTTCCGCGAGTACGCAAGGCCGTTTCTGCCATAGCCGCAGTAGGAGCCGAGCATGTAATTCCAGGAGCCTCCGGCATTCTTTCTGTACATAGACAGAGTGTGGCCGGATACGACGATGATCTGGTCTGTCCTGGACGCAGTATCCGTGCCGGCAAGCTCAGAGGCAATATAGTTTTCTTCGGTTGTCGGGACATCAATGCCGCTCCAGCTGATTCCCTCATAATTCCATCCGAGAGAGACCAGATAGTCGCGCTCGAGCTGACTGCCTGTGTAGTGATGTGCGCCGGCACCGGTACAGTTCGGGTTGTAGAGACGGTAGACGGGCTTTCCTGTGCTGTCTGCGCTGCAGAAGCTGACACCCTCGTAGTGCCAGCCGACAGAGACCAGCATGTCCCTTTCAACGGTGCTTCCCGTGTAGTGGTGGTCCCCGGCGTTCGGATTGTAGAGCCGGTAGATGGGCGCACCCTCTGTGGGCGCCTTCCAGGAAATTCCTTCATACCGCCAGCCTGCATGAATGAGCGTGTCTTTCTCTGCAGAGCTGCCCGTTAAGAAGTGCTCGCCGCTGTTCGGGTTGTAGAGCCGGTACATGTCGATCGTGGCGACCGGGACCGGTGTCGGTGTCGGAGTGGCCGTCGGCTCAGGCGTCGCAGTTGGCTCGGCGGTCGGCGTTGGAGTGGCCGTCGGCTCAGGTGTCGCAGTTGGCTCGATCGTCGGCGTTACTGTCGGTGCAATCGTCAGTTCGGGTGTAGCGGTTGGCTCAGCGGTCGGTGTTGCTGTTGGTGCAGCCGTCAGCTCGGGTGTAGCTGTCGGCACGGCGGTCGGCGTGGCCGTTGGTTCCGGTGTGGCCGTTGGTTCAGGCGTGGCAGTCGGCTCAGGTGTCGCAGTTGGCTCGGTCGCTGGCGTTGCTGTCGGTGCAGTCGTCAGTTCGGGTGTAGCCGTCGGTTCCGGTGTAGAAGTCGGTTCAACTGTCGGTGCGAGCGTAGCCGTCGGTTCCGGTGTAGCGGTCGGCGTTGATGTCGGTGCAGTCGTCAGTTCGGGTGTAGCCGTCGGTTCCGGTGTAGAAGTCGGCTCAGCAGTCGGTGCGAGCGTTGCCGTCGGTTCCGATGTCGTAGTTGGCGTAGCGGTCGGTGTTACTGTCGGTGCAGTCGTCAGTTCGGGTGCAACCGTCGGTTCAGCGGTTGATTCGGCTGTATCCGCTGTTTTTTGCACGACAGATGAAACATCCACGGATATCGGAGATGTCGCATGTGCATTATGATAAGTTGTATTTGCGTCGTTTCCCTTCAGTACCGGAGTCAGCAGGGCGGTAAGCCCGCAGCAGGCGGCCAGGACCGCGAAAACCTTCCAATTTCTTTTCATTGATTCCATCCTTTAAATAAAACCGCGTTTTCTGTCTGTTTATTGTACTCCTTTCGGATACATTCTGCCATCCGGACGTCCCCCACAGATAACGGCTTTCCCGCGATAGAAAACAGACTGTGAATATTCCATAAAAATTCCATAAAATTTCCATCCATTATTTCTATCGGGATTGATTGAGAAAGATGTTTGAACATGATAAAATCTTCACAACAGCACACGAAATGAAAAATATCTCATTTCATCACATCTTTCAGAGGAGGAAGAAAATGAAAGACAAGATTTTCGGTGTCCTGCAGCGTGTCGGACGAAGCTTCATGCTTCCGATCGCTCTGCTGCCCGTGGCAGGTATCCTGCTCGGACTCGGGAGCGTCTTTACAAATGAGACGACTCTCAGCACGTACCACCTGACGGCTGTCTTCGGTGAAGGAACGTTCATGTACGGCCTGAACCAGATCTTCAACGCAGTCGGCAGTGCGGTCTTCAACAACCTGGCGGTTCTCTTTGCGGTCGGTGTCGCGATCGGCATGGCCAAGAAAGAGAAGGAGGTTGCCGCTCTGGCGGGCCTGATCGGCTACATCGTCATGAACACGTCCATCAGCGCGATGATGCAGATCATGGGTCAGATTGACGCTTCCGGCAAGCGTCTTGATTCCGCGACAATTCTCGCGGGCTCAATGACGACGACGCTCGGCATCACATCCCTGCAGATGGGTGTGTTCGGCGGTATCATCGTCGGTCTCGGCGCGGCGGCCCTTCACAACAAGTTCTATAAGATCAAGCTGCCGAACGCGATCTCATTCTTCGGCGGCAGCCGCTTCGTCCCGATTATCACGACGATCACGTATACATTTGTCGGTATTTTGATGTATTTCGTGTGGCCGTATGTCGGTCTCGGCATCAATGCGCTCGGCACGGCGATGGCGCACTCCGGGTATCTTGGAACACTCGGCTTCGGTATTATCAAGCGTGCGCTGATCCCGTTCGGTCTTCATCATGTCTTCTATCTTCCGTTCTGGCAGACAGCAGTCGGCGGCACGGAGGTCATCGACGGCGTCAAGTATTTCGGCGGCCAGAACATCTTCTTCGCGGAGCTGGCTCATTCGAGCGAGATCAGCCACTTCAGCGTGGACGCGTGCCGGTATTTCTCCGGTGAGTTCATTTTCATGATCTTCGGTCTTCCGGGTGCGGCCCTCGCAATGTACCAGACGGCATATCCGGAGAAGAAGAAGGCAGCGGGCGGCCTCCTGCTTTCCGCAGCACTTGCATCGATGCTCACAGGTATCACAGAGCCGATCGAGTTCTCGTTCCTGTTCGTCGCACCGCTTCTCTTCGGAGTCCAGGTGCTTCTCGCAGGATCCTGCTACATGGTCGCGCAGATGGCCGGCATCGCAGTCGGTGTCACATTCTCGGGAGGTCTTCTCGATCTTCTGTTCTTCGGTATTCTGCAGGGAAATGCAAAGACGAGCTGGCTCCGGATTATTCCGCTCGGCATCATCTACTTCTTCCTGTATTTCATCATTTTCCGGACACTGATCCTGAAAATGAACTTCCATACGCCTGGCCGTGAGGAGGACGACGCGGAGACGAAGCTCTACTCAAAGGCTGACTACAACGCAAAGAAGAACGGCGGCGGTGCGGCAGCGGCGGCACTTCCGGCCGGAGCTGAGAATTCTCTCAGTGCGCAGATCAACCGCGGCCTCGGCGGCAAGGCCAACATCTCCGACGTCGACGCGTGCGCGACAAGACTTCGTGTCACCGTCAGGAAGCCGGACCTTGTCAACGATGATCTTCTGAAGGCGACCGGTGCGGCGGGCGTTGTCCACAAGGGCACCGGCGTGCAGGTCATTTACGGACCGCAGGTCGCTGTCATCAAGTCCGAGCTCGAGGATTATCTTGAGACGGCTCCGAACGAGGAGATTAACACGAAGGAGGCTGCTTCCGGTGAGGCCGGTGAGGCAAAAGCGGAGGAGAAGCCGAAGAAGCGCATGAAGCTCGTCAAGGTCGTCAAGATTTCGAGCCCGCTGACCGGTGTTGCGCATGATCTCTCCGAGACCCCGGACGAGGCATTTGCAGGCCGCATGATGGGCGACGGCGCGATGGTCGTCCCGTCGAAGGATGACCCGGTTGTCTACGCGCCGGAGGACGGCGAGGTCTCGCTTGTCTTCGACACGAAGCACGCGATCGGTCTCACGACGGACAGCGGCGTTGAGCTGCTGATTCATGTCGGCGTCGATACGGTCAAGCTGAACGGCCAGGGCTTCACGCCGCTCGTCGAGACGGGCCAGAGAGTGAAGAAGGGTGAGCCGATGCTGAAGCTCGACCTTGATTTCCTTGAGAAGAACGCTCCGTCCATCGCAACTCCGGTCATGGACACGGAGATGGACGACACGAAGAAGATCCGTCTGCTCACAAACGGCCCGGTGAAGGCCGGCGAGGAGCTGTTCGCGATCGACTACTACGAGGAAGAAAAATAAATGCGAAAGTTTCTGCTGAGGCACATCATCAGCCTGGTCATGCTGATTGCATTTGAAGCGACCGCACTTGTGCAGAAAAATCGGAGCCTTGCGCTGTTCTCGCTCGGATACGTCGTTCTGATCTTCGTCGGTGAGTGGTACATCTACTCGCTGGTGGTTTACATCCGGGAGAGACGGAAGGAAGAGCGGAAATAGTTTTATGAGACGGCTTCCTGATCTGACAGGATCAGGGGGCCTTCTTTTTTTATCTGCGCTGGTATGTGTGAGCCTGTAAAATTATGTCTTGATTGCACAGTGCTGACATGGCATGATACATAATGTATTTGCCATATGGCTCTGTGAAAACTATACAAATTAGACAAGTGATTCTTTCGCAAGTCGCCAAAATAATACAGAAATGACGAAGAATCGTTGACTCCGGATGAAAACGATAGTATTATAAAATCACTTTAGAAAAGCAGTTTTATAAAAGAGAACAAACGGCAGTCTCACAATGAGATCTGTATAACCGGAGGCCATTCATTTGATACGGATCAGGCGGATCCGGGTATGGGGGAAAATGAATGGTGTCTCCTGGCACGAGACCGGGAAAGCGGATTTCGGGGACTGGTTCTGATCATTGCTTTTCTGAAAGCGGGAGTTCCAGATCTTGCAGCAAAGACTGCACAGAAAGAAGGAGGATTCATCATGAAGGCGAAGAAACTTGTTTCAATTGCACTCGCTGGCGCCATGGCATTTTCACTGGGAGCATGTGGCAGCTCCTCAAGCTCTTCTTCAACCGCTTCATCAGCGGCGGGATCCGTTGTATCAAAATCAGATACCACGTCAACAGCAGCGACCACATCGACGGCAACCGATTCGGGAACAGCAATCAAGGCAGATCTTTCCGGCAAGAAGGTCGGTATCTCGATGCCGACGAAATCTCTTGAGCGCTGGAATCGTGATGGTAGTTTCCTTGAGCAGCAGTTCAAGGGCGCAGGCGCCGAGACAGAGCTGACATTCTCCGACAATAAGATCGATCAGCAGGTCAAGGATATTGAGAACCTGATTGCTGACAACGTTGATCTTCTTGTCGTGGCGGCAATCGACGGCGAGTCACTCTCCAATGTCCTTGCTGATGCGAAGGACATGAACATTCCGGTCATTTCCTACGACCGTCTGATCATGAACACAGATGCGATCAGCTACTACGTCTCCTTCGATAACTACAAGGTCGGCCAGCTGCAGGGTCAGTTCGTCATCGATCAGCTCGACCTCGACAATGCGGGCGACAAGACCTACAACATCGAATTTACAGCCGGCGACCCGGCGGACAACAACGCGACATACTTCTTCAACGGCGCGATGGATACGCTGAAGCCGTATATCGACAAGGGCACACTGAAGGTTCCGTCAGGTCAGACAACGTTCTCAGAGTGCGGCACAGCAGCATGGGATACGACAAAGGCCATGAACCGTATGCAGAACATTCTCGGTTCCTATTATTCAGACGGCACGCAGCTTGACGTGGCGCTCTGCTCCAACGACTCCACGGCACTCGGTGTCACACAGGCAATTGAGTCCGATTATGCGGGCGATAATAAGGTCATCATTACCGGTCAGGATGGTGATGAGGCGAACCTCGCAAATATCATCGACGGCAAGCAGACGATGACAGTTTACAAGGCCGTGAAGAACGAGACATACGTCACACTGGCACTTGGTGCGGCAATCCTCAATGGCGAGAAGCCGGATGAGAGTCTCATTTCCTCAAGCGGCTGGGATTTCGATTGCACATATGATACATCGTCCTATAATAACGGCACGGCCGTCATTCCGTCTTATCTCCTGACACCGACAGTTGTCACAAAGGACAACATCCAGAAGGAGCTGGTAGATACAGGATACTACAAGATGGAGAACGGATATCCGAAGGCAGTTGGCTGAGACTTCGGCAGTAATCGTGAACGTATTATCCGGCGGGAAGAACCGCGGATTCACTGTAGTGAGAAAGGGCTGAACGGGCGGGGCGCGCTTGCCCCCGCCCGCTTTTTCATACGAAGCAGAGGATCTGTGCTCCCGGACGGAAACGGCGAGGAGGTAGCAACTTGTCAGACTATATTCTGGAAATGAAGAGCATCACCAAGGAATATCCGGGCGTCAAGGCCCTCGATAATGTCAACCTGCAGGTTGAACGCGGTGAGATCCATGCTCTGTGCGGCGAGAACGGCGCCGGCAAATCGACTCTGATGAACGTCCTCTCGGGGACGATCCCGTTCGGCCAGTATACGGGCGATATCGTATACAATGGAAAAACATGTCAGTTCCATAACATCCACGACTCGGAGGAGCTCGGCATCGTCATCATCCATCAGGAGCTGGCGCTGATCCCGGAGCTCACAATCGCGGAAAATATGTTCCTCGGAAATGAGCGGAAAAATAAATTCGGTGTCATTGACTGGAATGAGACCTACAAGCAGGCGCAGGAAGAGATGAAGCGTGTCGGTCTCAAGGAGAAGTCATCCACGCTGATCAAGGATATCGGAACCGGAAAGCAGCAGCTGGTCGAAATTGCAAAGGCTCTTTCAAAAAACGTCAAGCTTCTGATCCTCGATGAGCCGACATCCTCCCTCAATGAGGAGGATTCAAAGATGCTTCTTGACATGCTTCTGCAGTTCAAGAAGGAGGGAATGACCTCGATTCTTATTACGCATAAGCTGAACGAGGTCGCGTATTGCGCGGATAAGATCACGATCCTCCGCGATGGCGCGACAATCGAGACCATCTCCAATCCGAACCACAATATCGATGAGGAACGGATCATCAAGGGAATGGTCGGCCGAGAGCTCACAAACCGTTTCCCGGCGCGCGAGCACAAGATCGGCAAGGAGGTTATGCTTGAGGCGAAGAACTGGACAGTCCATCATCCGGTTTACACTGAGAAATGCATTGATAACAAGGTCAGCTTCAAGGTACACAAGGGAGAAATCGTCGGATTCTCCGGCCTGCAGGGCGCGGGCCGCACGGAGCTTGCGAAATCTCTCTTCGGAAGAGCTTATGGCAGCCATATCTCCGGACAGGAATTCATCGGCGGCAAGGAAGTTCATTTGAAAAATGAGCGCGACGCGATCGAGCACGGCCTCGCCTATGTGACAGAGGACCGGAAGGTCGACGGACTCGTTCTCGAGGATTCCATTGCATGGAATACAACGATGGCGCGCATGGAAAAGGTCGCGAATAAATGGGGCGTCATCGACGTGCCGAAGGAGAACAAGGTCGCCGAAGAGTACGTAAAGAAAATGAACACAAAGACGCCGAGCGTGCAGCAGCATGCAGGCAATCTCTCCGGCGGCAACCAGCAGAAGGTCCTTCTTGCGAAGTGGATGTTCGCTGACCCGGATGTTCTGATTCTCGATGAGCCGACGCGAGGCATCGATGTCGGCGCGAAGTACGAGATCTATCAGATCATGAACGCTATGGTCGCTCAGGGCAAGGCGGTCGTCATGATCTCCTCGGAGATGCCGGAGCTTCTCGGCATGTGCGACCGGATCTATGTCATGAATGAGGGAAAAATTGTTGCTGAATTCCGTGCAGAAGAGGCGACGCAGGAGAAGATTCTTGCCGCTATTCTGAAGTCTGACGATAAGAAAGTGGAGGCCTGAAAATGAAAGCATCGGCTGTCTTTAAAAAATATACCATGCTGATTGCACTGGTAATTGTCATCATCCTGTTCTCGGCACTGACCGGAGGAAGACTCCTCCTCGCCCAGAACGTGTCCAACCTGCTTCTGCAGAACGCCTACGTCCTGATCATGGCGTGCGGCATGCTCCTCTGCATCCTGACCGGTGGTAACGTCGATCTTTCCGTCGGTTCCACGCTCTGCTTCGCAGCGGCTGTCTCAGCGAAGATTATGTCGGACGGCGGCTCCGCCGGAATGGCAATTCTCGCGTCCCTGATTATCGCGGCAGTCATTGGTCTGTGCCAGGGCTATCTGATCGGCTACATACACATCCCGCCGTTCATCTGCACACTGGCAGGCATGTTCCTGTTCAGAGGCGCGGGCCGTGTCGTCCTCAACTCTCAGACAATCAATATCAGCAATCAGTCGTTCCTGAATATCTTCACATCCTACATCAAATTCCCAGGTGAGCAGAACAGAGCCGTTACATCCTCCCTCATTATCTGCATCATCGTAGCGATCTGCATTACACTCATGCAGCTCATCCAGAGAAAAACGCGTATCTCGAGAGGATACGATGTCGAGTCACTGCCGGCACAGCTGATCAAGCTTCTCATTATCGATGCGGTCATCATCTGGTACGGCTCCAAGCTGATGCAGTACAAGGGCATTCCGGTCATGATTATCTGGATCCTCGCAGTTGTTCTCATTTTCGCGTTCCTGACATCACAGACAACATTCGGCCGTTACTTCTACGCAGTCGGCGGAAATGAAAAGGCGACGAAGCTGTCCGGTATTGATCCGAGACGCGTGTACTTCTGGGCATATTTCCTGATGAGCTTCCTGGCAGGCTTCGCAGGCCTCGCGCATGCGGCCCGCATCGGTTCTGTCGACGGCTCGATGGGCAACTCATTTGAAATGGATGCAATCGCGTCCTGCTTCATTGGTGGTGCTTCCGCATACGGCGGATCCGGTAATGTCTCGGGCGTTGTCGTCGGTGCTATTCTCCTCGGCGTCATCAACCAGGGCATGTCGATTTACGGTCTTGCTGATGAGTGGCAGTACGTTGTCAAGGGCGCTGTCCTTCTTGCGGCAGTTATCTTCGATGTCGTCTCGAATCACAAGACAGGTAAGTCATAAATGATAACACTCTCCTTTTAGAAAAGCAGGGATGCCGTGCCGGTGGTACGGCATCTCGTGCTATTTTCCCAAAAAGAAAGTAATGGAATGCCGCTGACAGGCCGGAAGTGCGGGTTTGCGGGGAGAAACGACTCCCTTGTTTATCTGTCAGGCGGCCGCCATGCATCAGGAGGAATCAGCATATGGATCAGGAACATAATAAAGAACGCTCTGGTGAGCAGGGCAGCGACAACAATCTCCGGCTCGGACTCGGGGCGGTTGCGGCAGTCTATATTTTCTATCTCGGGATAAAGCTCCTGAAGAGCTTTGCGGACGGTACAGGTGGTGCGCCTGCCTGGGTTGATATCGTCTTCGGGCTTTTATTCATTGCCTGCGGCGCCGGCTACATGATCTGGGAGATTGTGCGCTACCTGCGCGTGAAGAAGCAGGAGAAGGAGCTTCCTGACGGGAAGTAAGTCTGGATACAGTCCGTTCCGCATTGCACAGAGAATGAGACGGAGTGTGAGGGAAAAGCGTGTGGATGCTATTTCCTGTTTACAAGAGGAATTTCCTATGGTATCGTGTTGGCGTACCATAAATTTGCAAAATGCAGAGTAGGTTTCGGAGCGTTTGAGCGCGCGGGCTTCCGCCGCTTGCCAGTGCCCGCCGGACAGGGAGTTGTCGGCGGGACGAAAAGATATTCTTGCGGTTCCGGAATCGCATCCCGCTGCTACATCTGAGACGCTGCCTCCTATGTAGTGAAGGATTTTCCCGGGGCGGAGCGGCTGTCATGCAGGCCGTTTCTGACCGGAAGACTGCAAAGGAGGGAGTTTTTATGTCACAACTGAAAAATGTCAGGGTTCTTACATTTACCGGCATGCTGATCGCATTGGCGGCTGTTCTCAGCTTTTTTTCTGTTCCGATTACGTCCATCATTGAAATCCGCTTCAAGTTCATTGCGCTTGCATTTGCGGGGGCGCTGTTCGGACCGTTTATCGGAGGCGTTGTCGGAGGTGCGGCTGATATCATCGGCTATCTCATCAAGCCGACAGGACCGTTCATGCCGGGATTTACGCTCACAGCGATTGTGGCTGGTGTTCTCTACGGAGTTTTCCTTTACAGAAAGCCGGTCACACTGAAGCGTACGGTTATCGTGTCGCTGGTCGTCACACTGGTCACAGGCACATTTCTCAATACGGTCAACCTGTCCATCGGCTATGGTCTGCCGTTTGTGCCGACGCTCATCGCGCGGATTCCGAGCGAGTGCATTATGTACCCGATCAATACGGCGATGCTCTGGATCAGCCTGAAGGCGCTTGAGCAGGTGCGCCGTCACGCGGCACAGACCGTCGCGCAGTAAGGAGTGAGGCGGTGCATTGCATGAATGCGCGGCCAGGAAAATGAAACGATCCCGCGGAAGCAGCGCCGCGGGATTTTTTGTGCCCTGCTAGGAGTGACCGTGTGCGGAGCAGGCGTCATAACTCTCAGACGTGGCATGCTCTGCGCCGGGTTTCGGTATGCGAACGTGTTTGGGGCGGGACTTGCCGGCGGAAATGGTGTATAATCGGACAGGAA
>JAZHVT010000038.1:0-15697 GCA_036453145.1 Eubacteriales bacterium
TGTCAAAATTTCATATCGGTATACAATTGGAAACGCACACTCCTTCAGTGATAACGAACAACACGGTCATTATTGCAGAAGGAGTGTTTTTTATGCCGAAAACGAAGTTTGAAAATTTTATCTTTACCGTAATTATGGCTTTTATCATGGTGTACGCCATGATCTGCTATAACATTGCCTTGAATATCGGCGGATTGCAGGACAAAGTATTTCTGATGGCATTTGGAGAGCTGAGAATCATGTGGCCGGTGGCAATTATTCTGGAGCTGTTTGTCATGGAGCGCCCGGTTATGTTTCTGACAAACCGTGTCGTTACCCGGGATATGCCGCTTATCTGGATCCTGCTGATCCGCTGTTCGCTGACTGTGTGCCTGATGTGTCCGGCGATGAGCCTCGTCGCTACAGTTTTATTCAAAGACTTCTCGACGGCAGGCTTTATCAGCGTATGGCTTCAGACCGCCGCCATGAACTTTCCGATGGCACTGGCGTGGCAGATCTTCTTCGGAGGACCGCTGGGGAGACTTTGCTTCCGTCTGCTGTTCCGAAGAAAGGAAGGAAAGAGGGCGTAAATCCACTCCCTCCTCGCGGAGGGAGACCCCGGCAGAAAATCATTGGCGCTGGATCTGATGGCTTAAATCCACTCCCTCCTCGCGGAGGGAGACACATCACAGATTCCGCTGACTCCCAGTTCTCTTGCTTAAATCCACTCCCTCCTCGCGGAGGGAGACTTATCATTGCAGATAACACATTGCCAACTAAAATGCTTAATTGCGCTGATTCGAAGACAGCTATCCTATAATGGCTCAGCTCATTTGACAAACCGGCCCAGTGTCTCCCTCAGTTCCCGGAACGCCGGGATAAAGTAGCTCCGCAGCTGGCTCATCATTTCATTGGCCTCTTCGTTTGTGTACACCTGCGTGACCGGATTCTTTGCCTTCAGCATGCGCATCCAGACCGTCTCATTGTACAGAAGACCGGTTGAGGCAGCCAGTCTTAGAATCTCCTTGTTCGTCTTCGTCTCAGTACCGCGCACTCTGCTTTGTTCCAGTGCGGATCTGATTGCCATGCATGCCAGCTCGACCGTCAGCTGGAACAGGCAGAGCATGCCCAGACGGTAGATTTCGTCGTTCTTGGCCTTCTGGAAATTGCCACCCTCGAGGACGCTGAGACAGTGGCAGAAGCGCTTCAGTGCTTTTGAGTCCATCGCAGAGTTCCTCCTTCGCAGGTTCGGAAGATACATAATAGAGGCCGTTGTGCCTCATGAATTGTTTGATTTCAGTATAATTATTATTCCGCGGGTTTTCAATCTGTGCGCGCAGAGAAGCGGGATTCGAAGCGGCGGACGTATAAAAGACTCTCTTACAATCTATCTTGACAACTCATTTCCATAAGTATATAGTTTACAAACGTAAATTATTAAGAAAGAGTTACTATTGATGCGCGCCGCGGATTGCGTGGGTAAAACTGACCGGAATAAGCAAAAAAGTCAATGAACCCGCGCGCGTGGCTGTGGCTTGAGACAGAAAATGGAGGGCCGGGAACAAGAGGATGACAGATATTTCAAATGACGCGATGACCGTCGGATTCCGCTATATGCGCCTTTTGCGCAGGCAGATGATGGCGATTCAGAAGAAGCACGGCCTGCAGGGAATTGACATTTCCGTGCTGGCGCTTCTGGTGAAGAGAAGCGGCGGCGGCCATTGCCCGCTGAAGGGCGACACGCTGAAGGATATCACGGAGGTCGGCATGTTCCGGAAGACGTATATCTCACAGTCCCTGTCTAGGCTTCTGGGGAAGGGATACATCACGATGGAGCGGGACACAGAGGATCGGCGATTTGTCCATAATCTGCCGACGGACAAGGGCCGCGCGCTGATTGAGGAGGAGTATGAGGCGTGCCATGAGATGAACCGGAAGCTGCTGAACGGCTTCTCGGACGAGGAGCGGGAGACATTCGGCAGGCTGATGACCCGCGTCGGGCAGAACCTCGACGAGGAGCTGCGCAAAACTGCGGAGGAAGGAGACTAACCCATGCTGCGAATGCTTGGAAAAATGAAGAAAAGCTTCGGCTGGATCCTTCTGATCTTCGGACTTCTCTTCCTGCAGGCGGTCTGTGACCTGTCCCTGCCGGAATATACGTCGAAGATCGTGGATACGGGAATCCAGCAGAAGGGAGTTGAGGACGCCGTCCCGTCGAAAATGAGGGCGGCGACGTATGACACACTGATGAAGCTCATTTCCGAAAATGATCAGAAGACCGTGGCGGACAGCTACACGGAGGTGAGCGACAAGACATACGGCGATATCTATCAGCTGAAGTCCTCGGTCACGAAGGATCAGCGGGATGAGCTGAGCGACATTCTGAGCCAGGCGGAAATGCTCATTCTGCTGGCTGAGAAGCAGAATATGGATCTGAAGGCGCTGCCGGCGCAGGCGATCAGCCGGCTTGAGGAGACGATGCAGTCGAAAATGAAGGAATATCCGGACTCGATGGTCACGCAGGCGGCGGTGACATTTGTCCAGAGCGAGTACAAGGCGGTCGGTGTCGATCTCGACAAAATGCAGACCTCATATCTGTGGGGCGCTGCGTGGCAGATGATCGCGCGGGCACTGCTGTCCATGGTCTGCTCGATCTTCGTCGTCTTCCTGTCGAGCCGCGTCGCGGCGAGCCTCGGGCGCGATCTCCGCGGAGAGGTGTACGGCAAGGTGCTGACATTTTCGAGCCGGGAGATGAACCGGTTCTCGACGGCGTCGCTGATCACGCGGAGCACCAATGATATCCAGCAGGTTCAGCTCGTGACGTCGCTGATGTTCCGGATCGTGTTGTACGCGCCGTTCCTTGCGATCGGCGGCATTATGAAGGTCATGAAGACGAGCTCGTATCTGAGCTGGATCATCGTCCTCGGAACGGCGATCGTCGCGGCGGTCATCGTCGTGCTGTTTGCATTTGTCATGCCGAAATTCAAGGTGCTGCAGCAGAAGATCGACCGGCTGAACCTGATCTCGCGCGAGATCCTGACCGGTATTCCGGTTATCCGCGCATTTTCAACGGAGAAGCACGAGGAGGAGCGGTTCGACGACGCGAACAAGGATCTGACGCGGACGAACCTCTTTGTGAACCGGGCGATGGCATTCATGATGCCGGCGATGACGCTCATTATGAACGGCATCTCGGTGCTTATTATTTACTCCGGCGCGCGCGGCGTGGACGGCGGGAAGATCCAGGTCGGCGATATGATGGCGTTCCTGCAGTACGCGATTCAGATCATCATGTCGTTCCTGATGCTGTCGATGATCGCGGTCTTTATCCCACGTGCGAGCGTGTCCGCGAAGCGTATCTTCGAGGTGCTCGACACGGAGCCGTCGATTGAAAATCCGAAGGAGCCGGTGGCGGCGCTTCCGCAAATGAAGGGCGAGCTTCAGTTTGACCATGTCTCGTTCAGCTATCCGGGAGCCGAGGAGCCGGTCCTGAAGGACATTTCATTTACGGCAAAGAAGGGCGAGACGGTCGCCTTCATCGGAAGCACGGGCTCCGGCAAGTCGACGCTCGTCAACCTGATTCCGCGGTTCTTCGATGCGACGGAGGGGAGTGTTAAGGTCGACGGCGTGGATGTCCGGAACATGGATATTCACGATCTCAGGGACAGGATCGGCTTTGTGCCGCAGAAATCGGTGCTGTTCTCCGGGACGATCGCATCGAATCTCCGGTTCGGACGGCCGGACGCGACGGATGAGGAGGTCCGCAAGGCCATCGCGATCGCGCAGGCCTCGGATTTCGTGGACGCGCGGCCGGAAGGCATTGACGCGCATATCGCGCAGGGCGGCTCAAATGTGTCCGGCGGACAGAAGCAGCGGCTTGCGATCGCGCGGGCCGTCGCAAAGCAGCCGGAGTTCTATGTATTTGATGACAGCTTCTCCGCGCTCGATTTCAAGACGGACGCAAGGCTCCGGAAGGAGCTGAAGGAGCAGACGGCCGGCGTGACGACGCTGATTGTCGCGCAGCGCGTGAGCACGATCCTGCAGGCGGACCAGATTATCGTCCTCGATGAGGGTGAGGTCGCCGGCCACGGCACGCACGCGGAGCTCATGCGGACATGTCCGGTCTATGAGCAGATCGCAAGGTCGCAGCTCTCGGAGGCGGACCTTAAGAAGGCAGAGCAGATGTCGGAGAAGAAGGGAGGCGAGGCACATGGCTGAGCAGATGAATCATGGCGCAAGACGCCGCGGCTTCGGCGGGCCGGGCGGAAGAGGCGCGGTCGAGAAGCCGAATGACTTCGGCAAGGCATTCCGGCAGCTTCTTGGGTATATGTCGAAGTATAAGATCCGCCTCGCATTTATGATGGTGTGCGCGATCGCGGGGACGGTCTTCAACATCGTCGGGCCGAAGATTCTCGGCCACGCGACGACGGAGCTCTTCAATGGCCTCGTCGCGAAGATTGAGGGCACGGGCAGCATTAATTTCACGAAAATCGGGAAAATTCTGCTCGGCGTACTGATACTCTACGCCGTGAGCGCGCTGTTTTCATTTGTCCAGGGGCTCGTCATGACGGGGATCTCGAACGACGCGGGCTACAGCCTCAGGAAAGATATTTCCGAGAAGATCAATCGCCTGCCGCTCGGATACTTCGAGAGCCGACCGTACGGTGACGTGCTCTCGCGCATCACAAATGATGTGGACACGCTGCAGCAGGGCATCAACCAGAGTTTTACGCAGCTCATCACGTCGGTCACGACGATCATCGGCGTCCTCGTGATGATGCTGTCGATCAATGTGTGGATGACGCTGGCGTCGCTTATCATTCTGCCGGTGTCGATTCTGCTGGTCGCGCTGGTCACGAGGCACTCGCAGCATTTCTTCCTCGATCAGCAGGTCTGGCTCGGCAATGTCAATGGCCAGATCGAGGAGGTGTACAGCGGCCAGAACGTCATCAAGGCGTACAACCAGGAGGAGAACGTCCTTCATACATTTCATTCGGCAAATGAGAAGCTCTACGAGAGCGGCTGGAAGTCCCAGTTCCTCTCGGGCATGATGATGCCGGTCATGCAGTTCGTCGGCAATCTCGGGTATGTCATGATCGCGGTTCTAGGCGGCTTTCTGGTCATCAAAAATGCAATCGAGGTCGGTGACATTCAGTCCTTCCTGCAGTACATCAGAAATTTCACGCAGCCGATCCAGCAGATCGCGCAGGTCATGAATATGCTGCAGTCCTCGACGGCCGCTTCGGAGCGTGTCTTCGAGTTCCTTGATGAGAAGGAGGAGGTCCAGACGGTTGAGAATCCGGTGGACCCGGCTCCGCTCAAGGGAAATGTGGTCTTCGATCACGTGAGCTTCGGCTATGACCCGAAGCAGATCATTATCCACGATTTCTCGTGCGATGTGAAGAACGGGCAGAAGATCGCGATCGTCGGGCCGACAGGCGCCGGCAAGACGACGCTCGTGAAGCTCCTTATGAGGTTCTACGATGTGAATTCCGGCGCGATCCGGATTGACGGTCACGACATCCGCGATTTCAACCGCCGCGACCTCCGGTCGATGCTCGGCATGGTCCTGCAGGATACCTGGCTCTTCAACGGGACGATTATGGAAAATATCCGCTACGGCCGGCTTGACGCGACGGACGAGGAGGTCATCGCGGCCGCGAAGGCGGCGCACGCCCACAAGTTCATTATGCAGCAGCCGGACGGCTACAATACGATGATCAACGAGGAGTCGAGCAATATCTCGCAGGGCCAGAAGCAGCTGCTGACGATCGCCCGCGCGATCCTCGCCGACGATAAAATTCTGATTCTCGATGAGGCGACGTCCTCCGTGGATACGCGGACGGAGATCCGGATCCAGCGCGCGATGGACAAGCTCATGAAGGGCAGGACGAGCTTCGTCATCGCCCACAGACTCTCGACGATCAAGGACGCGGACCTCATTCTCGCGATGCGGGACGGCGATATTGTGGAGCAGGGCACGCACGAGGAGCTTCTTGCAAAGGGCGGCTTCTACGCGGATCTCTACAACTCGCAGTTCGAGTCGCTGGGGTGATTTCTGTTTTGACAGGGTGTATAGCCCAACGTATAATAAAAAATAAGAGGTGGGAGCGTCGGAGCATTGCCTCCGGCGCTTTCGTTTTGCATGCAGTGTGTAATGGAGGTATTGGCAATGGATAAGGCGAAGGTTTATTTTACGGACTTTCGTACGACGATCGGCACGTCGCTCACGGACAAGCTTCAGAAGCTGATCCGGAAGGCGGGCATCGGTACGATTGATATGGACGGCAAGTTCGTGGCGATTAAAATGCATTTCGGTGAGCTCGGGAATCTTGCATTTTTAAGGCCGAATTACGCAAAGGCGGTCGCGGATGTCGTCAAGGAAAATGGCGGCAAGCCGTTCCTTGTCGACTGCAACACGCTCTACCCGGGCAGCCGCAAGAACGCGCTCGATCATCTGACGTGCGCGGAGCTGAACGGCTTTAATTCGGTCACGACCGGATGTCATGTCATTATCGGCGACGGTCTCCGCGGCACGGATGAGGTCGCGGTCCCGGTCCGGAACGGTGAGTATTTCAAGGAGGCGCTGATCGGAACGGCTGTCATGGACGCGGATGTGTTCATTTCCCTGACGCACTTCAAGGGTCATGAGGCGACCGGCTTCGGCGGCGCGCTCAAGAATATCGGCATGGGCTGCGGAAGCCGCGCGGGCAAGATGCAGCAGCACAATGACGGCAAGCCGCACGTCAATACGGAGGACTGCCGGCGGTGTCACCGCTGCGCGAAGGAGTGCGGATCGGATGCGATCTTCTACGACGGCCCGAACGGCACGGCGCGCATCGACCAGACCCTCTGCAAGGGATGCGGCCGATGCATCGGCGCGTGCGCATTTGACGCGATTGAAAATGACAACAGCAATGCGGTGGAGATTCTTGGCTGTAAGATCGCGGAGTACACGCAGGCGGTCTGCGACGGCCGGCCGTGTTTCCACATCTCGCTGATTCAGGATGTCTCGCCGAACTGCGACTGCCATGGCGAGAATGACGCGCCGATCCTGCCGGATATCGGCATGCTGGCGAGCTTCGACCCGGTCGCGCTCGATCAGGCGTGCGTGGATCTCTGTCAGAAGGCCCAGCCGATCCGCAATTCCCAGCTCGGCGACAATCTCGCAAAACCCGGCTGGCACCACTACCACGATCATTTCAAGGACAGCAACCCGAATATCGCATGGAAAGAGACGCTTGAGCACGGCGAGAAGATCGGACTTGGCACGAGAGAGTATGAGCTGATTACGATGAAATAAATCCGAACGATACAGAAATCCCCGGGGCAATCGAGGCGATTGTCCCGGGGATTTCCTGATGTCAGGTTCCGATTAAATTTTTATAAACGACTTTATTCTTTTTCAATCGGAATCTGACACCTTGACTGCGTCGCCGAGCCCTGCATTTCCTGCATGGGCCTTGCGGGCCTTCTTTTCTTTCTCAAGGATCGGCTGGAAGCGCTCGACTTCCTCCTTGATCGTGCCGGACAGAACGATGAGCGAGATCAGGTTCGGCACCGCCATGAGCGCGTTCATGATATCGGAGATGTTCCAGACGAGATCGAGGGCCTGTGTCGCGCCGACATAGACGATGAGGCTGAAAATGATCCGGTAGGCCATGATCGGTCCCCTGCGCGGGACGATGTACTCGAAGGCCTTCTCACCGTGATATTCCCATCCGAGAATTGTGGAAAATGCAAACAGCACGATGCCGATCGATACGAGATACGACCCAGCGGGGCCGAGTGCCGAGCTGAAAGCTGCCATGGTGAGCTGTACGCCCTGCAGCGGCTGGCCGTCCGCGCCGACCTGACCGAGCATGCCGGAGGAGGCGATGGCGAGACCTGTGACCGTGCAGACGACGATCGTGTCGAAGAACGTTCCTGTCATGTTGATGTAGCCCTGACGGACCGGATCGTCGGTTGTTGCCGCCGCGGCGGTGATGGCCGCGGAGCCCATGCCGGCTTCATTGGAGAAGCAGCCGCGGGAGACGCCGTAGCGGATCGAGTTCATGACGGAGACGGTGATTGTTCCGAGGATGCCGCCGCCGACTGCCTTCGGGTTGAAGGCCATGGCGAAGATCATGTAGAGGCCGGACGGAAGGTTCCGGTGGTTGATGATGATGACGGCAACACCGGCGATGACGTAGAAGACAGCCATGCACGGAACGACGACGGAGGACACCTTGGAGATGCTCTTGATGCCGCCGATGACAATGATGAGCGTGAGCACTGTGAGGACGATGCCGCACACGGAGAGCGGAATGTTGAACGATGTCTTCAGTGCATTTGAAATCGAGTTCGCCTGCGAGAGGTTGCCGATGCCAAATGAAGCCAGCGTCGCGAACAGTGCGAACAGCCACCCGAGGATGCTGCCGAACTTCTTGTTCTTGAAGCCGCGCTTCATGGTGTACATCGGGCCGCCGGACATCTCGCCCTTTTCATTGACGGTTCTGTACTTGATTGAGAGCATGCACTCGCTGAACTTTGTCGTCAGTCCGAAGCAGGCGGAAATCCACATCCAGACCAGCGCGCCGGGGCCGCCGGCGAACATCGCCGTCGCGACGCCGACGATATTGCCGGTGCCGATCGTGGCTGCAAGCGCCGTCATGAGGGCGCTGAACGGCGACACATCGCCGGTGCCTCGCGTCGTCTTCCGAGACTCACTGCCAAGGACGCTCCGCAGGGCGTAGCCGAGGTTCCTCCATGTCCGGAACCGCAGCTTAAATGTCAGGAAGACGCCCGTCCCGACGAGAAGCACCAGCATGACGGGGCCCCACACGAAGCTGTCTACTGTACCTACAACAGAATTCAGCAGATCCATACACTCCATCTCCTTCCCAAAATGAAAGGCGCCATGACATGTGTCACGGCGCCCTTGCCTTTCAATAAATTTACGGAAATTTTATAGCCGGGTATGCGGCCTGTCAAGCTGTGTATTTATGAGAGTGCATCTTAAACTCTTAAGTCTTTTTATCAGTACATACTTTAATGCTGGTCTTACAGCAACATACCTGATATACTGATCACTATGGGTACTACCTGTAACGGTAGGCGGTTGACCCTCTACGGAGGGAATGTGACCCTCCGATTAAATAGAAATCCGCTGAGCGGAAATCTGTAGAGAGGAGGGCATGCGCATGAGCATTATAGATCTGATCAGCGTGTTGAGCTTCGGCCTGACATGCTTCTCCCTGGGCTATGCCTTCGGAAAAGATCGCTCAGAAAAACAATGACCGCCTCACCCCTGCAAAGTTTGGCGGTCATTAAAAACCAAAAAATTTAGTCAGGTCAACCGTCTGCCGGTAGTACCCTTTGTGTATTATTGATCGTACCACATAAGAGAAAAATCTGCAAGCGGCATATATGCAGCCGCTTATTTCTTCGCGACGTCCTTCGCGTAGAAGCGGTCATACTTGAGACCGGAGATATCGCAGACCGGCTCTTCTCCCGCGACGAGCTGCGACACGACGGTGCCGACGCCGGGCGCGATGCCGAAGCCGTGGCCCGTGAAGCCGCAGGCGAGCACAAGGCCCGGGACCTCTGAGACCGTATCGATGACCGGAACGCCGTCCGACATATTATCGGACCAGCCGGCCCATGACCGGACAATCTTCGCGTCACGAAGGCGCGGGATATAGCGGATAATACCGCGGCAGATACACGGAACCGTGTCGCTGTAATTGACCGGTGTGCCGTTGTCCTTCTTGTAGAGCTCGAAGCCCGTGGAGCCGCCGATGACAAATGAGCCGTGGTTCGTCTGGTGACCGTAGAAATCGGCCTCCGCCGTGCCGAGCATCTGCTCGAACATCTTCGGCTCCGCCTCTGTGACGAGGCATTCGATGAGCTTCCTGACCATCGGAATGTCGATGCCGACTGTGCCCGCGATCCGGCGGGACTCATAGCCTGCGGCGAGAACAATGTACTCGCCCTCGTAGGTGTCGTGGTCTGTGACGACAATCCTTGCTCTTCCGTGGACCTTCCGGATTTCCTGGACAGATTCGCCTGTGATATAAGTGACGCCGAGGCGTCTTGCGGCCATATAGTATGCGAGTGTCGCCTTCAGCGGGTTCGCGTGGCCGTCGGTCGGGCACCAGCTCGCGCCGATGACCTCATCGGAGAGATAGGGGTTGATTTCCTTTACTTCTTTCGGTCCGATCATGCGGACATCGAGGCCGCACGCGGAGGCCTTGTCGGCCAGCTTCTTCAGCGTCTCGAGGTGCTTCTCCGTCTTTCCGAGGCGGAGGTTGCCCTTCTTGTGGTACTCTACGTCGTAGCCGAGCTCCTCAGAGAGTGTCGGCCAGAGATTGTTGATGCCGTACATGGCAATCGGAAGCTCACGCGGGTCGCGGCCTGACTGGCGGACGCCGCCGCCGTTCCGGCTCGAGCCGCCATTTCCGATGATGTCGGATTTCTCGAGAACAATGACCTTATATCCGCGCTTCGCCAGATAATAGGCGGACGCGCTGCCGATGATGCCGGCTCCGATTACGATTACATCTCCTGTCATAAGTCTGTATCCTCCGTTTCATCCGCAAATACATGCATCTCAACCGGACGCATCGGTGATCTTGATGTCGCGGGCTCAAGAAGAGCCGGCGATACATGGAGCTCCCGCGCGACGATGCCCTTCACGAGCTTCGCGCAGGTCTGGCCCTGGCACAGGCCCATGCCGCAGCGGAGGTACCGCCTGATCTCGGCGATGGTCCAGAGGCCGTCGTGGACGGCCCGTCTGATTTCACCCTTTGTGACCTCCTCACAGCGGCAGACGATCATGTCGTCGTCCGGCTGCGGGACAAATTCTCCGATATCTCTTGATCTGTTGCTGAGTTCGTTCATTCCGCTGCCTCCTTCTGCTGTGCATCTGTCTTGAAGAAACGGGCCGTCATCGCGTACTTTGCGGGAACGCGGATGGTCAGAAGATTAGTTCCGTCAAATGCCTTCGACGAGCGGACTCTTGCGACCTCCGCCTCGCAGACGGGGCTGCCGCTTCTGCCGAGAGCCACGCCCTTGTCGCCGACCTTCGGAAGCGGAAGGAATTCGTACGGAAGCGTGATCTCTGCATTTCCGGCGCCGTCGTCCTCGTTGATGAGGAAGATCGCCTGGCCCGGGCACGACGCGACGCACATGCCGCAGTCGATGCACGTGGAATCGGGCTCGACGGCCGGAAGAGAGGTGATCTCTTTGCCGATCCGGATGCAGTGCTTCCTGCAGGCATCCTGACACGGGTTGCACGGAATATTCTGCGTGCACTCGATGACCGGATGGACGCCGGCGCGGTGTGTGACGCCAGGATAGCGCTCGATTTCGTCGTCCGCCACATAGCCCTTGTGAAGAAGGCTCTGCGAAACCGGGATGCCCTCCTCCGTCTCTGTGATCTGCCTGCCTCTGTTCTTCGGTGCGAACATGCCCTGGCGGAGTGCGTCGAGCGAAGCATTCAGCTGATCGAGAGCTTCATTTTTCTCATCCGCGGTCATGAAGCCGAGATATTCGGCCGCGACGACGCCTGACATGCGGCCCTCGATCATGGCAGAGCTTGCTTCCTCGATGCCGGAGACATCGCCTGCCGCGTAAATGCCCGGAATGGAGGTCTCGCCGTACTCGCCGATGATCGGGACCTGGCCGCCGCGCTTCGGGTTGTCCTCCATCTTGCAGCCGGCCATCTTGAGGAGCTGGGACATCGGGGACAGGCCGACGGCGACGCAGATTGTGTCGACATCGAAGTGCTTGTCTGTGCCCGGTATGAACTGAAAATGAGAGTCGACCTCGGCGATGGTGACGCCTGTCACATGGTCGGTGCCCTCCGCCTTCTTGATTGTGTGGGACAGATAGAATGGAACGCCTGTCCGCGCGACCTTCGCGGCGTGGACGCCGTAGCCGCCGATCTTCGGCGCCGCGTCGACGAGCGCCACGACATCGCAGCCGGCCTGCAGAAGCTGGAAGCTGACGACGAGACCGACATTTCCGGAGCCGAGCATCAGGATTCTTTCGCCCGGCTTGACACCGTAGAGGTTCATCAGAGTCTGCGCCGCGCCGGCTCCCATGACGCCCGGAAGGTTCCAGCCGTCGAAGAGGACCATATTCTCGGCTGCGCCGGTCGCGATGATGATGGCGTCGCCCTTGAAGTGGTGAACCTCGTCACCCATGCGGACGACGACCTCGCGGTCCTGATAAAGACCGACGACGGTCGCGTTCAGCTCGACCTTGACGCCGACGCTGTCGGCCTCCGCGAGCAGCTGCTCACCGATGTGGAAGCCGCGGATCTTCGCCTTGTGCTCCTTCGAGCCGAAGAACTTGTGAATCTGCTTGAAGAGCTGGCCGCCCGGCTTTGCATTTTCATCAAAGACGACGACGCGCATGCCGTGCTTTGCGGCCTCAATTGCTGCGGACAGTCCCGAAGGACCGGCTCCGACGATGATCAGATCAAATCTTTCTATCTTCATTCTCTTATCCTCCGGTCGTTACTGCTCTGAAAATGGCTTGTCGCTGACGCCGTACTGGGTGCGGACGTCCATGCCCTCGACGAGCGGCGTCATGCAGGTGCGGACGTTTGGCTCTCCGTCGACGACCATGACGCAGTCTGTACAGCGCCCGATCGCGCAGAAGATGCCGCGCGGCTTGTGCTGCTTCATGGTGTATCTGTGGACCATGACGCCGTTCGCCTTGAGTGCCGCCGCAATCGGCTCGCCCTCGTAGCCCTTCATTTCCTTTCCGTCATAGCGGAAGGTCACAATCTTTTTATTCTCGCTCTGAACACCGAGAATCGGATGCTGTGCAATTCTGCCTGCCATATCCATGCTCCTTTCATATACCCTGTCATAAGCTCCGGCGGGCATTCACATGCCCATGCCTTGCCGGGACTCATATAGCAAGAAAGGCGTCTGCATGTACTTCTTAAGTACTGCGACGCCTTTGTCTGCTTGCCTTATATCCTGTGCGGATTTATTGCGTATGCTAAGACTTAACCGCACAGAATGATTGTATTTTTCGGAACTCTCTTGAAACGCCTCAGATCCGGAGACCGAGATCGTGGGCGTAGGTTGCCCTCTGTTCGTAGTGACTGGCGCGCACAAGCTTCCGGTAACGGTTCGGCGTCATGCCGAGATAGTTCCGAAAATCACGTACGCACTGCGCCTGGTCGTAGTAGCCGAGCGCGGTCATCCAGTCGGCCGTTTTCTCCTCGAAGCCGTAGTTAATGAACTCGATGGCCCGCTGAAAGCGGAGGATGCTGCAGAATGTCTTCGGGGAGAAGCCCATTTCCTCCTGGAAGATCTTGCGGATGTAGCGGTCCGAGTAGCTCGTGTGCTCTGCGAGCTCCGAGATCCGGATCTGGCCGTCCGTCTGGTAAATGAGCTCACACACGGCGTCGAACAGCGCCTCCTTGCCGAAGGGATCGGGCTCCTCCTGGTGGTGATAGAGCTTTGCGTATTCCTTTAAAAAGAACCGGACGCGGGAGACGAATGTCTTCTGGCGGGCGAGACCGGCGAAGTCAAAGCCTCCGTCAAGGTGGTCCTCCAGCGTGTATCTTGAGCCGATCAGGTCGTGCATTTTCAGGGAAAGTCCGGCCGGACGCGTGCCCGGCATGAAGCGGACGCCGAAGATGTCCGATGCCTCCGGCAGAAGGTCTGCGCGGTACGAAAGCGTTGTGCCGCTGGCAAGGGAATGCAGCGGGCCGTCCTCCCCGTAGCTGAATATGAAGTCAATGCAGGCGTCGGGAATCGTGGCGAGCGCCTTCCCCGGCACCTTCTTCAGCTGATAAAAATGAGAAATGCCCATCTGGCGGTAGGACTCCTGCAGGAACTCCATGCTGTCGAGCACGAAGAACGGCTGGGTCGGTCTTAATTTTTCACGCTTCCATGTTTTTCTTTCCATACGCCTGCCCTCAATTCTGTATAAAGATCGGAACATGAGTCTGCCGGTCTGCTGTCTGCAGATCGCACAGATCCCATGGTAGGAGCCTCCTTTCGGAAATGCAAGACGGGGAGTTCCGATTTATACAATATTTCCGAAAATGCGCATGTTAAAACACTGGACAACAGAGGAACGAAGACAAAGGCGTCACGACAACCGGAAGGAACCGGCTGCTGCGGCGCCTTTCATTTGTATTCGGGAGTCTGTCGGATATGGGCAGTAATCAGTAAATCAGGAGGAGATTATTATGAGTGAATATCCCGCAGTTGATTTTTTATTCTTAAATGAAGAGGACATGATCAAGGCAGGCGTCACAGATATGCCGGCCTGCGTAGATGCGATGGAGGAGGTCCTGAAGCTCCTCGGCATGGGCGATTTCATGATGGGCGGCGAGAATCACTACTCACATGGCACGAAGCTCGCGTTCCCGGAGGAGTCTCCGTTCCCGGAAATGCCGTCCGGCAAGGGCGAGGACCGCAGATTCCTGGCGATGCCGGCTTACATCGGCGGACCGTTCGACAACGCCGGCGTGAAGTGGTACGGCTCCAACATGGAAAATAAGAAGAAAGGCCTGCCGCGCTCCATCCTGATGTTCATCCTTACAGATAAGGACACAGGTGCGCCGAAGGCATTTATGTCCGCAAATATGCTGAGCGCATACCGCACGGGCGCTGTGTCCGGCGCAGGTCTTCGGTATCTCGCAAGAAAGGACTCAAAGGTCGCCGGTATCTACGGACCGGGCGTCATCGGAAAGACGACATTTGAGGCGATCATGGACGCGTGCCCGGAGGTCGATACGGTCAAGGTCAAGGGCAGAAGTCAGAGGGGTATTGATTCCTTCACGGAATATGTCCATGAGAAGTTCCCGAAGGTCAAGGTTGTGACGGTTGATTCTCTCGAGGCGATGGTCCGCGACACAGATGTCATGGCATTCTGCGCGACGAGCGGTCATGACCTCAGCAAATATCCGCACGTCCAGAAGGAATGGGTCAAGCCGGGTGCTACGATTACGTGTCCGGGCGGCGCTGAGTTCGCCGATGACTTCCTTGTCAATGACTGCCGGCTCGCGGTGGATGCGCTCGGCCTCTATCACGCATGGGCGACAGAATTCCCGTATCCGACATACGGCGGTGTCACGATCGTCGGCACGAAGTTCATGGACCTCGAGCACGAAGGCAAGCTGAAGGAGGAGGACATCACGGACATGGGTCAGGTCATCCTCGGAAATCAGAGTGGCCGCAAGTCGGATGATGAGATCATCGTCTACTCAGTCGGCGGTATGCCTGTCGAGGACGTCGCGTGGGCGACGGTCTGCCTGAAGAAGGCGAAGGAGCTCGGCATCGGCACACCGCTTCATCTGTGGGACAAGCCGATCATGTATTGATTAATATTCAGCACCCCACGGCAAGCTGATGAAATTCGGACGGAGAGCCTGCTCTCCGGACGATTTCAGAAGCTTGATGTGGGGCGGACAAGCGGCGAAGCCGCTCTGTCCGCCCATAGCGAGGAACGCGAAGCGTTCCGAGCCTGGGGTGCTGAATATTAAAAATAGCCTGGGGTGATGAACATTAATTACAAGAGTAAATCTCTAAAACAGCAACGGGGCTGTGGCTTATCCACAGCTCCGTCTTCTTATATTAGTGTAAATCGCGCTTTCGTTGTTTGAAGATATTTGAAGGAGAGGAATATATGAAACATTTCGTGGTGACCATCGGATGCGAGTACGGCGCCGGCGGTCCTCAGATCGGAAAGATGCTCTCTGAGG
>JAZHVT010000039.1:0-15491 GCA_036453145.1 Eubacteriales bacterium
GTTGAGCCATTGTGTTCATCCTCCTTGGTATTATGTTGATTTTGGTCGATTTTCATTATACCTAAGAGATGAGCACTTGGCTCTTTTTAATTTTTCAATTTACACCATTATACAGACGTAACCAGCGATGCGATTGACCGCCTGAGAATTCAATACGGAACATCCTTCGGGTATCCGGCGGAAACGATGGGAGCACATGTGTCTGCCGTTCCAAATGGAGGAACCGGGAGAATAACATCTCTCCAGACACGCGCGTATGTTGCCATGTCCGGAACATTTGGGTATGAGCTGGATCCCTCGAAGCTTACAGAGGCCGAGAAATCGGAGATCCGAAAGGAGATCGCTCAGCGAAACGAGCTGGCTGCATTTATGATTCAAGCCGATTATGTACGACTGACTGATCCGTTCAGGGATCCGGTCACTGCATGGGGATTTGTATCAAAGGATCGCCAAGAGGGCGTATTCTTTGCGGTTGTAACGGAGGTTCACGGCAATATGCCGGTCAACTATGTCTGCTTTGAAGAACTTCTGAAAAATCGTCAATATGTGAACAAAGAGGATGGAAAGACTTATTCTTCCGAGGTCCTTCGCACAATCGGTCTTCCGGTGCCGAGAGAGCAGGGAGAATACCATTCCTACCAGTGGCATTTTGTGCTTGCTGAGAGGGAGGCGTTGTCATGAAACTGAATTGGAAGAACAACGTTGCAGTTGTAGAATTCCGGGAAAAGGTTTCCGGAGACAGAATGAAAAATGGCTTTGATCCGGCCGAGGGTCTTTCCAGGACAATCGAACTTGATCCTGCGGATGCGATTTTATCTGTGTATCAGCATAAGGAATGGTGGACCAGGCCGTGCTTTCCGAAGAGGTTTTCAGAAATCCCAAAGCGTTCACAGCTGGTTCTTCTGAAATATCCGGGTGAATATATAGCTGTACTTGCAGTCACTGCGGATATCTATCGCGCAGATCTGGAAGGGGCAGAAGAGGGAATCTGTGTAAGAATTTCCTCAAATGAAGGCGGGCTGTATGCTGCGGACACAACAGCGGCCGTATTCGTCAGGGGAAAGAATCCGTACGAATGCGTAAGAATGGCTTCTGTGGCGGCCGTGGATCGTCTCGGACATCCAGATTATCTGCGAGAAAAAAAGAAATACCCGGAAATGTTTGATTATCTGGGATGGTGTACCTGGAATGCCTTTTACAGAGACGTCAGCGAAGAAAAGATCGTAGAAAAACTGAAAGAATTCAGGGAAAAACAGATCCCGGTCAAGTGGGTCCTGATTGATGACGGATGGGCGGACAATGATTTTGACAGTGAGAAGCTCCAGGGGCTGGACGCCTGTCCTTCAAAATTTCCGAAGGGACTCGGGCATGCGGTAAGAAAGATAAAATCTGAATATGGAATACCCTATGTCGGAGTATGGCACTCAATCATGGGATACTGGAATGGTGTGAAGAAGGATTCCGAGGCGGACCACCTCATGAGTGACTCTCTCTGGCAGCTCTCGGATGGCAGAAAGGTAGTTGCGCCGGATCGCGCCGCCGCCTTTCGCTTTTATGACCGTTGGCACGATTATCTCAGATCAAAGTGTGGAATTGATTTTGTGAAAGTAGATGGCCAGAGTTCCACTTCACAGTTTTATAAAGGTATGGTGAGCTATGGGAAGGCTTCGGGAGAAATCCAGGAAGGACTGAACGCTTCTGTCGCGCTCCACTTTGGTGATGCCGTCATTCATTGCATGGGAATGGCACCTGAGGAGGTATGGAAGAGACAGGGCAGCATGATCAATCGTTCAAGTGACGACTATCTTCCGGATGAGCCGCACAGTTTCCGGGAACATGCAATTCAGAATGCATATTCCGGAATTTGGGCTGGAAATTTCCAGGCCGGTGACTGGGACATGTATTTTTCAGAGCAGCAGGAAAGCACAGCGCATGGAATGTTGCGTGCGATAAGTGGAGGACCGGTTTACACAAGTGACGAAATCAACAGGTCGGATGCAGACGCGATCAGCAGGCTGGTGCGGAAGGACGGAAGAGTGCTTCGCTGCGACGAGGGAGGGCTTCCGACCGCGGACTGTCTCTTTGAGGATCCGATTAAGGAAAACCATGTGCTCAAGGTTTTTAACCGCCATGAAAAGAATTGGTATATTGCTGCTTTTAATATAAGTGAAGACGAGAAAAATGCAGAGTTTCTTATATCCACCAGGGATATACCGGAACTGGCCGGGAAAAACTGGATACTGTTCAATGAAAAAGAAGAGTCTTTAACGCCGCTGTCGGACACGGACTCCTGGCACGGAAACCTTGACGCCGGAGAATCTGTAATGTTCGAAATAATGCCGGAGGCAAGAATTGGTATTGTCGGCATTCGCGGAAAATATATCATGGATGCATGTGTGGAGATTCTGCATGCTGATGGGGCAGAAGTTCTGGTTCGCGTCCTGGAGCCCGGAGATCTTCTGCTGTATGCTTCAGAAGCACCGGTGTGTGATTGCATTTCATCAGCTGTGGTCAATACGGAAAACGCGTCTGTAACATTTGACGCTGAGCCCGTAGCTGCGAAGGTACAGGGAACGGAGAAGCATCGTTCGGGAATGCTTTATCAGATCCCGGATGTACACGCAGGAGATATCCTGCGGCTGCGGATAAATGAATGAAAGAAGCAAGAGTTGTTTCCTGATAAGACAAAGAGGCTGTCTCTTCAATGATTGCAACTGGAGGCAGGGGCTGTCGCACTAAGTAATTAGTGCGACGGCCTTTTTTTATATTCACACGAAGAAGGCCGAGTTTCTGCCTGCGGCTGCATAGAGATTGAAAAGGTGTATAATCATAAAAGAGCCGGACGGGAACGTGCTGTGCCGGCAGGATTGTGATAGAAGAGAGCAGGGAAAGGAGATAAGCTTTATGGCTGTTGTTGGTGCTGTTATGGTTCCGCATCCGCCGATGATTCTTCCGGAAGTGGGGCGCGGATCGGAGCGGACGATAGAGAAAACGACGCGCGCTTATGAGCAGGCGGCTGATTTTGTGGCGTCTCTTGAGCCGGAGACGATCGTATTGTCCTCGCCGCACAGTATCATGTACGCGGATTATCTTCATATTTCTCCGGGAAGACATGCGTCCGGAAGTATGGCCCGCTTTCGCGCTCCGCAGGTGAGAATCGAGCGAGATTATGACGAGGAGCTTTCGAAACTGCTGTGCAGACTGGCGGAGAAGAGCCATATTCCCGCGGGATATCTGGGCGAGAGAGATCCTTCTCTGGATCACGGCACGATTGTTCCTTTGTATTTCATTATGCAGAAATACAGGAATTTTCGGCTGGTGCGGCTCGGTATATCAGGCATTTCTCTCGCTGAGCAGTATCGTTTCGGTATGCTGGTACAGCAGGCGGCGGAGCAGCTGAACCGCAGAGTTGTGTATGTAGCGAGCGGAGACTTGTCCCACAAATTAAAAGAGGACGGGCCCTATGGGTTTGATTCTCATGGACCGGAATATGACGCGCTTCTTGAGAAAGTCTGTGCAAATGCGGATCTCGGAGAGCTTCTTTCCTTTGACCCGGTCCTTCTTAAGAAGGCTGCGGAGTGCGGACACCGGTCTTTCGTCATTATGGCAGGGGCCCTTGACCGCAAGTCTGTCGAGGCGCACTGGCTCAGTCATCAGGACGTGACGGGTGTGGGATACGGCGTCTGCACATTCCGCGTGACCGGTGATGACCCGGAAAGAAACTTCCTGGAACAGTATGAGGCGAAAGCAGCGGCCCGTATCAAACAGGAGAGAGAAAAGGAAGACCCGTATGTCCGTCTGGCGAGACAGACCGTCGAGATGTATATTCGCACCGGGAAGACACCGAACCCACCGAAGAAGGGAGACGTGCCGGATGAGATGCTGACCCGGAAGGCGGGAGTTTTCTGTTCTCTTCATGAGGATGGCAATCTTCGCGGCTGCATAGGAACGATTCGCCCGGCATACGGCTGTATCGCGGAGGAGATCATTCACAATGCCGTTGCTGCCTGCGCGTCAGACCCGCGATTTGACGCGGTGGGCAGGGATGAGCTGGATCGGCTCGAGTACAGTGTGGATATCCTGGACGAGCCGGAGGATATTGATTCAGCTGCGGACCTGGATGTGAAGAAATACGGAGTTATTGTGACCTATGGCCGGAAACGGGGACTTCTTCTGCCGAATCTGGACGGCGTGGATACGGTGAGCGAGCAGATCGCCATCGCAAGGCGCAAGGGCGGCATCCGTGACGACGAGCCATGCTCACTCCAGCGCTTTGAGGTTGTGAGACATTTCTGATGTCAAGAACGGCGCATCTGAAAAGATCTATGTTCCGGATCTGAAGGGGCACACCAGTCTTATGGTCTCCGCGACCTGCAAAGATGGAAAGCTGCTGGTCCATCTCGATGGCAATGCCGTGAACCCGAAGTTTCAGCTGATCGGCGGAGACGCAAGCGAAGTGGAAGTTCAGTAATACGAAAATGCAAATTGTATAATGATTCCTCAGCAAGGGGCTGCCGCACTTTCGCGTGGCAGCCCCTTGCCTGTTAACGCATGGGTAATTATCTTATCAAAGTCCGTTTTCCGTGCGGATGCGTATGTGAAGTTTCTGTCGGGGTAGCGGGAGGCCTGAAAATATGATAAAATCCATTGCCGTAAAGCATGAAGGCGCCATTGCTTTATAGCAGAATTTTGGGAAAGGGACGGAGATTGCTAATGAATTTTATTTTTGTAGCTCTTGGCGGCGCGGCAGGCGCAATGGGCAGGTATGCAATCAGTCTGCTGCCGGCCAGGACGGAGTTTCCCGTTCTGACCTTTATTACGAATATTCTCGGAGCAGTCCTGATTGGATTTATTGTCGGGCTTACGGAGAGCAGAGAGAGCGTTTCTTCTCATGCAGTCTTGTTCTGGAAAACGGGAGTGTGCGGCGGATTCACGACCTTCTCTACATTTTCGCTGGAATCATATACCCTGCTTCAGAATAAAAAGTATTTTCTGGGATCGGGCTATATGCTTCTCAGCGTGATCTGCTGCCTGATCGGGGTGTTCTGCGGAAGAAAGCTGGCAATGGCTGTCCACTGACGATCACGCTGTTTCTACGAGCTGGGAAAGATAAGGTAGTGTTAAGTACTCCCTGATAAAGAGAGGAGAAGAATATGAATTTACTGACAAAAATATTGTCTGTGCTGGTAGCACTGGAGTTTTTCTACATTTTTTATCTGGAGACGCTGGCGACGGATTCTGCAAAGACGTCGGACGTGTTCGGCATGACCAGAGAGGATTTGCGGCAGAAGAACGTGAATGTTCTCTTCAAGAATCAGGGCGTCTACAACGGACTTCTTGCTGTGCTGATTCTACTTGCGGTGTTTGCATTTGCCAGCAAGACAGCAGTGGTCTGCCTGATGATTTATATTGTGGCGGTTGCCCTGTACGGAAGCATCACGAGCAACCCGAAGATTATTCTGATGCAGGGAGGACTTGCGATCCTCACACTGATTTCGTGCATTTTCTGAAATAAGAATTCGTATTGTATGAAAACCAGACCACAAAAAAGCTGGATCATTCATTGACTCTGGTACTATACAAGGGTTTATAGTCTTCTCATACGAAACAGGGAAGGCAAAGGGGCCGACCGCAGAGACTGCGGTTTGGCTCTTTTTTCTTATTCATTTTTCAGGCCGGCCTGCCGGCGGAAGAGGAGGAAACTGATGGATTCGAAAATTGATTTTCTGTATTTGAGTGAGCCGGACATGATTAAGGCCGGTGTCAAAGATATGAAGGCTTGTATCGAGTCAATGGAAGATATGCTCTTTCTTCTTAAGAAGGGTGATTACATGATGGGCGGCGAGAACCACAATTCGCACGGCTGCATGGTGACATTCCCGGACGACCCGAAGTTCCCGGGTATGCCGAAGAATGCGCAGGACCGTCGTTTCATGGCGATGCCGGCTTACCTCGGCGGCAAGTACCAGATGGCAGGCGTCAAGTGGTACGGCTCCAACGTAGAGAACAAGGCGAAAGGCCTTCCGAGATCAATCCTCGTCATGATTCTGAACGACAAGGACACAGGTGCTCCGCTCGCATTTATGTCTGCAAACCTTCTCTCCGCATATCGGACGGGCGGAATCCCGGGCGTCGGCGCCAAGTACCTCGCAAGGAAAGATTCCGAGACGGCCGCGATCATCGGACCGGGCGTCATGGGCAAGACCTCTCTTGCGGCATTCGCCGCCACCTGCCCGAAGCTGCACAGAGTGAAGATCAAGGGAAGAGGAAAGAAGTCGCTTGATTCCTTCGTTGAGTTTGTGAAGAAGGAATATCCGCAGTTTGACGAGATCAAGGTCTGCGACACGGAAGAAGAAGCTGTAAGAGATGCAGATGTGATCTCATTTACGACGACGGCGATGACAGACGATGATCCGAATGTCGTCAACACATATCCGTACATCGACGGAAGCTGGGTCAAGCCGGGCGCATTTATCTCCATGCCGAGCGCAGCGAGATTTGATGATTCGTTCATTGAAAAATGCAAGCTCGTCGTGGACAACCCGAAGCTCTATGAGGCGTGGGCAAGTGAATATCCGTACCCGACCTATCCGAAGATGGGCATCATCGGATGTAAGTTCACGGATCTCGTCCATGAGGGCAAGATCAGGGCGGATGACATCCTTGATATCACAGACATCATCGAGGGCAAGAAGCCTGGCCGCACATCAGACGACGACATCATCATTTATTCGGTCGGCGGCATGCCGGTTGAGGACGTGGCCTGGGGCTGCAGCGTCTACAGACGCGCGAAGGAGCTCGGCATCGGCAAGAAGCTGAACCTCTGGGACGTTCCGGAGATGGCCTGAGAGCCGGTCAGGAAGAACGGACAGAAGGAATCATGTACGAGCCGCCATAAGAGCGGCCGGGGATGAACAGAACGGACAGACTGGGAACCAACAGAACGAAGATCCGGACGCAGGGCTCCGGAGTTTGAGACAGGGAGGACAAAGTTATGTCGGAATTATCAAAAATTGAAGTCATTGTCGATATGTCAAAATTCACAACACTGAAGCGCTGTCTCAGCGAGGCCGAGGTCGGCGGTATGACATTTACCCAGGTTCTCGGGTGCGGCATCGAGAAGGGCACGAAGGAATACGAGGTCGACAAGAATTACGAGATGGAGCTTCTCCCAAAGATTCAGGTGTCCGTCGTCGTTCCGACAAAGCGCGTGAAGGAGCTGACAGACAAGCTTGAGAAGGCGCTCTACACAGGACATATCGGAGACGGCAAGATCTTCGTCTACGGCATTGACAATGTGGTCCGCGTCCGCACGGGCGATGAGGGTGTGGAAGCCCTGTAAACTGTAATTATTCAGCACCCCTTGGAAAGCTGATGAAATCCGGATGGAGAGCTTGCTCGCCGGACGGTTTCAGAAGCTTTTCGAGTCTGAGACTGAATAGTTGCTGTTTGTAAATGACCAGTAGGAGGATGCCTGTTATGGAAGAAAAGACACTTGGACTTAGAAACGTCGTGTCGGTTTCTGTCGGACTTGTCATCGCGACGAGCTGCCTTGTTTCTCTCGGACAGGGCGCCGGCGAGATCGGAGACATGTTTATTGTCTCGATGATTATTGCCTGTCTCTTTAACATGCTCACGATGGCGACTATGTCGGAGCTGAACGCGCTGATGCCGAATGTAACCGGCGGACTTGCGCAGTACACGCTGGCCGGGGTCGGACCGGTTCCGACGATCGTTCTCATGGTCGGCGGCTACATGGTCTCGAACATCCTCTCCTGCGGCGTCGAGGCATCGATCTTCTCATACGCAATGGGACAGATCATTCCTCTTCCGCTTCCGAACTACTTCTGGACAGTCCTCGCGTCCGTCATCATTCTCATTGCAAATCTCCACGGTGTCGATATGTTTGCGAAGGTACAGGATCTCGTCAGCTACCTTCTCCTCGGATCGATGCTCGTCATGGGTCTGATCGGAGTCTTTAAGCTCGGGACAGGAGCGGTTGTGAACCAGCCGGCTGTCATGAATGTCACACCGAAAAATGTCGTTTCCATGACAGCTGTCGCGTTCTGGCTGTTCATTGGCGCTGAGTACGCGATTCCGATTTCGAAAAATGTAAAGAACGCGAAGCGGAACGTTCCGCTCGGCATGTTTATTGGTCTCGGTCTGATCTGCCTGATCCAGTCCGTCATGGTGCTCGGCTTCCACAACTACACAAAGTGGAGCGATCTCTCAAGCTCAGCCGCGCCGCATCTGCTCTACGGCATGGCGCTGCTCGGAAAGCCCGGCCAGGTCTGGATGACATTTGTCTCCGCACTCGCCGTCGTCAGTACGCAGAATTCCACGGTGCAGGGCCTCTCAAGCATCTTCGCCGGTATGTCCCGGACAAACCTCATGCCGCAGATCTTCGGAAAGCAGAACAAGCACCATGTCAGCCCGTTCGGCATCTGGTTTATCACGATCTTCATCCTTGTGAGCGCGTACATCAGCCAGGATTCATCTGACAGAATCAGCTTCCTGATCCTCGTCGGTTCGGTCTTCTGGATGGCGTCCTACATCACGGCCCACATCGATCTCCTCGTGTTCCGCCACAGACTTCCGAAGGCACCACGGAATTTCAAGGTCCCGTTCGGTCCGATCCTTCCGCTGATCGGCATCGCCGGAACCATCTATATGATCGTCAACATCTCGACAGATCCGGTGGAGCGTGTACAGATCCTCGGCGTGACGGGCATCATTCTTCTGATCCTGTTTATCTACTCGCTGTTCTGGATCCACTACAAAATGAAGATCCCGGCATTCAGGCCGGTTCCTATGGAGAAGGTGCTCGCGATGGAGAACAGTATGTATTACAAGATTCGCAGGCAGCGCGGCATCTGGAAATAAAGAGCGCAGTTCATTTTCTGTGAGGAGGGCATTATGGAACGTATCAAAAATCATCCGATCCTGGGCGCAAGCCCGGCCGGCAAGCTGGTTGATTTTTATTATGACGGAAAGAAGCTGCAGGGATATGAGGGCGAGCCGATTGCAATGGCCCTCCGGGTCAATGGCATCATGATTCACCGCTATACGGCGAAGCGCCATGAGCCGCGCGGCGTCTTCTGCGCGATCGGGCGCTGTACAGACTGCGTCATGGTCGTCGATGGACAGCCGAATGTCCGCACCTGTATTACACCGCTTCGTGAGGGCATGAAGGTTCAGACACAGTACGGAGCGACGGCGGATCCTGATTTCGGAGCCGCAAAAAAAGGAAAGGGAGGTGCCACAGTATGAAGGTAGAGAGAAAAGAACTGATTGTCATCGGCGCCGGCCCTGCCGGACTTTCGGCAGCGATTGAGGCAGCTTCTCACGGTGTGAAGGCCACGGTCTTTGATGAAAATGCAAGACCCGGCGGCCAGCTCTTCAAGCAGATCCATAAATTCTTCGGTTCCAAGGAGCACAAGGCAAAGATTCGTGGTTTCCGCATCGGCGAAGATCTTCTGAAGGAGGCAGAGGAGAAGGGCGTCGAGGTTATTCTGAACGCGACGGTCATCGGCCTCTATAAAGAGAAAGAGGTGCAGGTCCAGATCGGCACAGAGGTCCATCACTACAAGGGCGATGCGATCCTCGTGGCGACAGGCGCCGCCGAAAATATGGTCAACTTCCGCGGATGGACGCTTCCGGGCGTGATCGGTGCCGGCGCGGCGCAGACCATGATGAACCTCTACCACGTAAAGCCGGGCGAAAGAATTCTTATGCTCGGTACAGGCAATGTCGGACTTGTCGTCTCCTACCAGCTGATGCAGGCGGGCTGCAAGGTTGTCGCCCTCGCGGACGCGGCTCCGCGGATCGGCGGCTACGGCGTGCACGCATCGAAGCTTGCGCGCTGCGGCGTTCCGTTCTATCTCTCCCACACCATCAAGGAGGCTGAGGGAACGGACTGCGTGACAGGCGTCACGATCGCTCAGGTGGATGATCATTTCCGTTTCATTCCGGGTACAGAGAAGCATTTCGATGTCGACACGATCTGCGTGGCAGTCGGCCTCTCACCGATGGCACAGCTCCTCAAGATGGACGGTGTCGAGATGGCGGATACACGCGGCGGCTATATTCCGAAGTGCGATGAGACAGGTGCGACATCCATCCCGGGCATCTACGCGGCGGGCGATGTCGCAGGCATCGAGGAGGCGTCATCCGCAATGATCGAGGGCCGTATGAGCGGCGCGGCGATCGCAGAGTATTTAGGCTACATGACAGGCGAGGAGAAGAGCACCCGCGAGGAGGAGCTCGACCATTCGCTCGAGGCGCTCCGCCAGGGTATGTTCGCACCGAAGAACAGAGGCAAGAAGATCGAGAAGACAGAAGAGGGCATCGACATCTCTGAGACACTGCTCACAAAGGGCTATATCGCGGACGATGAGATCAAGCGTTTTCCGGGCTACCGCTACGAGGTGAAGATCCATCCGGTCATCGAGTGTACACAGAACATCCCATGCAACCCGTGCCAGACAGCGTGCCGGAAGGGCTGCATTTCCATCGGCGACAACATCACGTCTCTTCCGATCTCTGTGAAGGGAAGCGAGTGCATCGACTGCGGCATGTGCGTCGCGAGCTGCTCCGGCCAGGCCATCTTCCTTGTGAAGGAAAATGAAGACGAGGGCACAGCGGAGATCACGATTCCGTACGAGTTCCTGCCTCTCCCGGAGGTCGGCGACAAGGGCAGCGCGCTCTCAAGAAGCGGTCAGAGGATCTGCGAGGCGGAAATCACCCGCGTGAGAACGAGCAAGGCGTATGACGGAACGAATCTCGTGACAATGAAGGTTCCGACTGCGTTCGAGGACAGCGCAAGGTTCTTCATCAAGGCATAAGGAGGGATGGACATGCTGGATATTCAGGAGAAATTAAAGGAAATCGGCCCCTATGTGCCGGAGGAGGACGATGACCTTCTGGTCTGCCGCTGCGAGGAAGTGACGAAGGGTGAGATCAGAAAGGCTGTTCACGGCGGGATCACGACGATTGAGGAACTTCGGCGATTTCTGCGCTGCGGCATGGGTCTCTGCCAGGGACAGACCTGCGGAACACTGACGAGACGGCTTGTGGCCCGTGAGCTTCACGTGCCGCAGAGTGAAATTGATGTGGCGACATCGAGATCGCCGATGCGGCCTCTCGCGATGGAGACGGCGGGCAACGATCTCGGAAATGAAGATAAAATGTGAGAAGGAGGACGGACGAATGAGCAAGACAGCAGATGTAATTATTATCGGCGGCGGCATCGTCGGCTGTGCCTCCGCATATTACCTGGCAAAGCGCGGGATCACGAACGTGATCGTTCTTGAGGCGTCCCGCTCGATCGGCCACGGCGCGTCCAGCAGAAACGGCGGCGGCGTCCGCCAGTCGGGCCGCGACGTCCGTGAGCTTCCGGTCGCGATGTGCGCCGTCGAGAAGTTCTGGCCGCACCTCAGTGAGGAGCTCGGCGTCGACACGGAGTACACACAGGAGGGCAACATCCGGATGGGCAAGACGGAGGCTCATTTGAAGAAGCTCCGCACGCTCACGCAGAACTGCAAGAACATGGGCCTCGGCGTCGAGATGATCGACAAGGAGACCGTCCATGAGATCAACCCGTACCTCTCTGATCAGGTCATTGGCGCAAGTTTCTGCCCGACGGATGGTCATGCGAACCCGCTGACGACGACACTCGGCTATTACATGCGTGCGCTCGACATGGGCGTGAAATTCTACACAGGCGCAAAGGTTGCGGGACTTAAGAAATACCGCGGCAGAGTCCGCGAGGTCATTCTGGAGGACGGCACTGTCATGGAGGCGGACAACGTCATCATGGCAGCGGGATATGCAAGCCGGAAGTTAATTAACACGGTCGGCCTCGATATTCCGATGCACGACGAGATTGACTGCTGCCTTGTGACAGAGATGGAGCCGGTTATGTTCCCGCAGATGCTCGGCTGCGCGGACGCGGACTTCTACGGTCATCAGACGCACCACGGCTCATTTGTGTTCGGCGCAGTCGCCGGCCCGGAGGCGCTGATGGACGAGGACACGGACACGGTCAACTTCGCGCATGCCGCGACGCTCGGCGCAAGCTGCCGCGCAATCGAGGGCTATGTCCCCTCTCTGAAAAATGCAAAGATCGTCCGCAGCTGGACCGGCTGGTGCGACTGCACGTCCGACGGCGTCTGCGTCCTCGGACGTCCGGAGGAGACGCCGGGCCTCATTCTTGCGACAGGCTTCAACGGCCACGGCTTCGGCACGGCGCCGGCTGTCGGCTACATGCTGGCTCAGATCACGGTCGGTGAGAATCCGCTCGTCGATCTCACGCCGCTCCGCTTCGAGCGGTTCTACCAGATCTGAGGCTGTGCGCCTGTCCTTATCGGACTTGAGGTCTTCGGACCGCAGAACATGACTCAATTTCTCATTGTGTGCGCGGTTGCCTATATTCTGAACGGGAACTGCTCGATCTACTCCGCGCAGCAGAGCGCGCGGAAGCTGCTGAAGAAAACACAGAAATGAGCTGCCGGCACGCGGAGAGCCTGCACTTGCCGGATCCGCGCCTGCCTGTATAATGAGAGGAGATGCTCATTTGCAGGAGGGAAGAGGCGTTGGAGAAGAATGCGTACTTCCGGATCGGGGATTTGTCGAAGCTCTTTCACGTCGGCGTCGACTCGATCCGGTACTATGAGAGGGTCGGGCTCTTGCACCCCGTCCGAAATCCGGACAATGGCTACCGGCAGTATACGCTGGACGATATCCGCACGATGAACACGATCCGGGAGCTTCTGGACCTCGGCTTTTCGACGGAGGAGATTCTGAACTTCGAGAAGGACCGGAACCTGAGCCACATGCAGGCGATGCTGGAGAAGGAAGCGGACGTGATCGAACGGAAGATCGCGGAGCTCGAGCAGACGAGAAATGAAATCCGCGGCCGGCTTCACGCGATTCACCGGAACCTGGAGCTCGACTGCTCAGGTGAGGTCAGTGAGCTCGAGCTTCCGGAGCGGCAGTGCCTTATGATCCGGAACGCGGACATGCCCGACAATATGATCAACTACGAGGTCGCGAAATTCACGCAGACCATGAAGGAGAAGATCGCGACGATCGGCGCGTGCGACTGCTACACGCTGGACATCCACTCCTTCAACGATACGGGCGATGATTTCCGGACGAAGAATGTCTTCTTCTACTCGGATTATCTGCATTTTAAATGCAATTACACGTTGCCTGCCGGCACATACCTTAGCGTCTGCTATCGCGGCGGCTTCGAGAAGTCAAAGATCCTTGTGCCGAAAATGCTGCGCTATGCCGAGAAGCACCACATGGTCGTCATGGGTGATCCGATGGAGTTCTGCCACATCGACCGGTTTGAGACGAACGAGAAGGACGAGTATCTGACAGAGCTGCAGCTGCCTGTCTATCAGGAGGACGCGCGGTACGGGAAGCCCTCGCAGCCGTGAGGCGCCGGGCACGAGGGGCCGGATGCCGTCGTTAGGTCTGTTATGGCGGCATGGATGTGGTAGAATGAGCGTGAGGAGGACTTGCTTATGAAGGCGACGGTTCGTGTACTTGATGAAAATGGAAAGGCGAAGGCGCTCCTTGAGGTGAGTGATTCGTGGAAGTTTATCAAAGAGGATACAGATAACAGTTCATTTGTCATGATGGTGGACCCGGAGACGGTGACGCATCTCGATGTCGTGGATGCGGTTGTGCCGGCGTGGAAGCTGGGCGATGCGGGAAGCAGCCGCGATGACCGGGACACGGAGGACTCACTCACCCGGAAGGAAATAAAGCCTGAGGATATCCCCGCTTACGGATCCTATGAGGACTTTGCGGGCTATCATGTGACGGCCGTGAGCGGCGTCGGAAAGAACGGGCCGTTCCGCTATCTGATCGTCAAGTTCCAGACGGATTTTTATGATGGAGACTGCCTGCTTGTCAGCGAGGAGGTCTGGCTGCCGGACATTCCGGAGGCAAAGAAGAAGCTCGATACGCTCGCAGAGGGGTACATCGTCTCGGAATTCGGCGGTGACCCCGACGTCACGTGGCAGAACAGCTACTCGCTCGACGTGCCGAGACGATGAGTTTTGCTCAGTGGAGCACAATACCGATTCCTGCGGAGATCAGAATCATGAGAATGGGCGACGGAGCTTTCTTCGTCGCTTTTTTTATGCCGAAATGGATCGCGATGAGCAGGAAGAAAATGAGGATCGCCTTCCCGTCGGGATGAATTCCCTTCGCGGCCGTCGTCACGCCGAGCAGAGTGCCAAGTCCCATCGTGAATGCTGTCGCGAGGATGAGCGAGACGACGCAGGGCCGCACGCCGGACAGGAACCCCTGCACGCCCGCGTATTTCATGAGGTTTTGCAGCACCGATGCGATGATCAATATGATGAAAAATGAAGGCAGCACGACGCCGAGTGTCGCGACGAGTGAACCGAGGAAGCCGCCCTGCGACGAGCCGATGAAGGTCGCCATATTGATCGCGAGCGGTCCCGGCGTCGACTCGGACACAGCGATGAAATTCAGAAACGTCTTCTCGTCGAGCCAGCCATTTCCGAGAACGGTCTCGCGGATGAGAGAGATCATGCCGTAGCCGCCGCCAAATGAGACGGCGCCGATCTCAAGAAAGCTGAGGAATAACTTCAGGTAAATCATGCCTTGTCCTTTCTATTCTTCTGTCTTGCGCGCCCGACCATATAGACGGCAAGTCCCGCTGCACCGCAGACGAGAATGCACGCGATCGATGAGAAGCTCACGGCGAGCAGCGAGCAGGCGATCATGATGGTCATGACAGCTGTGAGAATTACGATGTTCAGTGCATTTTTCGAAAGCTGCTTCAGCATGCGGATGCCGGCCGACAGGATCAGGTAGACGACACACACCTGGATGCCGTCGAACGCGTACTGGACATATTTCAGTGCGAGAAACTGGTCGAAGAACAGCGAGATCACAAAGATCGTGATAAATGAAGGCAGACACACGGCGAATGTCGAGACGGCCGCTCCTGTGACTCCGGCGATCCGGTACCCGATGTAGGTCGCGGAATTGACGGCCACAGGCCCCGGCGTCGACTCGGCGACGGCGACCATGTCGAGGAATTCCTCGCTCGTGAGCCACTTCTTCTTTTCAACAAATTCAGCGGTCAGGAGGGCGATCATCGCGTAGCCGCCGCCGAACGTGAAGGCACCAATCTTAAGAAATGTAAGAAATAAAGTTTTGAGAGATTTCATTTTTGTTCATCCTTCGCGTCCGGGCGTTCCATATATACCTTGACGCGTCCGTCGGGCTGCATGTCCGAATGGACGATTTCGGTTTCATCATCCAAAGTCAGAAACGGGTACATCATAAAAATACCTCCCTGTGTGGCAGAAATAGTTCTTGCCGTATAATTCTACTATAGCACAGTTTCATAGCTGTGCGGCGAGGGAAGTAAACCGCTAGGTTAACTGTAGTCAAAGAATACGCAAACGATGCAGATGTGACGACAAAATGTCGGAAAAGTC
>JAZHVT010000040.1:0-15122 GCA_036453145.1 Eubacteriales bacterium
CTTCGAGGTGCTTACGCACCCTTGACAGTCCCTTCAAGAGAGCTGGTGGTTAGCTAAGGGATGCAAGGCATCCCTTGGCACCGCAGGTACCTAAGAGCAATTTACACACAAATTTGGACTTGACTGTCCCTGCGCGCGGTTGTACATATCCTGGTTATGATTTGCGGAGATGTACTGCAGATCATAGGTCGTATATCCGACAAATGACTGAACACCGGCCGTGTTGGTCGCGTAGCAGTGCGTGTAGTACATGCCGCTGTGCTTATGGTTCTTGCTGTTTACATTTGCAGACCAGGTATTCGCGCCCGTCTTTGTCGCTGTGTACCAGACGATATCGTCCTGCGCGTTCGTCGCGCTCCAGGTCGGGAACAGAACGCTCTTCACGTTGCTGCCCGGATTAACGACTGTGACGGTGCAGGTCGTGGCGCTCGTCGGCGTCGCGTAGACGTAGCCGCTCGCCGCGATCGAGCTCGTCGTGTGAGCGACGAGGCAGAGAATGCCGTTCGCGCCCCAGACGTAGGCGTGCTCCGTGTAATCGCCAAATACATTTCCATGATGTGCGACGCTCGCATCGACCTCATAGTTACCGGCGGACGTCTGCTTCGGTGTATACCAGTACATCTTGCTCTGATCACCCGTCGGCCAGACCGCGATCTTCACATCACTGATGCCTGCCGGCGCACTCACGCCGGAGAGCGTCAGATGGAAGGTCCCTGCATTTCCGTTTATGCTGCTGACGGTAAGGCCCGATGCCGTGACCGGTGTGACATTAAATGTCGTGTCCGTGACAAATGTCGATGTCCCGGAGTAGAGGTGTACATAGTACTTGCCGGCCGACTTGTGGTTCGAGATCGGGAACGTGACCGATGCAATGCCGTCCTTCGTCGTCATATCATACCAGCGGATGTCGTCCTGCGCGTTGTCCGCACTCCAGACCGCTGCCTTCAGGGCCTCGCCGTTGATGGCGCGGATGCCGCGGTAGGAGACTGTCACGGTTTTCTGATCGGACGAGACGGTCGCTGTCAGTGCATTTGTATCGGAATATGTGATATCCGCGGATGTCTGCGCGGCACAGCTCTGAATGCCATTGCCGTCCGTGATGTAGACATGTGCGAAATATGTGCCCGTCTCATACAGATGCTTTGCAACCGAGGTCTTCACAATGTAGTCATTTCCCGACTTGACCGGTGTCTCCCAGATGATGTCGTTCTGCTGGTTCACATCGCCCCAGATCGGAACAAGGATTGAGGAGACGCCCGACGGGGAATTGATGCCGGAAACGCGGACTGTGAACTCGCCGGTCTCATTGTTGATGTCCTCGATCGTCGCCGTCGCTGTCGCGCCCGGAACAGTAAGCTCCGAAGCGCCGATAAATGAGGCTGCGCCGTTTATATACTGGTAGCAGTGAATGTGGTAGAGACCCGCATTCTTGTGGCCGCTGACCCTGATGTCCTCGTCATACCACACGCCATTGCCGGCCTTATTCGCGGATTCCCATGTGATATCGTCCTGCCCGTTCGCGTCGCTCCAGACAGCAAACAGGACCTGCGTCGCATTCGGGCTCACGCCTGTGGCCGACGCCGAAATCATCTTCGTATCGCCGCTCAGCTCTGCCTTGACACCCTTTGCGGGTTCCGGAACATCAAAATTCGTGTAGGTCTGGAATTCCATCGCGCCGGATGTCGTCTGCAGATAGGCGTGGCACGCAAATGTGCCGTAGCCGTCGAAATCTGTGAGATCGACCTCTGCGGTATACGTTCCGTCTGCCTGCTTCACTGTATTGATCCACTGGATATCATCCTGCCCGTTCACCATGCTCCAGACCGCAAGGATCAGCTTGCCGTCCTTGGCCTCGGGATCCGTCACAGTGATTTCCGCCGTGTCCTCGTTGTCAGAGACAGCGACAGAGATGCTTGCATTTGCCGCATCGCCGACGATTGTCGCGGACTGTGCAGAATCAGTCGTCGCGCTGTCGATCGTGCTGCTATTCGCTGCGTCTGAAGCAGTCTGACCGGATGCTGCGGACGCATCGTTATCAGATGCTCCGCCTGCCTCGTCGACTGTCTGCGCGCCTGCTCTGGCAGCATCATTTCCCGCTGTCTGCGAGTCGGTTCCGGTACCATTATTCTCTGCCGCCTGCGCGGTCTGTCCGGCAGACGCGCTCGCAGCCGAATCCGATGAAGCCGCACCGACCACGGTCTCCGCGGACGAATCCGGGAGCGTCTGTGCCATCGCGGCCGCCGGAGACGCGGTCACAAGCATTGCCGCGCTCAGAAGAGCCGCCAACCATTTTTTCTTCATATCCATCCCTCCATGCATTTCAATTACCATACGGAGAAGCTTCTCCGTCACCCATGCATCTACTGTTAGTATACCATAGGGAGCTTTTTCGCAACAGACGTCAACTTTATAGTGCCTGATTAAAAATCTCGCCTTCACACCCTACGGTTTTCTCTTTCTGTAGCGTCTGATGGCAAGATCCTGCCCACAAACACTACGCCCGTATCCGCTAGACGCCTAAGCCATCTCGCAACCCCTACGCCGGCCTCTTTCCGTAGTATTTGACGGCTAATTCTTGCTGTCAACCCCTACACTTGTATCCGCCGGGCGCCTATTCTACCTCACAAGTCCTACGCCGGCCTCTTTCCGTAGTATTTGACGGCTAATTCTTGCTGTCAACCCCTACACTTGTATCCGCCAGGCGCCTATTTTGCCTCACAAGCCCTACGCCGGCCTCTTTCTGTAGCGTTTAATGGCAGGACCTGACTTCATCCCCTACTCCTCGAGATATTCCTCCGTCGTCATGAGGGTCGTGTGCACGGGTGAGAGTCCCTCGAGCATCAGCTCTGCACCCCGCTCCTTGTCACGGTCGAAACCGGACACCGCGTCCTTAAGCCACACGACGTGGCAGCCGAGATCTATCGCCGCAAATGCCGTCGAGAGCACACAGCACTCCGAGACGACACCCGTAAGGACCACGCGCTCCGCTGCCTCCGCAGACGCTCGGACCTCAGGAATCGACATGGACGAGTACGTACTCTTCGAATATACCGGGTACTTCTCCGACAGGCTTTTCATTTCCGGGAGCAGTGCGTTGAGATACGGGTCCGCATTGATGACCGCATAGGTCTCGTTATATACCTTCCACGCGCCGACCGGATGCTCCGGCGCGAGATATTCCGTAAACAGCACCTTCGGGGACGAATACCTGCGCTCTGCCTCGCGAACAATCCGCTCGATCCGGGCCGCCGCGCCCTCCGTGTCGAGGCAGGCCCACGCCTGCCCCCTCGTGTACACATTCTGCATATCCGTGACCAGAATCAGGTCATGTTCTTTCATTATAAGTCTCCTTTTGCCACGAGCCGGCCGGTCAGTACCTGCTTTGACAACAAGCAAGAACGTCAATCAGTCCAATTGAGGGCTTCTTTCAGTCCGCTGTCCATATTCAGGTCATACGTATCCATCAGAGATTGAAAGCTCAGCTTCAGATCATCCTTCTCGTCATACCAGTCAGAACTGAATGCATCCTCATCCTTATCAAAGCTCTGGATAGTATTGCCAGGATTCTTCAATACATCTTCCTTGCCATGATTTTCCACCTGTTCGACTATCGCAGGTCCGTTTACCAGAATGTAGTGTGTCTGAGGAGTCTCCGAATTTTCGTCAGACTCCGGATCATTGTCTTCTATGGAATATACATAAGCTGTATATGGATGCTGATAGTCATCCGAATCGATGCCTTCTTTGACGCTTAAAATACATTTTCCGATCAGCGCCGGAGTCTTCAGCTCCTCATAGTCGGCGGCACAGGCCTTCGCGGTGGCTGTCGTTCTATCCTGCATGGCGGAGGCTGTATCTTCGTCGATCTTCGCCGGATCTGTCACATACTGTCCCTGGTCAAAATCAGCCAGAGTGATCTTGTACTCCTTGGTCTTTTTCCCAGAATCACAGGTCAGTCCCTCCTCTTCCAGCGTGGCGCGGCCGTTATCATTGAGCCGCATCTCCAGCGTATCGCCAACTGCCACATAGGTATCTGTATCCACCTTTTTGTCGTTCAGATAGAAGTCAAACGGAAGAGTTCCGTAATCGGTATAACACTTGCCGACAAAAGAAGCATCATCTGACGACAGAACACTGATATCCAGATCAACATGACCATAGGGCGAAATTCCATCGAAAGTCGGATGATAGTCTTCGAAAGGATCGATAGGAGTCAGAACCTTCAGGTCAACCTCCTCATCTTTTGAGCTTCCGGTAAAATTGATCTCCGGGCAGATGTCCTGCAGGGTATCAGCATCATAATCCAGCCGAACCGTAATTACCTCCCCATTGCTCAGATTTTTTGTTTTCGCATCGATCAGCTTTCCATCCTTCGCCAGCTCCAAAGTAACATTCTGTGCAATTTCATCAGCAGAACCCTGATGGTCCTTTGCCACCTTGTCCATTTCTCTTTGCAGAGCCTTCTGGTCAAGCGTCGGATAGTCATCACTCACATAGCCGTTTCCATCATATCCTTCAAACTTAATCTGTACGTAATTCTCAAGATTAATGACAGGCTTACTGCCGGGAAGTCTGACTCCGAGATCTATAAGGCCGAACTTCGATGCCGCAACGAAAAGAACTATAAAAGCCACCACGATTAGAGCCAGGATCGGTATGATCCTTCGGCCTCTGCCCTTATTTTTCTTTTCTTTATGGACATCAATCACATCTGGTCTGTATACCGCAGAGTCCGGCTGTGGGGCTCTCTGCTGTGTATCATGATTCGTCGTCTGCGGAGCGACCGGTGCGCCGCAGCTCGGACAGAAATTAGCATCATCTGGAACCATTTCTCCACATTTCGAACATTTTCGCATTGTTTTTCTCCTTTATCGCTGATCCTTCTTAACCAGCTTCAGCAGCTGCATAGCAAAGATAATGTACACAACGGCAAATAAAATCAAAAGTCCCCAGCACTTTGCGATTGTCACCCCGCTGAACTGATAGGCCCCACTATCGGAATTAAAGATAGTCCAGTCCTGTGTACCTTTTTCAGCTACCAGGCTGCTGCGGTTCGCTATAGTGAAGAATGCTGTCGTTCCCCATCTGGAAATCGTCAGATAGGAGATGGCTTTGACACCTTTTCCGATCGTATCCAGCTTCTGAATAAAATTAGAGAAAATCAGCTCCACGATCAGGATCATCGGCATAACAGTCATGGCACCGGCTGATTTCTTTGCTGCTGCCGATATAATCAGCGCCAGCATATCCGAGGAAAATACAATCAGCAGAAAAGTCACAAAAATAAGCGGCATCTGCAGGAGCTTGTCCGTTATTCCATCTCCATAGCGAAGATAAATGACTATAGTAATCAAGGCAGCTTCGATTGCACAGATAATCGCCTCTGCGATAACTCTGGCCATAACGTAGGATGGCAACTTCAGGCCTTTCATTTGATACTCAAACTTCACTACTTTCCGCTCTGCGCATATCGACGTTACGGAATTGAAAAGGCCGATCCAGATTCCCGCACATACCAGGGCAAAGCATGCCATCCTTGTCGTCTGGTATTTAACCATCATCTTATCCGGAAGGAATACCAGCGATATCACCATAGGGATGGCAAAGGAGCAGATCAGATTGAATAAGCCTCGCCAGTTGCACATGAGTCTGAAGTCTTTCCGAATATAGACGCGGATCTGTTTAGCATCGAACATTCTCACCTGCCTCCTCTTAACTTCTCAAACTGACTGACATACTGATCCACGACCGGCCCGGCCTTGTAATCCGGCCTGTCAGAAACTTTTGCCACAACTTCTTCCAATGTGCTGCAGTCAAAATAACGCAGCGTATCCCGGACACTTCCGTAAAAGGCCAGCCTTCCACAATCTTCCGAACTCTTGGCTATAACAGCAATCTTGTCGAAGCGGTCCCGAATCCTGTCCGGACTATGCGTAATCATGCATAGAATTCTGCCCTCATCGGCAATTTTGCGAAGCCCGTCAATAATTTCATCGACCATCGGTCCATCGACACCTGAATCAGGCTCATCCAGAAACATAATCCGCGGTTCCGCAATATATTCGAGCGCGATGCTGAGTTTCTTTTTCTGGCCTCCGGAAAGAGAAGCACATTTATGCTTCCCAACCTTTTCCAGATCCATCATGCCCAGGATTTCTCTGACTCTTGCTTCTCTTCTGTCACGGTTCTCAGCGATAGCCGGCGGCGCATTCAAGATAGCAGCATCATCAAGCGTATGGTAAACTGTATCGTCCATACGGAATTGCGGGTCCTGTGGAACCAGGCAAAACACGCTTCTCGCCTCCTGATCATGCAGCAGGTCTCTGCCGCCAAACCGCACCTCCGTTTTAGAAGTTCTGAGACCGGTTACCGATTCCATGAAGGTCGATTTTCCGGCGCCGGACCCTCCAAGCAGCATCACCATCTGTCCCGCTTCCATGGACAAATGAACATCCTTCAGGATTGTTTTGTTTCTGAAAGCCCCTCCTACGGTCACTTCACGAATATCAATATCCAGATGTCCGGTATGGGAATCGAGTTTCTGCGCAGGTGCTGAAGCAGATGGCTTTACACCTTGAGCAGACGCTGAAGTCGCCGAGCCTTCATTTTGATAAAGCAGCATGCTGCCTAACCGGATAAGCAGCCTTCCGGCGATCCATCTGCAATCACCATTTGCCATACCGCTTAGCCTTCCATCATTAGAAGCAGCTGCGGCAAAGTCTGTCTGCATCCATGCTCTTTGATAGGCGTCAGATTCACTGAAAACAAAGAAGACCGGATCTGCAATCGGCTCTTCTCTGCCTCCCGCAAGGCGTATCTCACATCCCTCGCCAAGAGCAGCATACTGATTTTTCTTAATTGTCTGTCCATTCACCTTGAAGCTTCTGTCAGTGCACTGAACATACCATTTTCCTTCTCCGCCCGACTTAAATAAGCCGGACGCCATTTTCCCGGCCGCTGCGGGAAGCTCCAGATCATAATGCTTCAGCATGGAGGATGCACCGAAGGTTAAGCCATCATAAAGCTTTACGATGTGCATTCTTCCGCTCATAACGGCATAAAGAAAAGGCATCGTCTCAGTCCTGTTCATACCTGCTCCCATAAATTCCAACACTCTTCCTATCTAACAAATTTGAATTCCACCGCCAGATTTTTCTAATATATTATATTAGCATACTGACAAACCGAGTAAACCTCTAACCTTTCCATACCGAAAAGATATCCTGAAGCCTCAATCATACAGACATCAAAAAAGGGCCCCCGGTTTCCCGGAGGTCCACACCTTACATTCCCAGCATTTTGATAAGAAGCAGCCACACAAGTCCGTAGTAGCACACGACACCGACCATATCGGTCACGGTCGTAATGAGCGGGCCGGACGCGACTGCCGGGTCCACGCCGATCTTCTTGAAGAACAGCGGAATGACCGTTCCGACGAGACTCGAGATGATCATCGCCACAATCAGCGAGATGCCGATACAGCCTGAGATCGCAAATGCGGCCCCTGCGGGCTGATGCTTGACGGCCATCAGATACACGCCGACACCGCCGAGGGCAATGATAGCGAGGAAGAAGCCGTTCGTCGCGCCGACACGGCACTCCTTCCACACAAGATGACCCTTCTCACGGGCCGTCAGATGCTCGTCCATAAGGACGCGGATCGTAACCGCCAGCGACTGTGTGCCGACATTTCCCGACATATCGAGGATCATCGACTGGAAAATCATGACAATTGTCAGCTGGGCGACAACTGTCTCGAAGAGGCTCACGACGCTCGAGACGAGCATGCCGAGACCGAGCAGAAGCACCAGCCACGGCAGACGCTTCTGTACGCTCTTCTTCAGCGGCTCGTTCAAATCTTCCTCTGCGGACAGACCACCGAGTTTTGCGTAATCCTCGCCCATCTCGTCATCGACGACCTGCGCGACATCCGACGCCGTGATGACGCCGAGGATGTGGTTGTCATCAGACAGTACCGGGATCGATTCCTCGGAATAATCCTGAATCTCTGACAGACAGTCATCAATCTGCTCATCCGCGTAGACGTACGGATAACCGGTGGAAATGAGATCCTCCAGCTTCTGTCCCTCGCGGGCAATAATGAGATCCTTCAGATCGAGGGCCCCGTAATAGATGCCCTTCTCATCGAGGACATAAATAACGGAAATATTATCGTTGTCTGCGGCCTGATTTACGACCGACCGCATCGCCTCCTTGATGCCCATGCTGGACTTCAGAGTGACAAAATTCGTTGTCATACGGGAACCGATCTGGTCCTCGTCATATGCTGCCAGCATCTGCAGCGAATTTCTTTTCTCCTGGCTCATCAGCTCAAGCCAGAGCTTCTTCTGCGGCGACTTACACTCCTTCAGAATATCGACCGCCGTATCTGTCTCCATGCTACCGAGGATGTCCGCTGCCTTCTTCGGGTCGAGCTCCTCGAGGTACTGCTCCGAATTATCCTCCGTGTACTCAAATACCTCTGCGAGAGCATCCACGTCAAGAAGACGGTACAGATTCATGCGCTCCCGCTTTGTAAGCTCCGGGAGCGCATCAGCGATATCATTCGCATGATAATCGCTCAGCTCATCGCGAATCACCTTCGGAGATTTCTGAGATCTGATAATGCTGAGGATTTCCTCAACGGAGTGGTTTTCCTGCATTTCTTCCGTACTCATTCTTCAGCCTCCTTCTCCTCCTGCGCAAAATCTCTCCGAAAAATGGACAGACTCCGACACAGGCACTATGAAATTATAAGTTCTGCTGAAAATGAAATGAGAACGGAGAGCAAAGTCAGATCAAAAACAGGAAACAGAAGGAACCTGCAGAGGTGGCCTTTCCTTCTGTCCTCATTTCATTTTCTATTCGATAAGGACATCGGGCTCCGCCGTCGCTGCCTTCCATCTGTTTCACCTCTTTTCGCAGTCAGAATGGAGTCTGCATATCGCAGACATATTAACTATAGCACCCATTGGGTCTTTTGTTCAACCTCTGCAGAAAAATTAAGTGAGAATATCCGAATCGCCGGCTGCATACAACCTGTGGACAAAAAGAAAACGCATCCGCTGGCAGTTCGGATGCGCTCTCCTAAAGGGAAGGAAGGATTGATGTATGGGATCTGGCATATCCCCTGCATCATGGTATGAAAAAGATTTGCTAGTGTTTTTCGTAAGTGTATCTCTCTCGCTTACAAGTAACACTATACCGGCGAAATGTGAACAAGATATGACCGCAAAAGAAAGAAAGTGTGAAATTGATTTCATCTTGTAATTATTCAGCACCCCCTTGGAAACCAATGAAATCCGGACGGAGAGCTTGCTCGCCGGACGGTTTCAGAAGGTTTCCAGGGGGCGGACAAGCGGCGAAGCCGCTCTGTCCGTCCACAACGAGGAACGCGAAGCGTTCCGAGTCTGGGGGCTGAATATTGCCTTTTATAATACCGGTCCGGCCGGCTCAGAGCCGCGATTCACGGCCGTCGAAATATGCTATACTTAATTCAGCACCCCAATGTAAGATAAGGAGGATTTTCTTATGACAAAACAGGAAGCAATCGAAGAAGTAAAGAAGCTTGTTGCAGCTCCGTCCTGCTGCCCGGAGGCGAAGGCCGCCGGTGAGGCATATCTCAAGGCTGTCGGCACGGACGGCGAGAAGGCCGCTGCCGACGCACTGCTGAAGGAGCTTAAAGAGGACGTCACATCGGTCGACGACCTGATCGCGCTCACTAAGTCGGAGCACGGCGTCAAGATCTTCGGCGCGGACGGCGCGAAGGCTCTGAAGGAGCAGGCTGAAAAGTCAAAAGCTGCCGGCGGAAAGTACTGCGTCTGCCCGGCCTGCCAGGCTGGCGGCGCACTGCTCGACAACCCGGAAGCACTCGCCTGAATGCAAAAAGCCATATACCGGGGATCCTGACGATTCCCGGCATATGGCTCTATTAGGTGTATTTCAGTCCGTCCGTACACTTGCCTCGATACCGCCGTCCCAGCGAGTTCCGTCCATAAGCTTCGCGCACATCCGCGTCATATGGTGATCGGTCGGTGAGACCTCCGTGAGGCCCTTCTCATACGCATCGACAAAATCGCGGATCTCATAGATGAAGCCGTTCGGCTCCGGATCCGCCACCTCATCGACGATATCTCCCTTCAGATCATACAGAGTCGCCTTATGCCCCGACCAGAACTCCGGCATCACGATGCGTCCCTCGGACCCGTAAATATGCGCAGAGTTGTCTGCATTTCCCTGAATGCCGAATGAGCAGTTCGCGACCATGCCGTTCGTGAACTGCAGGAGCGACGCACCCATCTCGACGACACCGGTCGGCCCGACATAGACGGACGACTTGCGCGTCTTCACGAACTCACCCGCGATATAAAGTGAGAACGCGATCGGATAAATCCCGACGTCCAGTACTGCACCGCCGCCGAGCTTCGGTGTGTAGAGCCGCTCATTATCATACGGAGCGTAAAATGTGAAATCGGCGTCCATGTACTTGACCGTGCCGATTCGTCCCTCGCTCACCCATTTTTTAACCTGCTGAACAACCGGCAGATGAAGCGTCCACATCCCTTCCATGAACAGGATGTGCTTCCGCTCGGCGCTCGAGAGCACATATTCCGCCTCTCCCGTCGTCATTGCGAGCGGCTTCTCGCAGATGACCGGCTTGTAATGCTCCAGGCAGAGAAGCGCGGCCTTCACATGAAAGACATTGATCCTGGAAATGTAAACCGCTCCGACCTCAGGGTCTGTCACGAGCTCTTCATCGTCCGTGTAGACCTTCGGAATGCCAAATTCTCGTGCGAATTTTCTTGCTTTCACGCGATCGTGCGACGCAACAGCTACAATTTCGACTCCGTCCAGCCGTCTGGCCGCATCCGCAAATTTGCGCGCAATATTTCCCGGTCCTATGATGCCAAATTTCATGTCCGTCCTCCGCCAGTTTTTACATGATTTGTCTCAGACAGCCGCCTTCTTCACCGCCTCAGGCCGGCGGGCCGTAAATCCCGCCTTCACAAGCGCTGTTCCGACAGCTCCGGTAATCACCGTCGATGCGAGCATCTCGAAGATCGCATTGACTCCGATCATCAGGCAGACGCCGACAATGACGTTATGCCCGCCCATGAGATTCTGCACATACGCTGTGTTTCCAAAGAGAAGGACAAGAAGTCCCATGAACAGCAGCGTATTCAGAAATGCCGCAAAGAAACCGGTCACAGCGCACGCGGCAAATGACGCGCTGTGTTTTCTCATGAAGCGATAGATATAGCCGAGCAGAAATCCGTCGAGCACACGCGGCAGCATTCTCTGTACAAATGTAAGAAACGGGCTGATCGCGAATGTCGCAGCTCCCATTCCCGACATACCGAGAATACCCATGCACTGCAGAAATGACGTCATGCCGAAGACGGCGCCGATGATCGCGCCTCCCGCCGGACCAAGCGTAATCGCCGCAATCGCGACCGGAATCATGTTGAAGGTGATCGCGAGCGGTCCGATATTCAGATATCCGAGAGGCGTACATGCCATGAGAATCAGAATACCTGTGAGAAGTCCATAGAGAGTCAGTCTGACCGTTTTACCGGAAGTGAGTTTCATTTGTCAATCCTCCTGTTATTATTCCCCTTTCTCTAAGGAGTCCGCCGCCCGGAGCAAAGAACTGCCGCCTGTGCACCGGTTGCCATCCACAGAGGGTACGGCACCGCGCCTTTCGGCCATGCTCCGCGCCGCGTGCGTCCCGCAGTCAGGGATATAGTACACGCAACAGATGAAGTATATCACACTTGTATACAATATGCGAGACCCTGTTTTTCCGTATACACGCCGGCAATTACGGCGTCGTTACAGTTCACACGCTATCAAACCTCGGAAAGCGGTCAATGATATCAGGAGCGGTGAGGGCGTTATACGGAGGAGTCCGAAGATCACCCTTCGCCGCTGTGTCAGCGGCGAAGGGAAGCTGAGGAGGACGGAGTCTGCCCGATACCGCCCTGATATTCATGACCGCATGCGATTTTGAATAGCGTGTGAACTGTATGCCGTATCCATCCCGGCGAGCCGGTCCAGAATCCGCATCGCCACGTCCTTCTTGCTCATGATCGCAAGCTTCTCCTCGCCGTCCCGCGTAATAAGCGTCACGACGTTCGTGTCCGTCCCGAAGCCGGCGCCGCTGACCTTCAGATTGTTTGCGACAATCATGTCGAGATTCTTCCTTGCAAGCTTGCCGCGCGCGCGTTCCTCAAGGTCGGACGTCTCCATCGCAAAGCCGCACAGGAGCTGTCCCTCCGGCTTGTGATCGCCGAGATACTGCAGCGTGTCCTCCGTGCGCTCGAGCGCGATCGAGAGGTTCCCGTCCTTCTTGTGGATCTTTTCGTCCGAGACGCTGGCCGGTCTGTAGTCCGCGACCGCTGCCGGCGTGATAATGATATCCTGCTCCGCGGCTCTCGCCGTCACCTCCCGGAAGAGGTCCGCCGCGCTCACAACCGGCACGAAGCTGACAAATGAGGGGCGCGCAAGACTTGTCGGTCCGCTCACGAGCGTCACGTCCGCCCCGCGCAGCATCGCCATGCGCGCGATCGCGTATCCCATCTTGCCGGTCGAGTGATTCGTGATATACCGCACCGGATCGATGCTCTCCTGCGTCGGCCCCGCCGTGACCAGAACCCTCTTCCCCGCGAGGTCCTTCGGCAGTGCAAGCTCCCTGAGGATATACTCGAGTATCAGTTCCTGATCGGGGAGCCGCCCCCGTCCGACATCGCCGCAGGCGAGCACACCGGCCTCCGGCTCAATGACAGTCCAGCCGAAGCGGCGCAGACGCTGTTCATTTTCCCTTGTCACCGGATTCTCATACATCGCCGTATTCATCGCAGGCGCAATCAGCTTCGGGCAGGTGCACGCGAGCACCGTCGTCGTCAGCATGTCGTCGGCAAAGCCATAGGCCAGCTTCGCCATCGTGTTCGCCGTCGCCGGCGCGATGATCACGAGGTCTGCGCGCTTTGCGAGCGCGATGTGCTCCACCTCAAACGGATGGTCTCTGTCGAAGGTGTCCGTGAGGCATTTCTGCTTCGTGATCGCCTCAAATGTATTCGGTGTGATGAAGTGCTGTGCATTTTCCGTCATGATGACCTGAACGGACGCATGCAGCTTTGTGAGCGCGCTGGCAAGGCCCGCCGCCTTATATGCCGCAATGCCTCCCGTCACACCGAGAATAATCGTCTTTCCCTTTAACATAGCTTTCCTCCGGAAAATGAACTGCCGCCCACATCTTCGCCCGCATGGGCAGCTCTGACCAAATGACAAGCCGCCGGACGGGAGGCACGTGTGCCCGGCCCGCCCGGCGGCATATCGTTTGTATTACGTTCTGTTCTCAGTTGTCCGATCTTGAATAAGAATTCCGCATGCCGCAGCTTCTCGTGTAGAGCACATTCCCAAGCAGCTCCTGCGTCAGCTTCTTCAGCTCATCCGCGATCGCCTGGTTCGCCGTCTCACGGATGCGTGCCTTCTCCTCCGCGTCATTTTCCATGAACAGATTTCCGTCAAAGCGGTGGATCAGCTCATGTCCCTTCGCCATGACAGCCTCCTGATAGCGCTCGATGTGAGGCAGGCAGTGGCCGAAATCTGCGTCAGCCATCGCCGCGACGAGGCGGTTTGCCCAGTAGAAATTGTCCGTTGTGACCTCATCCGTCGTGTTCGCAAGATACTCCGGCGTCGTCGTGACATTCGCATAGAACGGCACAGCCGCATTAAATGCATTTGAGCCGAATGCAAGCCACTCGATCACTCTCGACTCCTCCGCGATATACGGACGGATCTGGAGCAGGGCCATGAAGTCGTTGCGGTTGACGCCGATCGAGCGGTACATGCCGCGCTTTCTGGGATCTCCGTACGCGCCGTACGGGTCATACTCCGTTCCCTGATAGTGCGCGGACAGGACGTACTTGACGTCCTCCGGTGTGATCTTCCGCTCCGGAATCATACTCCACGGAATATTATCGCTCTCCGGTGTATACTCAGCATTCGGTCCGTCCCAGCGGATCGTCTTCGGATTGAGCCAGCGCTCCATGAACCATGCGCGCGGTGTGTTGTAGACGTGGTCTGCGTCGTCGCGACTGCCGAACACGTCGCGCGGATTAAAGGCCATGCCCTGCGAGACATCAAGGTGATTTCTCTTGATGAAATCGGGCAGGTCAGCCGAGCACATATGCTCCTGCTTCGCGCCCATCGCGTCGCTCAGATCGAAGCTGTCGATGCCGAGCTGATTCGGCATGACGACGTACACATTGTCGGGAACGCGCTTTGCGATCCAGTGATGACCGCCGATCGTCTCAAGCCACCAGATCTCATTGACATCGGAAAATGCGATGCCGTTCATTTCATAGGTTCCGTATTTCTCGAGAAGGCTCCCGAGCCGCTCAACGCCCTCGCGGGCCGTGTGAATGTACGGAAGTGTGATCGACACGAGGTCCTCCTCGCCGATTCCTCCGATTGTCTCCGGCTTATCTCCCTCCGGAGCCTTATACTCCACGAGCGGATCAGCACCGAGCACGCGCGGATTCGACGTAATTGTCTCTGTAGCCGTCATCGCGACGTTCATTTCATTGACGCCGCTCGCGGCCCAGATGCCCTCGCCGGCCACTGCGTTCGGAACAGCCGTGTATCTGAGCGGATTGTCCGGCAGATCGATCTGCACATGGGAAATGACGGAAATATAGTGACGTGGCTGCTCAAAAGGCGTCACGACGACGAATTTCTTCGGCGTGAACTTTCCCGACTGTGAGTCGTCGTTCCTGGCAATCATTGTCGAGCCATCATAAGTTGCGTTTTTTCCAACCAGGATTGTTGTACAAGCCATAAAAACTCCTTCCTTCCGGATCCCGCTCCCCAGCCGGAACCCATTTGCTTCCTGTTCTTACGATTTTGCCATGACACGCGCGTTTTTGCAAGTGCAGACGCCGCTTCTGCTTACGTCCGCCCGATACCGCCCTGATATTCGCGGCCGCCTGCGATTTCGCGTGTGCGCAGCTCTCCCGTTTACCTGTAGAATTCGCTCTCACTGACCGCGTGCAGCACAAGCACGCTCCGCGGCTCGATCTCAAGGCTCCGGTCCTTCACGGCGCGGCGGCTCCCCTCAT
>JAZHVT010000041.1:0-15052 GCA_036453145.1 Eubacteriales bacterium
TAATTTCCCACGCCTTACGAAAAGCAAGGGACACTATGTTCATTCGTCAGACCACGAAAATGGCGAGTCCTGTATAAAGTCTGCCGCGGCGCTTCCGCCCCTTCGTGGAATCGGTCCCAGTCAGGGCGCCCGGGAGAATTTCAGCGGAAGCCCGTCTGCTCTGTATGTGAACAGTTTCAGAATACGCTCAGTTATAAGCACAGGCGGGACAAAGAAGAGTGCAGTGAACAAGGCGCGTCTCCCGGGAGAGCCGGCCGCTTCACTCTCCCGTGAAAACGATTAAGAGACTGAAAACATGAAGTTTGCACGCATATCGGTACACACATAGAAGTAAATAACACATCTGTCACGCAAGGGGGGGGGTATGAGGAACACCCAGAATCATATAATACAGATACCTGTAGATTTTACAGGATAACTGACGGAGGAAATGAAGACGAAGACACAGGCAGAACGGACTGGCAGTCCGGCAGCAGAACAGACAAATGAAGAGCGCACTGGCAGGCGCCGCCGCTACTGGCAGAGTATCTGGCACGTCGTGTCTGTTCTGATCACCGTGGCAGCGGCGGCAGTCCTGGTCTCGACGCTTCTTTTTCCGGTGTTCCGTATTTACGGGACATCCATGACGCCGGCGCTTGAGGCAGGAGACGTCGTCGTCGCGGTCCGTCCGACAGGCAGTTTGAAGCAGGGCGATCTCATCGCCTTCTACTTCAACAACAAGATCCTGATCAAGCGTGTGATTGCGAAATCAGGTGACTGGATCGACATAGACAGCGACGGCAATGTCTATGTCAATGACAAGATGCTGAGCGAACCGTATCTGGCGGCAAATGAAAAGAGCCTCGGCACATGCACGATTGATCTTCCGTATCAGGTGCCGGATGGCAGGATATTCGTCATGGGAGATCACAGGGCGGTCTCGCTTGATTCGAGGGACGCCGATATCGGCTGCGTCGCCGATGAACAGATCGCGGGAAAGCTCATTTTCAGAATCTGGCCGTTCACCAGAATCGGAGCGGCCGGGTAGGAGAGGCGGAAGGCTGGACAGACCGCAATCCGGGTAAGCTTCGGCCGGTGGGATTTCGCACATCCCGTCTGACTTTGGGCTGGGACAGCGCGGCAGCTTGTCCGGCAGGCGACACGGCCAGAATCAGTGAGGCACAGCCGGAGACAGGGAAGCTAAAACTTTCGCGCTTCATGCACGTGGAAGTTCTGACAGAATTGATATTTTCTGCAGGAGGACGAAAGGGTATATGATTCAGAGGGTATGGGAGTACATCAAGCGCATATGGTCAGTCGCAAGGACTGCATCTTTCCAGAGGCGTCTCGTTGCATTTCTCGCAGCGATCGTTCTGGTCGTGACGACAATAGGCATGGTTCGTCCGGCGAAAACCGCTACGTCTGAGGACGCGGCGGTGCAGCAGACTGCCGGAGACACTGAGCAGACGGCTGCCGGTGAACAGGCAGATCAGGCGGTCGGCGTTGTTCAGACGGCGGCTGAGGAAAATGCGGATCAGACCGGAGCGGAGCAGGCATTGCCAGCGGGCACATTTACGGCGGAGACGACGACGCCTGTTCTGGCAGGAAGCGGGCAGGCGAAGTCTGTTGCGACGAACGCCGAGGTTCATTACGAAGCTGGCGCATTTCAGAGTGGCAGCTCATTTTCCGTGAAATTCATCGATAAGAATTCAGGCGACGCGGCGCTTGCGGCTCAGGCTGCGGGCGATCAGGCTCTGACCGACGCGGCTCTTGCGGCAAAGGGCGAGCAGACGGCGGCGTGCTATCCGTATTCCCTGACATTCCTTGATGCGGGCGGCAGCGAGACAGAGCCGGCGGCGTCTGTTCACGTGAAGGTGACATTTGCGGAGCCGGTTGAGAAAGTCAGCGCGAATGCGCAGTGGGCCGTGTTCCACATCACAAACGCGGGCGGGCAGTATGTCGCTGAGAATCTCGCGGATTCGGCAAATGCAGAGAACAGGCCGCAGGTTGTGCAGAATGAACATGGCGCCCTGACGGACGTTTCCTTCACGGCGGAGCAGTTCTCGGACTATGTCATCGCGGAGGTCGAGGCGATCCCGACGGCGACGCCGGTTCCGACGGCAACACCAGTTCCGACGGCAACACCAGTCCCGACGGCTGCGCCGACTCTTACAGCGGCCCCGGCAGCGGCGCCGACGGAGTCCGCAAAGAGCGCAGATGAATCCGGAGGAACAGACAAAACCGCAAATGAAGATGATACAGCGGATGGCGCTACATTGGAAAGCAGTGCAAGAGAAAATGGCGGAGCCGAGACAAATTCTGGCGCTGCTTCTGCGAAAGCGGCGAGAATGCCGGTACTAAGGGCTGCATCCGGATCTGAAAGTGAGGACCTGTCGAGATTTATCACAGGCGTGGAGAGTTACAAATATTCGGGCGGCAAATGGGTTTCCACAGGCGAATTTACAAATGGAGATTCGGCAAAATTCATCATCAATTATAAAATCCAGTCTGGAAAGATAAAATCCAATACGCTGACGTACTCGCTGGGGGATGGTGTGATTGTGCCCGGCAACAACCAGTCCGGGGATATCAGAGACAGTAACGGAAATGACATCGGTGACTATACCGTCGGAACGGACGGGAAAATTACTCTTATATTTGATACGAATGCATTTGACCACCAGACCGGATTTACAGGAAAGATCGAATTTGAGGGAACCGTACACAACAGCAATGCTTCCGGCGATGTCACCCATCAGTTTAGTGACGGGACAAAAATTACGGTTCATCCGTCCCAGCAGGAGAAAAACACAGACCTTTCAATCGACAAAAAAGGCGAACTTCAGAGCAACGGAACGATTCGCTATACGGTAACGGTCAGCTCGCAGAAGGGAACCTCTGGTGCGGTTACGGTGAACGATACCATGTGGGCAAACGGCTTTTCCAGCACCCCGTCGTATCAGAATATAACCGTGAAAAACGGCAGTGGCAATCCGGTGACGCCGCAGAGCGGCGCATCTTTCCCGCTGACTCTGCCGAAGATGAGTGCGGGCACACAGTATGTGATTACTTATTCGGTGAAACCGGGAACGGTAAACAGTGCGGACGGGTCTTCTTCGATTCAGAACAAGGCGGAGGCAGGAAGCGGAGACGATCATGCCTCCAAAGATGTCACGACAACGGTAACCCATGCCATGCTTGAAAAACATTGGGGCTATGGTCAGACATCCGGCAAATATCTCTGGACAATCACAGTAAACCCGGATCATCAGGATATCAAAGGGTATACGCTGAATGATGTTTTGAAGGCCGGAGGGACGAAGCCGATTTCCCTGCCGTCAGAAGTGACGGTGACGAACCAGAATTATTATCCGTCGAAAACGGTCAGTTTTTCAAACGGGACCCTCACATTCCCGCTTGCAGGATTTTCCGAAACCGATACCTACATTATCACCTACGAGACGGACATCCCGACCGGATCGGAAGGACAGACCTATACATCGGAAAATAAGGCAACCTTTAAGAATGGCTTCAAAAGCTACGATGCAGATGCAAAAGCGGAGTACACGGTTCCCGTCAAAAAATATGGAGTCCAGAAATGGAGTATTACGGATGATAACGGTAATCCGACCGGAGCGGGCAGCGCGGTGGTGCAGAACGGGTCCAATCTTTTGACGTGGACCGCAAGGATTGATCTGCCTTCTTCTGTGACGGACGCCTCCGATATGACGTTCACGGATACGGTGAAAAACAGTGAGGGGAAGGAAGACAGCAGCGCGCACTACACCACGGCAAGGTTGCTGAACGACACAGAGAATACCTATCTGTGGAGTGAAGACGGAAGCAGCTTAACACCGGGAACAGATTATCGGATCTACAACGGGGACACCGACATCACGGGAAGCAACTCGGAAGACCCGATCACAAATTTCCGAATTGTATTTACGGATGATTATGTCAGGAACCGTCTGAACGGTCAGACGAATATCTCTCTGCATTATCAGACCAGGGCGGTTACAGAGGGCATGCACGTCGGAATTCCCGGACGTTTATGAACACGGCCTCGGTCCAGAATCAGACCAGCGACGGGAAGTATGTCTACAAGGTAACGGGAGATCTGGACAAGCAGTCCAGCGCGTCCAAGGACGGACCCTACTCTTCCGGCAACGTAAAGGTGGATCTGTCCACAGGAAAGATTTATTACCGGCTGCTTTTGAAAATCAATAACAGCAATTCCGGAAACATCACGGTCACCGATACGGTTCCGGACGGTCTGACGATTGATACGGATTCGATCAGCGCCGTGTACGCGGGAGATGAAAATCTTTACTACAATGTCTATGATCATAACCCGTGGAGTGAACCGAGAGGCTATCTGTCCGGAAACGATTCGGTCATGCAGTCCGCGGTGAGCGGGGATGGAAAAACACTTACGGTGAAACTGCCTGCCGGACAATACGCAAAAGATTTTCCGTACCTTGCGGTGAATTATTCTGCTTCGATCGATACCTCTAAAAATTCCGTCTGGAGTGACAAAACCGTCACAAAGGAGATTTACTCCAACACGGCATCGTGGCAGGAAAAAGGGATCTCCGATACGCAGGATACAGAAGTAGACCGGGGCGTAAAAAATGTCGAGAAAAGCGTACAGCAGATCAAGGACAGCAAGGGGAATTTAACAAACGATCTGGAGTATCAGGTCGAGATCAATCCGCTTGCTCTGGATCTGGTTCCGGGCAGTGACACGATCAAGGTTACGGATAAGATTACGGGAATTTCCGATGATGCGGTGCTGCGTTTTCTGCCGGATACCGTTGCGCTCTATGAGTACAGCGAGACAGCGGAAAACCACAGGGGAGAGAAGATCAATCAAAACCGGTATTCCTATACGTATGACGACAGTGCGCATGAACTGAAGTTTGCCCTTCCGGATGAAACAGCATGCGTTGCTGTCTACCGGTACTACGTGATGCCCGGCGTCAATCTGCCGACCATTGAAAATTCGGCGTCGATTGAAGGAGTGAGTAACGCAGGAGACTCGGTCAAGAAGACACTGGAGAAATCTTCTTCGTCAGCCAGTGCGGCACAGAGTGTGCTTTACCTGTACAAAGTGGATACGGACAACTTTAACAAGATGCTCCCGAATGTACCGTTCACGCTGCAGGTTTATGATAAAAGTAAGGCAGATACTGCGGGTCTGACGAAGGATGCGGGCTGGAGCGACGTGAACACGTTCACGACAGGAGACGGAAGTAGCGGTAGCATTTTAGGCGGTATTAAGTTTGTAGAAGGAGATGAAGGACATCCGGAGAAAGGAAAGCTGTATCGCTTAATAGAGGGGAAGAACCCTAATTCCGGATATGGAACGCAGAAGGAACCGGTCAAATATTACTTTGTCTGGATGAACCGTTCCGGAACGAACAATGACAGCAAGACAATCTGGGGAGAGGTCGGCGGGAATTCGGAATTGCAAACAACGAATCCGGAGCTGAAGCAGAGCGACGTACACTGGGTCTATGACGAAAGCTCCATGTACATCACCAATCCGTATAAGGCGATTCGCGTCCAAAAAGTATGGGTTGATGAAAACAATCAGGACATCAACGATCCGGGAAGAACGGCAGTGGTATATCTTTACCGCGCATCGGGAAAGTACGAATCCTGCAGGGTGACGGTAAGCATTTTCGACAACAGCAACCAGACTGGGACGTATCAGGTGGAAGTTAAGCCGGGAACTGCCGTGTCCATGAAGATTTATTACAACGGAAATTGGATGTATTACGACGGACACGAGCTGACAAGGCAGTGGGATGCTGCTGCCAGTAAGAATTATTACACGATCGATCTCGGCAATGTCAGCAGTGACCGGACGATTAATGTGCAGTGCGATTGGGAACCCAACATGAATCAGGTGCTGTTTGATTATACAAAGCCGACCACTTTCGTAAGAGATAAAGAGGAGCTGCTGGATACACAGACGCTGAGCAGTTCCAACAACTGGCAATATGTCTGGGACGGAACCAAAAAGAATTCAAATGGAAATATTGTGGAAATACCGGATTCCGACGAGAACGGCAACACCTATTATTATTACATAAAGGAAGATCCGGTCAACGGATTCACAACGACCTATTCTGAGAACAACACGACAGGAATTCAGACGGGCGTGATCACAGTCACTAATAAGAAAGACAAAACCAGCGGCTACGTCCTGCCGTCAACCGGAGGCATCGGAACGGTTCCGTTCTATGTGATCGGCGCGATCCTTGCGATCTTTGCGATCGTTGCGCTCGTCGTTCGCGCGAAGATGAAAGACAGGTGATGGATGATGAGATCTGACAGATACCGTTTCACAGGTGAGCCGTCCGCAGGCATGACGCGCCGGAGCAATAGCCGCTCAGGCGGCGTGAATTTCGCAGGCGGAGAGGAAAGATGACGCGCCGGAGCTACAGTCGCTCAGGCGGCGTGAATTTTGCGGGCGGTGAGGAAAGAAGATTCAACGGGGCGGGCCGCTAGTCCGTCCTGCGCAGGAGACAGGAGGAGAGGCTTGACGACAGCAGGAGACGCGGCTGACAAGAAAACGCAGATAAAGGCTGGTGAGAGCCGCTTTCGCATGATGATGAAGAAGCATCTGCTCACCTGGATCCCGTTCGTTATTCTGGCCGTCGGTCTTGCGCTGCTCCTCTATCCGACACTCAGCGACTGGTGGAATACAAAGCACGAGTCGCAGGCGGTGGCCGGCTACATCAGGCATGTCGCGAACTTGTCCCGCACGGAAAATGAGCAGATGCTCGAGCAGGCGCGCGCCTATAACAAGACGCTGATCGGCCGCGGCAGCGACCGGTTCGAGATGACGGCCGCGGAGGAGAAGGAATATGACAGTCTCCTCGATGTGACCGGAACCGGCATCATGGGCTATGTTGACATCCCGAAGATTAACATCAAGCTGCCGATCTATCACGGCGTGGACGAGAGCGTCCTTCAGGTTGCGATCGGCCACATTCCGGGATCGTCGCTCCCGGTCGGAGGCGAGGGCACGCACACCGTCATTTCCGGGCACAGGGGACTGCCGTCCGCGAGGCTCTTCACCGACATCGACAAATTGTCGGTGGGGGATTCATTCTACATACAGGTGCTTGACGAGACGCTCACCTACGAGGTCGACCAGATTCGGACGGTACTGCCGGATGAGCTGCAGAACCTCACGATTGATCCGAAGGAGGACTACTGCACACTGGTCACATGCACGCCGTACGGCGTCAACACACACCGGCTTCTCGTGCGCGGGCATCGCGTGGAAAATGCAAAGAGCAATGTCAGAATTACGGCGGACGCGGTGCAGATCGATCCGGACACAGTGGCAGGGTTCGTCGCTGGCGTGCTGATTGCCATCTGGTTTATGGCCTGCATGGGCCGGGCCGCATGGAGGAAGAAAAAATGATTCTTACTCCGGATAAACCGCAGACATACGCGGACAGTTCCGGTGAAGATAAAAAAGACGGCTGAAGGAGGATATGGCGGCGAAAGAAAATGACATGCGCCGGATGTTCATTGGAAAACGGTTCGCACCGGAATATCCGGCGGAAACCTGACGGGCGCTTCAGGCATTGCCGAAGGTAAGTCCCGCGAGGTCTGGCAACAGGGATTGCAGCACGTCTCCTCGGAGAGCATTTTAACAAGGGGGAGAAACAACAAGGAGTCTGGTGGCGGAGCCACGGACGCACATTCCTCATTAGTGGAAAGGGAGAAAAGTTATGAAACAATTAAAGAAGCTGGCAGCCGTTTTGCTGGCGGTTGTCATGACACTGGCAATGAACATGACCGTATTTGCGGATGATACAACGACTACTGCTACATCTGGTCCTGCCACCTACAAGCTGACGCTTGGCAACACGGCGACGGGACACACCTATGAGGCGTACCAGATCTTCAAAGGCGACCTTTCAACAAACGAGAAAGGAGAAAAGGTTCTCTCGAACGTAGAGTGGGGCGATGGAGTCACTTACTCAGGTACTGAGTCGGCTGCTGATGTAGCGAAAGCCCTCGGGGATAGCACCATGACCATCGAGACTCTTGAAGGTAAGCTCACGCTCACAAAACCGGTGAAGACGGTGACGTCTGCCAAGGATTCTACTGTGATCTCTGATCTTGCGGCCGGCTATTATCTGGTGAAGGATAAGGACGGCACGCAGGCGAATACGTCCGATGCCTACACAAAGTTTATCGTTCAGGTCGTAGGTGACACGGAGGCAGATGTTAAGTCCGCTGTTCCGACCGTCACGAAGAAGGTCAAGGATACGAACGACAGCACGGGAGAGCCATCCGATTGGCAGGATTCCGCGGACGCTGATATCAATGACGATGTACAATATCAGATCACAGGTACAATGCCGTCAAATATCGATGCTTACACAACGTACAAGTATGTATTCACCGATACCATGTCCAAGGGTCTTACCTATACAGCAAAGAACGCAAAGATCATGATCGGCGACACGGATGTGACGAACTCCTTCAAGGAGGCTGTAGAGAATAAAGATGACGGAACGGTTGTGACCTGGACTTGTAACGACCTGAAGACCATTAAGGACGTTACGCTGAACGCAGGCACAAAGGTCGTTGTGACCTATTCTGCAAAGCTCAACGAAAACGCCGTAATCGGCGCTGCCGGCAACCCGAATACGGTCAACCTCACTTACTCCAACAACCCGAACAAGGGCGGCGAGGGTGATACCGGCAAGACTCCGGATGACAAGAACATCGTCTTCACGTACAAAGTTGTCGTGAACAAGGTCGACCAGGACAAGCATTCCCTGGCAGGTGCTGCTTTTAAGCTGGAGAAGAAACTGTCCGATGGGACATATAAGGAAGTTAAGTCCTTCACAGCAGGTGAGGAGACGACATTCGAATTCACAGGTCTTGATGACGGCGACTACAGGCTGACTGAGACCACAACACCGGCCGGCTACAACACGATCGCGGCGGTTGAATTTACGATCTCCGCAAAACATGATGAGACATCGGATGATCCGAAGCTTACAGAACTGACCGGCAACGTAAACAGCGGTGAGGCAGCGTTCACACCTGATACGAACGCCGGCTCTCTGACGACAGATATCGTCAATAAGAAGGGCTCGAATCTTCCGTCCACCGGCGGCGCCGGCACTCGCATGTTCTACGTATTCGGCGGCTGCCTCGTCGCGGCGGCGGTCGTCCTCCTCGCTCTGAAGAAGAGAAAGGAAGCTTAAGCGGAGAGCCTGTACGCAGAACGATTGCAGAAATTTTCTGAAAGGGCGGACGTTGTCCGCCCGCAATCAACAGCGCATGGTTACATGTTCGAGTGGAGGGCCGCAGGGCGGGTTCTGCGGCCTTTCGCCGGGAGATGTAAAAGCAATCGATGCGCTCCGCGAACATAAGCGGAGCTGAAAGACGGTGCAGCGGGCATGTTATGTCCGGAGTATTTGCTGGAGGAAGATGTATGAGAAAGAGAGGATTTCTTGCGGGGCTTGCCGCGGGGCTCGCGGCGCTGACTGCCGTGCTGACGATGGCGTCGCCGGTCATGGCGGATTATCCGACGGTCGACGCTTCGCAGGCGGGATCGCTTACTATTGAGAATTATCCCGTGAAGGGGGCGCAGTTCCGCGCGTACGAGGTGGCCTCATTTTCAGGCGGGAAACTTGTGCTGACGGACGGATTCCGGGATGCGAAGATCACGGGGCTTTCAAGCCTCGATCTGAACGATATGACGAGCAGCGACTGGAGCACGCTCGCGGCGTCGCTTGCAAGTTATGAGGGACTCGCGTCGATGACGCCGGTCGTGAGCGGAACGGATGAGGAGGGAAATCCGACATTCGACTTTGGGACGAACCTCGGTCTCTATCTTATCGAGGGCGACAGGGCGGCAATCGGCGAGGCGGAAGATAAGGTCGTCTATACGCCGCAGACATTTCTCGCGCCGGTTCCGTCGTATGCAGGCGGCGATCCCACGCAGGGATATATCTACGATGTCACCTGCGACATGGCCGGCAAGTACAGCACGCAGACGTACAAGGGATACGAGGTCCGGAAGGTCTGGAAGGACACGCCGGATGAGAAGCGCCCGGTGTCGATTGCGGTTGATATCGTCGCTGTGAGGGACGGCGTGGAGACGCCGTATCAGACGGTGACGCTGAGTGAGAAGAACAACTGGACCTGGAAGTGGACCGTGGATGCGGAAGACGAGACGGCGTTCAAGATCCATGAGAAACTCACGGACAGCTCATTTACGTGGACGCTCGACTGGGATAGTAATCAGGATAATCTTGCGGTCGCGACGCTCACGAACACGTATGTGACGCCGCCGGAGACGCCGACGCCGACGGTTACGGCTCCGACGCCTACCGTGAAGACACCGACTCCGACGGTTACGGCTCCGACTCCGACGAGTGGAAGAGCGCCGACGCCTGTGATTCGGACATCGACGCACACGGCGACGGCAAAGACGGGCGATTCATCGCACATGGCGCTCTGGATCGGCCTGATGGCGGCCGCGGCGGCTGTGATTCTTGTCGTGGTTTTCCGCGGAAGAAAGAAGAATGAGTAAGTGTTTCTGCAGGTCTTTTTTCTTTAATGGTGTATAATGTGGCTGAGGCGAATCCCGGGCAGGACTGCCCGGGATTTTCTGGCATTGCGGAAAATGGCAAGCTTATTATATGGCAGCGGATGGCTGCGGAAAGGCGGAGTTATGTGTACAGCGGCAACTTATACGGGCAAATATCACTATTTCGGCCGGAACCTTGATCTTGAATATTCTTACCACGAGTCGGTGACGGTGACGCCGAGGAACAAGGAGCTTGTGTTCCGGCATCTTCCGGCCGTTCCTCATCACTACGCGATGATCGGCATGGCCTATGTGGTCGGCGATTATCCGCTCTATTACGACGCGACGAACGAGAAGGGTCTCTCCATGGCGGGGCTTAATTTCCCCGGAAATGCGGACTACCGGGACGTGGCTGATGGAAAGGATAACGTCGCATCGTTTGAGTTCATTTCCTGGATTCTGGGACAGTGCGGAACGGTCGCGGAGGCAAAGCCGCTCCTTGAAAACATTAACCTGACAAATGACGCGTTCGCGCCGCAGCTTCCTCCGTCTCCGCTTCATTTTATGATCGCGGACCAGAAGGAGGCCGTCGTCTTTGAGCAGACGAAGCGCGGCGCCATCGTCTATCCGAACCCGGTCGGCGTCATGACGAACAACCCGACATTTGACTATCAGATGACGCATCTGGCCGATTACATGAACGCGTCTGCGGGCCTTCCGGAGCAGAAGCTGATTCCGGGTGTTCAGCTCGATACGTACAGCCGCGGCATGGGCGGCATGGGAATCCCCGGCGATCTCTCATCCGCGTCTCGCTTCGTAAAGGTCGCATTTACGAAGATGAACAGCGAAAAGGCCGGGACGGAGTCCGCGGGCATCAGCCAGTTCTTCAAGATTCTCGGCTCTGTCGAGCAGCAGAAGGGGTGCTGCAGGCTCGGCACGGACAAGGATGGGAAGGACATCTGCGAGTACACGATCTACAGCTCCTGCTGCAATATGGACAAGGGCATCTACTACTACACGACGTACGAGAACAGCCAGATCACGGGCGTCGATATGCACCGCACCGATCTGGACGGCAGCTCTCTCACCTCGTATGAGCTCGTCACCGGCCAGCAGATCAACATGCAGAACTAAGAAAAGCCTGCGCGATCTCTATTCTCATCGGATCGCCCGGCGGCTTAGTATACAGAACTAGAAAAGCCTGCGCGATCTTTATTCTCATCGGATCGTCCGGCGGCTTAACATACAGAGCTAAAAAAGAGGCCCGCGCGGGCCTCTTTTTTTTATGGTCGTCCGAAGGGTATGCACGATACAAGAAAGAAAGCTACATTACGGAGACTAAGCAGAGAGACGGTACGTCTGCATGTACTACCGGAACGGCATTCTGGAGAAATATGACAGGTCTTTTGACCATCTGAACCGCTACCTTGATGCGCATCACTATGAGATCAGCGGCGATATCCTGCAGATCTACAAGATAGACGTGACGCTGACGGACATCCCCGAGGAGACGGTGATTGTCATACAGGTGCCGGTGAGAAGTTCCGCTTCGGAGTGAACTGCCGCACGCCTTGTCACGCGTCCCTCCTGACTTCCTCAGGACAGTGAAAGTTCCCGTCCTCCGGCGGATCGATCCGGTCAATGAATTTTCTGGCGGCGGGAGAGAGGGAGTCCTTGTCCCTGTAGGCGATGCCGAGGTCTCTTCCGAAGGAAGGCGTGAGCGGGATGATCCGCACATCGCTGCAGCCGACTGCCTCGACGACGAGCCGCGGCAGGATGCTGAGACCGAGCCCCTGCGCGACGAGCGACACGATCGCGTGGTCGTCCTTTGAGGTGTAGCGGACCTCAGGGCGGATTTTTGTCTTTGAGAGAACGTGGTGAATGTCATAATCCGTGCCGTCGGCGGAGAGAATAAACGGCTGGCTGTTCATTTCCTCGATGGGAAATGCAGACATGGAGAGATAGGGCTCTTTCTTTGGAAGGACGGCGACGAGCGGGTCGCGGCACAGCGAAATCCACTCGAGCGACCCGGTGTGGCGGTGGCTTAAGAGTCCGAAATCCGCGATGTTGCCCGAGACCCAGCCGACGATATCGTCCGTGCCTCCCTCCATCAGCTCGATGCTGATGCCCGGATATTCCTGCCGGAACAGGGCGAGCATGTGCGGCAGCCAGCTCCTTGATATACTCGAAAAACAGGCGATCGACAGATGGCCGGTGTGCAGGCCGTTGATGTCCGAGATCTTCTGCATGAGAAGATTGTTGTCGGCGAGAAGCCGGTACACAAACGGCAGAATGCGCATCGCCTCATCAGTCAGCTCGACGCCGCTGCTCCCGCGGATGAACAGAGGAAAGCCCATGTCGCGCTCGAGCATTTTCAGCGTCCGGCTGACGGCCGGCTGCGTGTAGCCCAGGCGGTCGCCCGTCTTCGTAAAATTCTTTGTTTCCGCCACATCCGCGAAAATTTCGTATTTTCCGATATCCATAGGTCTCCTCCTTTTCAACTTAAAATACAGAAAGGGGACGAAACACAGCACCTGCGCTTCGTCCCCTTCGAATTGAACCCATTGTATACAAGTCAGATGTGAATGTCAAATATTTCGTTGACATAACAATTCCGCATACCACACATGCAGTTTCATTAGTTTACAAATGAAAACCGCGGTCTTATGATGGCACCATCTTCAAACACGAAACGCGAAAGGCAAGGAAGTCTTAAGTTACGGCTTCCCTGCCTTTTGTATTTCCGGGGATATCCGGTCAGCTCGTGTCTGGAGAGTGACACTGAAATTTCAACGGGAAAAGGAGGCGCTTGATATGAAAATGCGATTCTTATCAGTTCTTATGGCAGGCACAATGGCCGCGGGACTTCTCGCCGGCTGCGGAAGCTCTTCATCAACATCCACATCGTCGGCAGCTTCTTCATCAGCCGCGGCATCGGTCGTGACCGATACATCGGAAGCATCCGGCGGAACGGCATCGTCTGCATCCTCCGGCACATCCTCCGTGGGCGATGTGACAGGCGCGCTCGACGGCGTCACACTTGTTCTCGGAACATCCGGCACCTACGCCCCATTCTCGTATTTCGCAGACGACGGCACGACGCTCGAGGGCTTCGATATCGACATGCTGAATGATCTGCAGAAGATCCTCGGATTTACAATCGCCAATGACAAGATCCAGGATATGGACTACGGTCCGCTCGGAACATCGCTCGGCCAGGGCCAGCTCGATGTCGGCGCCGCCGCTCTCTGTGCGACGGATGAGCGGAAGAAGAGCATGAACTTCTCTGAGACCTACTACGATGCGGGCATCATCGTCTGCGTGGCCAAGGACAACGACACAATCAAGTCCGTCGATGATCTGATGAGCGGCAAGTACAAGGTCGCCGTCCAGACAGGCTGCGCTGCCTATGAGTACGCGGCCGCGAACCTCCCGGAGAGCTGCCTGCAGTCCTATGATTCCCAGTCGCTTGCCTACAAGGCCGTTGAGGATGGCCAGGCGGACGCGACGATCTACGATAAGCCCGGCACGGCGTACGCGATCAAGACAGGTCAGATCAATCTGAAGATTGTCGGCGACGAGTTCTATAAAGGCCAGGCCCCGTACGCAATTGCATTTTCATTTAATATCTGCAAGAAGTATCCGGACATTGTGAGTGACTTCAATGCGGCGATTGAGCAGCTGAAGGCGGACGGAACGATCGACGAGCTGAGCCAGAAGTGGTGCAACTGATCCTGATGAAGTGAGGTGATGAGTATGAACGCGGAACTGTTTGCGGCTATCGGACCGATGCTCCTCCGGGGCCTTCAGGTTACGATGAAGATCGCCGTCATCGGCATACTGCTCGGCTTCCTTCTTGGATCCCTAAGCGGCTACGCGCTGCAGAGCAAGAACAAGGTGGCGCTCGCGGTGGCTAATGTCTACGTCTGGATTATCCGCGGCACGCCGATCGTGGTGCAGGCCCTGTACGTGTACTTCGTTGTGCCGGCTCTCATTTCCCTCGCGAAGGGAGAGCAGTTCACGCTGGACCCGACAGTCGCGGGCATACTCGTCATTACGCTGAACGCGGGTGCTTTCATTTCCGCCATTGTCAAGGGAGCGCTTGAGAGCGTCGATGTCGGCCAGAAGGAGGCCGGCATGGCGCTCGGCCTCACAAAGCGGCAGATCCTGTGGCACATCGTGATCCCGCCGGCCTTCCGGTCCATGATCCCGGCCCTCTTTAACCAGTTCATCATTTCCGTGAAGGACACGGCGATGCTGAGCATAATCTCGGTCAATGAGATTACGCGGCAGACGCAGAATTACGTCGCGAGGACCTACAATACGATACCGGCGTACACGATGTGCGCGCTGTTCTATCTGCTGATTCTCTCGGTGCTGATGGTGCTGCAGAAGTTCGTGGAAGGAAAGATCAGAAAGTGAGGCGGGGATATGAGCGAAGTACTGCTTGAGACAAAGCATCTCGTGAAGTCCTTCGGGGACCTTGAGGTGCTG
>JAZHVT010000042.1:0-14503 GCA_036453145.1 Eubacteriales bacterium
ATGAAGATTATTATGACGATTCCGATTCTGACTATTTTGATGAGGAATCTTTTGAGAAAGAGAATTTCAGCGCAAGCAGTCTGGGTGATTTCTCCAATCTTTCTGATTTTTATAATCTGTTGGAAAAGATGTCCAGGGCTATCCGCACAGCTGCTGTCCTGCTCACGCTGCTCAACATCGCGGTAATTCTCCTTGCAATTCTTGCGATTGTATGGATCCTGGCAAGTCCGTCTGATCAGAAAACGATTGCAATCATTCCATACGCCTGCTCATTTATTGTCAGCTTTATCACAGCCATCGTCTTTGTGGTCAAATTAAATCAATCAATGATCAGTGATGGCAGTGCATATGCCAAGGAAAAATCAACGCTCTTCTCACTCGGCGGCACCGCGATCTGGGGTCTCATTTTCCTTGCTCTCGCGTGCGCAGTCTGGTACGGGACGAAGGAAGCAGCATGGTCTGATCTTCTGTCAAAGGCAACGGCCGGGAAGAGCGGCAATCCCCGGAAGAAGGGGCCGTCAGCGCAGGACCCGAACTACTATCCGAACCAGCGGATGAACCCGAATCAGAGCTGGAATCCGAACCAGGGCTTTAATCCGAACCAGAACTTTAATCCGAATCAGGTCTTTAACCCGAACCAGAACTTTAATCCGAATCAGGGCTTCAACCCGAACCAGAACTTTAATCCGAATCAGGTCTTTAACCCGAACCAGAACTTTAATCCGAATCAGGGCTTCAACCCGAACCAGAACTTTAATCCGAACCAGCGCTTTAATCCGAATCAGGGCTTTAACCCAAATCAGGGCTTTAATCCGGAACAGTCGGCACCTCAGGCTTCCGCCCCGCAGCAGGAAGAACGCAGCGAGCAGCCGCGTGAAACTGACCACACTGCAGAAGCTTCCGTGAACCCGACAGCTGAGGCCAGTGCACCGGCCCATGACACAGACGGTGACGGAAGAACACGCGTCTTCATCCCGAAGAGAAAGATTCATAATGCCTCTGAGGAAGCGATCCATGTCGTACCGCTCGCTCCGGAAGCACCGAAGGCTGAATCCGTCTCTGATACGCAGAACAGCCCGAAGACTGATACAGATACAGCCTCCGGCACACAGAACGCCCCGACGACAGATTCAGATACCGTCTCTGATACGCAGGCCCGTGCAGAATCCGCAGCAAGAGCAATGGTCGACAGGGCACTTCAGAACGAGGCAGCCGAAAAGTCCGTATCCGATTCCGCAGCAGAGCCTGCCACAGAACCCGTTAAAAATACCGCGGCTGAACCGGCCGCAGATACGAAAGCAGACGCCGCATCGCCGGATAAGGCAGGCGCTTCTGCTGACAATACGGCCCCGCTGCCCCCGACCGGCGCTGATACCGCAGAGAATAATACTGACGTTCCTGCCCCGTCACCGGCAGCCCAGGCTCCAAAGTTCTGCATCAAATGCGGAGCTCCTCTGAAGCCAGGCGCTAAGTTCTGCACAAAATGCGGACACCGCATCGGAGAGCGATTAAAGTAAAAATGAGACAGCAATTCAGCCCCCAGCTCCGGAGCGTTTCGCGTTCCTCGTTGTGGGGGCTGGATAAATTTCGAGAAAGGAATACACTATGGCATTTCTGGAATCTCTGGGAGAGAGCATTTCCCATGCGGGCAGCGCGATCACACAACGTGCGAATGATTTCACGCTTCAGAACCAGCTGAAGCATTCGATTGAGCAGTGCCAGCAGCGCATTGACAGCGACTACCGCACGCTCGGGACCATGATCTACATGGAACGAAAGCATATGTCGCAGGAGCCGATGAATTACGATCAGGTAATTCGCGACATCGATGACACGACCGTCTATATGAACGGGCAAATCGCCCAGTATGACCAGCTCCGCGGCATCGTCCGCTGCCCGAACTGCGGCGCAGAAACGGCCGTCGGCACACTGTACTGCACAAACTGCGGTGCGCCGATCGCTGCGGCGCAGCAGGGCATGGGCCCGCAGTCGCAGTATGCAGGTCAGCCATATGACCAGCAGCCCGCAGGCCAGCCGTACATGCAGCAGCCCGAAGACCAGCCGCAGGTTCCATTCACAGAGCAGCCTGCAGAGCCATACGCGCAGCAGTCTGAAGAGCAGCCGCAGAGTCAGCCCGCAGATCAGGCAGCCGGCCAGCCGGCCGCAGACGCACAGAACATCTGCCCGAACTGTGGAAAGCCCTATAAGCCCGGCACGCGCTTCTGCACCCGCTGCGGCGCAAACCTGACCGCTATGGAGAATGAGCAGCGATGAAGAAAGGACACGGCTTCACCGTTATGACCATCATTCTCTGCGCGCTGCTCGTCATTTCGCTCGCGATGAACGGCGTCCTCTTCGGACGTCTGCAGAAAATACAGAGCGACTATGGTCGCCTTAAAAATCAGCTCGCAGCAGAGAGCTCTGCCGCAGCCGCTTCCGACGCAGTCTCTTCAAGTGCAGTTTCCGTAAGTACCGCTTCCGACCCCAGGTCGTCCGCGCAGACATCTTCTGGCTCGTCCTCCGCGTCCGGCCGGGGCACACAGGCAGATGCCGCTGCGGCTCAAGCGAACACCGCGGCGGCCCAGGCAGGGACCGTCACGCAGACTGAACCGGCAGCTCCCCAGCAGACGGACACAAAGGCCGCAGGCCTCAAAGCCGCTTCCTCTTACAATGAGCTGATTATTGTCGAGGCAACGGGAACGACGTGTACCGTGAGCTTTCACCAAAAGGGGGCCGACGGCGTCTGGTCACAGCTTCTCGAGACAAACGGCTATATCGGCCGGAACGGTCTCGGAAAGACGGCGGAGGGCGACGGCAAGACACCGGTCGGTGTGTATGCAGCGGGCACTGCATTTGGCAGTCAGCCTGACCCGGGCTGCCCGGCAGGCTATCTGCAGGTCGACAGCTCCTACTACTGGGTCGATGACCCGTCCTCGCAGTATTACAACCGCCTCGTCTCGACAAATGAAGTGCAGCAGGACTGGAGCAGCGGCGAAAATATCGTCGGCACGGGAAGCGCCTACAACTACGTGCTTTCGATCGGCTACAACACCGACTGCACGCCGGGGCTCGGCTCCGCCGTCTTCCTTCACTGCTCGACAGGCAGGCCGACGGCCGGCTGCATCTCCATTCCCGAAAATGAAATGATCACCATTCTGCAGAACCTGACGGACGGCTGTGCATTCGTGATCGACACGCCTGAAAATATCAGCGCCTACTGACATTTTCTTCAATCGGATGCCGTGTCTTAACGCCGGCATCCATTTTATATTAAGAGAGGGAACATTATGTATTGTCCGAATTGTGGAAAGAAAATCGAGGATGACAGTATCTTTTGCGAGTACTGCGGCGCGCAGGTCGCCGACACAGAAAATACAACCGGTAATTCCCGAAATGCGCAGGACAGCGGATATCCCGGAGAAGCACCTGCCGAATACGGATATATTCCTGAGCAGCCGGATCAGCATGAGGTGAATACTGGAGAAATTGAAGGCACACGGATTTATTCTGGCACCGGAGAGTCTCGTTATGCATCTGATGGAAATACCGGCTCCTTCAATGGGGACAGGAGCTTCCCTCCGGCAGATGACATCTACGGAGAATCCGGACAGCGTGGCGATACGAACCGCCCTTCCGGCGGGCACCCGCTCCTTCCGGTGATTATCAGCCTGGCTGTCGGCATCTGCGCCGCAATCGTGCTGTTTCTCATTTTCTCGGGCGATCTTCATCTCCCGGGAAAGGAATCAAGGAGCTCATCTTCTGCCGTCTCTGAGACAGCCGCTTCCGTATCGGCTGCCGGCAGCGCGGGAGACAGCACGTCCGCAGGCTCCTCCGCTACGGACTCCTCTTCCGCGAAGACGAAGAGCTTCGATGCATTTGACGGTGTGACTGTCAATTTCTCCGGATATGACGGTCTCGGAACGGCGGCTGTCAGCGGACAGGCCACAGACGGCCTCACCTACACGCTGAGCACCGCGCAGGCCTTAAGCAACGGCGATACGGTCACTCTGACCGTCAAGTCCCCGGACGACAGCGACGGGACATTTACAGCCTACACGAAGAAGACAGGAAAGAAGCCAGAGGCGCTCACGAAGGACTTCACAGTCAGCGGTCTCACGCCGAACCTCACAAAGCTCTCCCAGATTCCGCAGGATGAGATCAGTAACCTCGACAGCCACTGCAAGGATCTCCGGCGCGCCGAGGTCCAGAACACCTGGAACACAAATCCGACGAGCAATGTCCATGAGACCATGAACAGCATGACTCTCCTCGGCGAATACCTGCTGGCTTCAAAGACGGCCGGAAATGACAACCATCTCTACCTCGTCTACAGGATCAATTACAGCTCGGACCTGCGGAGTGCGACTGATTACTATTACACCTTCCGCTTCGACAACATCACAATCGGCAGTGACGGAAGCATCAGCATCCCGAACGCAGCAAATCCGGTCACACCCGATGACAGCCAGAGGGTCACGATGGACAGCGTCGGCCACTACGTCACCGGCTACTCGACGAAGGATGCATTTTACAACGCCGTGATCGCACCGCAGAGCAGCGCCTACACCGTGACGGGCAACATCAGCTGAAGATTGCATACAGATCTGTGCGTATGTAACGCATAAAAGTACAAAAAGCGGCCTTTTCTGACCGCAGGTTTGAACTGTGCTATACTTGCCTCGTCAACGAGCCACCGCAGGTTCCGCACATCCTTGCCATTTGCGAAGCTCATCGGAATCTGCCTGCACATGGCTCCGATGACACAGCGGAACAGACGGGAGCATCAAATGGAGGTATGGCACTATGGACAATCTGGACGAGTCCCTGAACGGGCTCAGGCTGCTGGCGCGCGACAATCCGGATGTCAGACAGTCGCTTCTGGCGACGCGCAATTCTGATTATCCACTCGCTGAGTTCTGCAGACTCAGCACGCGGTACGGATTTCCCATTTATGAGATGGACCTGATCAGTGCCGGAGAAACCTATAATGAGGAGGAACGGCGCCACAAGGACGACGGGAGAGTTCACTCCCCTCTCCTCGAGGGCGAAGATGACTACTATGAGCTGTTTCTGGATACACTGTAAGGCTCACAGACTTTCTCTTCACACGGCTTCTCTAACAAAACCGAAAAGCGGGCGTCTTCCTCAGGAGGGGAAAACGCCCGCCTTTCGTATAACACCAAAAACAGCAATCCGTTCATACGTCACACGTCCTGTACCGGATTGATGCCATAGAATTGTCACAGAAATCCATCCTGCACGGTATTACTCTCTCCGCAGCGCATCGATCGGGTTCAGATTTGCCGCCTTGATCGAGGGCAGAAGGCCGAACACGATACCGATGACCATCGAGAAACCGACGCCGATGAAGATCGATGGGATACTGATCGCCACAGGCGTGCCTGTCATTTTCGAGATGACATACGCCATGATGATGCCGGCGACGACACCGAGAACGCCTCCTATACTCGTGAGGAGCGCCGACTCCGTGAGAAACTGCGCGAGAATGCTCTTCTTGCGCGCGCCGAGCGCCTTCTTCAGACCGATCTCCGAGGTTCTCTCCGTGACTGACACGAGCATGATGTTCATGACACCGATGCCGCCGACAAGAAGCGCGATGCTCGCAACCCAGATCAGCAGGTTGTTCGTGCTCGACGCAAGCTCCTGCTGGCTCTTCGCCTTCTCGACGAGGTCCTCCGCATTATACGAGAGATCTGACTGATCCGATGAAATGCACTCATTCATAATCTCCGCGGCGTTCTTTCCGACAGAGCTCATGTCCTTCACACTCTTTGCGCGGACGACGCAGTTCACAGGCTCATCATACGCATAGACGATCGGCCAGTCTGTGTCCGGCATAAGAATCTTCCCGTATTCCTGCTGATAATAGGTCTGATAGTCGCTGATGGAGTTAATTGTCGGCTGAAATGAGCTGCTCTTCCGATAGAGGCCAATGACCGTGAACGGCTCGCCGCTGATCTCAATCGTCCCTCCGACCGGGTCTCCGTCCGGAAACAGGGTCTCCGCCGCATTCTCATCGAGCAGAACGACCTTGTCCGAATTGCTGTAATCCTTCTTCACAAATGGACGGCCTCTGTAGACCACGAGGCCGACCGTCGACAGATAGTGGTCGTCAACGCCATAGACAGCGGCCCCGTCGAGCGAGAGCGCTCCGTTCGTGATGTCCATCCCATAGCTTCTCGACTGATAGAAGGACGCATCCTCGACGCCGTCCAGGTTCCGGATCTCCTCGCGCTGATCATCGGATGCAACTGTCACGCCGGACGGTGCGCCGTTGTCCATGTAGTAGTCGCTGCCGCCCTGCTGCAGAGAGACCGTCACGTTATTGTTTCCCGCGCCGACAAGGTTCTGCATGATCTGCCGGTTTGTGCCCGTAATCGTGGATACAATCGCGATAATCGATGCGATTCCGATAATAACACCGAGCATCGTGAGAAAGGACCTCATTTTGTGAGACCAGATGCCGCGGAATGCAAAATGCAGATTTTCAAGCATAATATCTCCCCCTCAGCTGTTGTACATATCCTCGATCGATCCCTCTTTGACCTTCGCGCCGTCCTTCACGTTCTTCCCGTAAGGAAATGCAAGCCAGTCGTCTTCCGTCACGCCGCTCTTCACCTCATAGCCGTCGGACGTCACCTTCCCGACCTTGATGACCTGCTTCTTCAGCTTTCCGTCGCTGCCTTCCTTATAGACGTACTTCTGCCCGCTGTCATCCGTCCGCACAAACGCCTTCATGAGATAGAAGCCGTTCTGATCGGCCGCACCCACGGAATCCAGCGTGACGTTCAGGTAATCATCCGCCGAGAAATTCGCGTCGCCCTCGACGACCGCCGTGAACGGATAATAGGACACGTTGGCGTCTGTCTGTGCGTACTGACCTGTCGTGTCCGGATAGGTGGAAATATCCTTCACAACAGCAGTCGCCGTCGTCCCGGAGTTCCAGGACATGACCGTCACTGTATCGCCCTCATGCAGGCTGTCGAGATACGTCTCGCTGACAGCGCTCTTGATATATGTTCCCGAGCCTCCCGTCACCGTGATAAATGCACTTCCGTCCTTCGGAGGATTCGACAGGTCGCCGACGGACTTCACAACGCCGTCCATCTTTGCGACGACGGTACCTGCCTCCACGGCCTTCTGGGCCGCGCGGAGCTTGATGTCCTCCTCCTTCAGGTTCAGCTGCTCATCGCGCAGCGTATCCTTCTGATCCTGAATCGCCTGCGCAAGATCGGCCTTCGTGTACTGTGCGTCAGATGGAATCACGCCGATCGCCGCCAGAGAAGAGGAACTGTCACTGCTTCCCGACGCGTCCGCCGATCCGTCGCTGCTGTCCGCTGCCGTGGACATAAGCTTCACAGCACCGCTCCTGAGAAGGACCAGAGATGCAGGCAGACTCTCCAGTGAAGACTCCGAGGATGTCCCTGTGGTTCCTTCGGCAGATTCAACACCCGCCTCGGTGCCGGACTGCACGCCAGAAGAAGTACTTCCGAAACTGCCGCTTCCCGCAGACTCGCTGCCGGAGGATTTTCCTGACGTACTGCCTTCAGAACCTGTCTTCCCAGATGTGCTTTCTTCGGATCCCGTCTTTCCAGACGTACTGTCTTCAGAGCCTGTCTTTCCCGATGTGCTGTTGCCGGAATCTGTCTTTCCTGAGGAGCTGCTCCCCGAGGACGCATCGCTCCCGGTCGGCTTTGAATCTGACGAAGACGCATCCGAGCCAGTCTTGTCCGACGAAGTATCGCTCGTCGAATCAATCGATACCGTCTCAATATCCGCCGCATCGATTCTCCATGCACTCGTCAGCTTTCCGCTCACACTGTCGCCCTCGCGGACCTCAAACACGACGTAGCAGTGATTTTTCCCGCTGTCCGTCTGCCCTGATGAAGTCCCCGACGAGGTCTGATCAGATGCACTGTCAGTCTTCTTCCCGGAGGAGTCGGACGACGTGCTGTCAGATGATGTTCCGGATGAAGCCTTGCTCCCGCCGGACTGACTTCCCGAAGATTCTGATGATGCCGAGTCAGACGATGTACTCCCCGACGATTCCGCTGACGAATCTGACGACGTATCTCCCGGCTCCGTGTTATTTGTATTTCCTTTTGCTGCGAGCTCCTTCAGAAATGACATGCGGATCACCGTATTGTCATTGATCAGGAACCGGTACGGATTCTCCTTCGTTCCGAGCGTATCCTTATCCTTGTCTCCCGACTGCGCGTTGTACGCATCAGAAAGGCCTGCGATCGTCTTCAGCGCCTTCGAATAGTCATTCTTCGTGTCATCGCTGTCAGTCTTTCCGCTGTCCGTATCGCTGTCGGTGTTCCCGCTGTCCGTATCACTGTCTGCATTGCTGTCCGTATTTCCTCCGTTGTCATTGCCGCCGTCGTCGATGTCGCCGCCGTTGTCGTCACCGCCATCATCGATATCACCGCCATCATCATACCCATTGTCATCGATATCGCCGCCGTCATATCCACCGTCGTCACCGCCGTTATCGATGTCCGTTCCGTCCCCGCTGTCCGGCGTGGAATCTGCGATGGGTTTTATTTTCGACAGCGTATTCAGGTTCTGCTGCGCGACCTTGATTTTCAGCTGAATCTCATCGTAGGAGATCTGCTCGCCCTTGAACGCGAGCTGTGCCTTCGCCGGGTCATACTTGAGAAGCACATCGCCGGCCTTCACTGTATCGCCGACCTTCACGTTGACCGACTGGACCGTATCGCCGCTGCTTAAATAGACATTCTGCGTCGCAGAGGATGAGACGGTGCCGTTCATCGACTGCGTGTCATTGCCCCAGTAGCCGGCATTGATGCTGCTGCCCTGAATAACAGTAACCGCGCTGTTTCCCGATGTGGTCTTCCTGACCGCCACGCCGATCCCGAACACAGATCCTGTCATCAGCGCCGCCGTCACAATGACCGCTATCACCTTTTTTCTCTTCATGCCTTCTCACCTGCCTCGTAAAGCACGCCGTCGCGGATCTCCACCATGTGACTGGCACGAGATGCGACATCCGGATCATGTGTGATCATGAGCACCGTGGCGCCCTCATCATGGATCTGATCAAAGAGATCAAGCACCTGCCGGCCCGACTCAGAGTCAAGCGCACCGGTCGGCTCATCAGCAAGAAGCAGCTTCGGCCTGTTGATCATCGCCCGCGCAATCGCGACGCGCTGCTTCTGTCCGCCGGAGAGCTGTGTCGGAAATGAATGGAGCTTGTCGCCGAGGCCGACTCTCTCGAGTGCCGCCTGCGCCAGAGCGCGCCGCTTCTTCAGCGGGATTCCCGCATAAATCAGCGGAAGCGCGACATTGTCGAGCGCCGTCTCCCTCGGCAGAAGCTGGTAGTTCTGAAAAATGAAGCCCAGCTTCTGCAGTCTCAGGTCCGCAAGCTCGTTCTCCGTGCATTTGCTGACATCCTTGCCATCGAGAATCATCGTCCCGCTCGTCGCCGTATCAAGACAGCCGATGATGTTCATGAGCGTCGATTTTCCGGAGCCAGACGGTCCCATGACTGCCGTGTAATCGCCCTCCTCGAGCTGAAAATTGATATGGTGCAGGACCGGAATCTCGAGCTTTCCGGCATAATAACTCTTACAGATATCGCTGAGTTCAAGGATCATGAGCCGGCCGCCTCCCTTCCGGGAAAGAAACCGGACACGCCGAAGGCCGCTGTATTTCCTTCAGCGCCGCCGATGATCCCGCCATCGCCGGTTCCGTCGGCTGTCACGCCTTCGCCGGTTCCGTCAGCTGTCACACCTTCACCGGTTCCGTCGGCCGTCACGCCCTCGCCGGTCCCGTCGGCCTCGTACCAGTCGCTGTATGTCGCGTAATCGCTCGCCGTGATCGTGCTGTCTGCATACGAGCCGCCACCGGCCGTCGCCTGCGACATATCCTCCGTGCAGCTCATGCCCTCCTTCAGGGAGCTGTCCGGCATTGCGATCAGCGTCGTGCCCTTAAGCCCTGACTTGATCTCATACTCGCTGAGAGAGTCGTCGTGGTCGCCGAGCGTCACGTCTGTCTTCACAAGCTTTCCGTCCTTGGCTGTCCAGACAAACGGATGGTCCGCATCCGTCGTATCGATGTAGTAATCATACAGCCACAGGCCCGTCTTCTGCTGGTCCTGCCCGTTGTCCGGCTCGATGTAGACGTGCTGGCCGAGCATGAGACCGTCGCTCGAGTCGAGGCTGACATAGAACGGGTAGCTCGTGCTCGTCGTGCTTCCGTCACCATTCCCGTAGTACATATTGTTCTGGTTCTGCGACGACTGGCTGTCCTTATCAATCGTTGTGACCGTTCCCGTCCAGGACTTCGCCTGATCAGCTCTCGAGTAGACAATGACCTTCATGCCCTCCGTGATCTGGCCGATATTCTGCTCATTGATCGAGCCCTTGATCCGATAATCGCCGGTCTTCATGATCGTGACAAGAGACGTATCCGAGGAGCCCGTCGCCGCCGAATCATCCGAGTTTCCGCTGCTGACCGACTTCACGACACCGTCGATCTGGCTCGTCACCGTCGCGTTCGCGATATTGTCGTTCAGCTTCTTGATATCAAGCTGCTTCGACTGCAGGTCAAGCTGCTTCTGCTGCAGATCGAGCTGCTGCGACTGGATCTGGATCGTGTAATTCGCCTGCTCGGACGCGGCCGCCTTCTTCTTTTCATTTGTCAGCTGCGTGATCGTGCTCTGAAGGCTGCTGATCTCATTCTGGATGCGCTGCAGATCGATATTCGCCTGCTGAAGGTCAGACTGGTACTTGTCCGTGTCATAAATGAGAAGCGGCGTGCCCTTCGTGACCGTCTGCCCGACAGACACGAGGATCTGCTTCACGGTGCTGTCGCTGCTCTGCGGCACAGACCACGTCTCCTGCGTATCGACGACGCCGGCAAACTTGTTCATAAGCCCGCTGCCCGTGCCCATGATGTTGTCGACCGACTGCACATAGACAGTCTGCCCGTCATTTTTGGAAGCCGACGACTTCTCCCGAATATACCGGTAAAGAAACAGTCCGCCGACGAGTGCCGCTGCCACTATGCATGAAATGAGAACTGCCTTTCTTTTCTTCATGACCCTTACCTCCTGGCAGAAATATTCCCTTCTCTGTACTAATCATACTAATACACCCGTTATATAAAGTCAATCCGAGAGTCTGCTGCCCGGCACCGGCTGGCTATGGTTCATACGCGATCAGCTGATCTTCTCGTACATGGTCTTCACGTCCGACTTGAACGTCTCCCACGCGGACGGGTCCTCGACAAACCACTTCGGACAGATCTTGCCAGTGACATCGTAGTGGCGGATCACATTGTCGGGTGACACCTTGAAGGCCTTGCACAGCCACGCCGTCAGGTTCACGACCGAGCTGTACGTCGCGTCGGTGTACACGCCCGTGTCATCGGGAATACAGCACTCGATCGACAGCGTGTCCTTGTTGCGGCTGTTCGAGGCGTAGGCCCACTCCGAGCACGGAATGCACTGGATAATTTCTCCATTCAGTCCCACGATAAAATGGCTGCTCGCGTACGTCGTGTGCGTCGTCGCAAGATTGTTGAAATAGTCGCGCACATTCTGCGCCGAGGCCCCGGGATCCGCCGTGTAGTGAATGACAATCCCATCGATCTTCGTGAGCACCTTCTGCGGGCGGGAGTACGGGTTCGGATCGAGCATCTCCGCCGTAATGTCCGGCGAGCCCGACCAGAATGCCTTGTCGTGCTTGATTGTATCTGCATAAGCGACTCCGGGCACGGCCGACTCTCCCGACCGCATCCTCCTGAAAATGCGGACCCCGACAAAAAGCGCCGCGATGGCCGCAATCACAAGAACAACAACGCGGAACCTGCGGATATACATTTTCCGGTCCGTCTTTTTATATGAATTTCTGTGTCTCATTTTCTTATCTCCTGAAGAAAAGCACTGTGATCATCCACCCTGATTTTCATTTTAATCCATATGATATAACAATCCATCCCCCAAAAAAGACAGTCCGATTTTATACATTCTTTATGTTCCGTCTATGCATCTTCTGCCGCAAACTGGTAGAATACCCTTTACATACTTTTAACACTCAAACGGCTCCGGACCCGCGCAGACGCCGGCATCGTCATCCGGATGTCATCAGAAAATTTCGAGGTATTCTTATGTCTGTTGAAATGCAGTTTCTTCTCTGGATTCAGGATCACATGCGGAATGATATCTTAAACCCTATCTTCGTCTTCATCACGAATTTCTTCGGCCAGGCCGGCATCTTCTGGATCGCCGCCGCCATCGTGCTGCTGCTATTTAAAAAGACACGGCCGGCCGGCATAGCCTGCGGCATCGCGCTTGCGCTGCAGGGCGTACTCATCAATCTCGTCATCAAGCCGCTTGTCGCAAGGCCGCGCCCGTATGATGCCTGCAGTCTGCTTATCCCACTCGTCACGCGCCTTAAGGATTACTCATTTCCGTCGGGACACACGGGATGTGCATTTTCCGCGGCAGCTGTCATGGCAAAGATGCTTCCAAAGAAGATCGGCATCCCGGCCGTCGTCATCGCGTGCCTTCTCGGCTTCTCCAGAATGTATGTCGGCGTTCACTACCCGACGGACGTGCTCGGCGGCGCGCTGATCGGTATCGGCTCCGCTGTCATCGGCATACTGATCACGAGGAAGCTCACTGAGAGGAAGGCGCAGGCGGTCTAAGGCCGCAGGAGCCCGAAGCTATGCAGAAAAAAGACCGGCAGCCGCCGCAGATACTGCGGTGACCGCCGGTCTTTCATTTGTCATATTCCAGTGCGCGTCGAAAATACCGCGCCGACTTGCTCAGGAAGTGCTTCCGCCGTACTGCGGGTCGAGCGGGATCAGAGCGAACTCATAGCCCTTCGCGCGGATCTGGTCGATGAAATCGCCGAGCATCGCGCAGTTCGTCGTGGAGTTCGCGTGAAGCAGATAGATCGCTCCCGGATGGACGCGGTCGACTGCCTGCTGCAGCGATGTCGCGACATCCGGCTGATTGTTCGTGTCATAGTCGTTGTACGCATAGGTCCAGAACACGACCTTGAAGCCGAGATTGTTCGCAAGTCCCAGAGACTGCGCGCTGAAATCGCCGTACGGGAAGCGGAACAGCTTGATCTGATAGCCGTAATTCTGATAGACCTCGTTGTAGACGCCCATGATCTCATTGGTCTGATCGTCAATGCTCTGCTCCGGCATCTTCGGATGCGTGCATGTGTGATCGCCGAGGAGATGTCCCTCATCGATCATCCGCTGGACAAGATCCGGCTTTCCGTCAACGAAGTCCTTCGTCAGCATGAATGTGCACTTGACGTTTTTCTCCCTCAGGGTATCGAGCTCTGTCGAGGTGAGATCATTGGCAAAGCCCTCATCCATTGTGAGATAGACGACCTTCTGTGTCGTGTCGCCGATCCACATGGCATTGAACTGGCCCCACTGGTTGTAATACCATTTCCAGTCCGTCGGGATGTTATTCTCATCGAGGTTCTGTGTGCTGTAGCCGAACGGCTCCTCTGTGTTGTCAAGCGTGCTCAGGTCAAACTGTGTCGCCGGCGTCTCGACAGCTGCATTCGATGCCTCGAGCGTCGTGCCCTCTGTGGAAGCAGCTGCCGTGCTGGTTGTTGCTGCCGATGCCGCCGTGCTGCCCGTCGTGTCCGCCGCGCTCACAGACTGTGTGCCTGTGGAAGCGATCGCCGAATCCGATGTTCCGTTCGTATGCAGTCCGGACTTCATCTTCATGACGAGGACAAGAATCGTGCACAGAACTGCAATCGCCACAAAGCACATGATAAGCTTCGCGGCTACTCTGTCATTTGATTGTTTGCTCATACTCTTACTCCCCTTTTTTTGTTCAGCCGAGAATCGCCTTTTTAAATGCCCCCATCAGCTCATCGTATGTCTCATATGCCTTGAGCTCCGGATGATCCTTCTTGATCTGCTCCGTCGAACGGAACAGGAAGCCGTCCTTCGACGCCTTGATCATCGCGAGATCGTTGTAGCTGTCGCCTGTCGCGACCGTCTCAAAGCCGATCGACTGCAGCGCTCTGACTGTGCTCAGCTTGGAATCCTTGATTCTCATCCGGAAATCCGTGATTGTGCCGTCCGGAGCGACGACGAGCTCATTGCAGAAGATGGTCGGCATGCCGAGCTTCTTCATGAGCGGTCCCGCAAACTGTGAAAATGTATCGCTGATAATGATGACCTGTGTGAATGAACGCAGCTCGTCGAGGAATTCCTTCGCGCCCGGAAGCGGGTCGATCTTCGCGATCGTCTCCTGGATCTCCTTCAGTCCGAGGCCGTGCTCCTTCAGGATTCCGAGTCTCCATCTCATGAGCTTGTCGTAGTCAGGTTCATCTCTGGTCGTCTTCCGGAGCTCCGGGATTCCGCTCGCCTCTGAAAATGCAATCCAGATTTCGGGTACGAGTACGCCTTCGAGATCGAGGCACGCAATATCCATCATAATTTTGTCGCCTTTCTTGTCATACTGGTTTTCTGG
>JAZHVT010000043.1:0-14070 GCA_036453145.1 Eubacteriales bacterium
AGTTGAGCCATTGTGTTCATCCTCCTTGGTATTATGTTGATTTTGGTCGATTTTCATTATACCTAAGAGATGAGCACTTGGCTCTTTTTAATTTTTCAATTTACACCATTATACAGACGTAACCTGCATCAGGAGGAGACGACGCGGTTTGTCTCGATCGGAACGGTCGCTGAGACCGGCGACCGGATGCCGCCGATCCACTGGGGACGAGTCGGAGATCCGATCAAGCCGAGCATGTATGACTACTACGCGGTCTCGAAGGTCGCCGCGGAGCGGATGGTCGTCGAGAGTGGGCTGAAGTACTGGGTCAGCCTTCGGCAGACGGGCATCATCGGCCCCGCAATGGCGAAGATCCGCGACTCGATTCAGTTCCACAACTGCCTCGACAACGTGCTTGAATATGTGTCGGACCGCGATTCCGGGCGTCTCATGCGGAACATCGCGGGCTTTACGGAGGACGGAAGCCTTCCGGAAAGGTTCTGGGGCCATATCTACAACATCGGCGGCGGAGAGCCCTGCCGGGTCAGCACAATTGATATGTACAGGGTCATGTACCGCGAGATGGGCTTTACGTCGCTCGATCCGGTGATCAATCCGAAATATGTCGCGACGCGGAATTTCCACGGTCAGTTTTATCTGGATTCCGACAAATTGGAAAATTACCTTCATTTCCGGAATGACTCCATGCAGTACTTCTACGACGCGTATCTCGAGGAAGTGAAGTCCGTGAAGGGACTGGCGCGCATGATCACGCGTCTTCCGGGCGGACAGAGCTTCATGGGCTGGATCATCCAGAGGAGCTTCGAGAAGTTGCTGATGGGTGAGCACGGCACAAAGCGCTGGCTGAAGGAGAACATGGAGGCGCAGATCGATGCCTACTGGGGCAGCCGGAAGGCGTGGGAGGCGATTCCGGAGAAGGTCAGCGACATGAAGCTCTTTACAGACTGGGACCATGTGGTCCGGATCGACCACGGCTACGACGAGTCGAAGCCGGAGAGCGAGCTTTCGCTTGAGGACATGAAGGAGGCCGCGAGATTCCGCGGCGGCGAGTGTCTCTCGGAATCGATGAAAAAGGGCGACTGGAGCACAAAGCTTCGCTTCCGCTGCGCATTCGGACATACATTTGAGGCGAGCCCAAGGCTTGTGCTCGAGGGCGGCCACTGGTGCAGTGAGTGTGAGCGGAAGAGCTGGAATTACGGGGCGCGGGCCAAGGTCGACCCGTTCTTCGCACAGGTCTGGACGCCGCTCCATGAGCCCGATGAACTGAGTGAATATCCGAAGATCGTATCGGACGAGCCCTACAGCAGGATCTGAGGCAGAGACGGAGGTATAACATGAAACGAAGCTTTTGGGACAATCCGGCGCTTGACAGCCGGATCCGGCACAGAAATGTAACAAAGAAGGAAAAATGGCTGGGATATCTCATCGGTCCCTCGGGCGCGCTTCTTCTGAACGCGGTGCTCGCCACCTATCTCAATGTCTTTTACACAGATGTGCTTCATCTGACGACGATCTGGGGCGGCATGTTCCTCGCAATCTTCCCGATCTGCAGCAAGATTCTGGACGCGTGCACGAATATCATCATGAGACAGATCATCGAGCGGACACATACGCGGCAGGGCAAGGCGAGACCGTGGCTGCTTGTCAGTGCGCCGCTCCTCACCATAACGGGCATTCTGGCCTTCGCGGTGCCGCGGATGGACATTCACGCGCAGGCAATCTGGGTTCTCATTTCCTATAACCTGTTCTGGTCATTCGCCTACACGATCTACAACATGAGCCACAACCTTATGGTGCCGCTCTCGACGAGAATCACGCAGCAGCGCGGCGAGCTGTCCGTGTTTACGAATATTGCGACCACGATGGTCTCGGGCATTGTCGTCGCGTTGCTCTTCCCGATGCTTGTGCTGCCGGTCATCGGCGTTGACCAGAGCAAGTGGATTGTGGTGATGAGCTTTATTTCCGCGCTCGCGCTGCCGCTCACACTGATGGAGTATTACTTCACGAAGGAGCGGATCACGGAGGAGCACAGGGACGAGCCGAAGGAGCGGATCTCCATGCGGAAGCAGATCAGCGCCGTCATCCACGATCGGTTCTGGGTTGTGATTATGCTGTATTTCCTGGTTTACAATTTCGGAGTCGGCATGAAGAATATTTCGCTCGTCTATTTCTGCAACTATGTGCTCGGCAGCTATAACGACGGACGCACGCAGATGCTTGTGTCGGTCATCGGCGGAATTCCGATGGGCATCGGCATCTTCGCGGTGTGGCCGCTTGCAAAGAAGTTCGGCAAGCGGAATGTGACGGCCGCCGGCTTCGTGCTCTACGGTATCGGGTCTCTCATTTGTCTTCTGAATCCGAAGAGCTATACGGTCGTCCTTGCGGGACAGTTTATCAAGAACATCGGCGGTCTGCCGTGCGCGTATGTCTTCCAGGCGCTGCTTGCGGATGTGCTCGATCACATGGAATGGAAATGCAATTTCCGCGTGGACGGCTTCTCGGCATCGATCCAGACGATTATGAATACGGTCTGTCTAGGCCTGTCATCCGGTCTCTTCAACCTGCTGCTCAGCAAGAGCGGCTATCGCGCGCCGGAGCTGATCGCCGGAAAGACCGTGGCTTACACACAGAGCGCGGGCGTACAGACCGTGATTACGGGATCATTTGTCGGACTTGAGGTCTTTACGTCGGTCATTATGATTATTCTGCTTCTCTTCCTGAACGTGGAGAAGGTGATTGATAAGGAGCAGAAGGAAATCGCGGCGCGCCATCCGGAAGCGCATGAGGTCAATGAATAAGGAGAGTCGCTATGAAGGCAGTGCATTTGCAGTGTGAATATATGACGGAGCCGATGGGGATCGATTGCCGGTTTCCGCTTCTTCTGTGGAACTGCGACGGAGGCGTGCGGCAGAGCGCCTATGAGATTCGCGCCTGCTCGGATGCGGGGGCGCTTCTCTGGGAGAGCGGGAGGATCAGCTCCTCCTCCATGCGGACGGTCTGGGGCGGACCTGCGGTGCCGGCGGAGACGCGCGTTATCTGGAGCATTCGCCTCTATGACGAAAACGGAAGGCCCGGAGAGGAGACAAAAGCCTCCTTCGAGACCGGACTTCCAGCTGGACAGAAGTGGCCTGCGGAGTGGATCATGGGGGATTACCGCGTGGACCCGAAGAAACGCTATCCGGCCGACTGCTTCCAGAAGACATTCCGCGTGCCGGAAGAGGGCATTGCTAAGGCTCGCCTTTATATCACGGCGTGCGGTCTCTACGAGGCGAAAATAAACGGAAAGAAGACCGGTGACCTCATGATGACGCCGGGCATCACGGACTACCGGAAGCGGATCGCGTACCAGACGATCGATGTGACGGATCTCGTGCATGGCGGAAACAATGTCATCGAGGCGGAGCTTGCGGACGGCTGGTACAGAGGAAGCTGCGGTGCCTGGGGACGGAAGAACCAGTACGGGAAGGAGACGGCTCTCCTTGCCATGATAAAGCTTTATTTCAAGGACGGAACGGAGCGCATTGTCTCAACGAACGGTTCCTGGGCGTGGAGCTGCGACGGGCCGGTCCGCTTTGCAGACAACAAGGACGGCGAGATCATCGAGGCGGGACGCGTGCCGTCCTACCGCGGGCACGCGAAGGTAACGAGACGCTCTGTAATCCCGTCTGCGGGCGACAATGTGCCGGTCCGCGCGAAGGAGCATCTGCATGCTTCGCTCCATGTCACGCCGTCGGGAAAGAAGGTGCTTGATTTCCACCAGAATATCGCGGGGATCCTTGCATTTTCCATAGAGGCGGAGGAGGGACAGACAATCTCGCTTCGCTTCGGGGAAATGCTGGATGAGAATGGAGAGTTCACGCAGAGAAATATTCAGTGCCGGAACAAGCACATCACGACGCCCCCTGCAGCGCGTCATTTACACATGCAAGGCCGGGAAGAATGACTACCGGACGAGATTTGCCGTCTTCGGTTTTCAGTATGTGCTCGTGGAGGGGCTTGCAAATGTAAACCCTGACGAGTTCGAGGCGATTTCCGTCCGCTCCGATCTCGAGGAGACGGGAGACTTTTCCTGTGACAATGAGCTTCTGAACCGGTTCGTGAGAAATACGATCTGGAGTGCGCGGAACAATTCTCTTGATATTCCGACTGACTGCCCGACGAGAGAGCGCCACGGCTGGACGGGTGACGCGCAGATTTTCGCGCCGACGGAGTGCTTCCTCTTTGAGGCGTATCCGTTTGAGAGAAAGTTCCTGCGCGATATGTACGATCAGCAGAAGAGAAACGGCTGTCTTCCGCAGATCGCGCCGCCGGGCGGCGTCGATTTCTACATGAAGGTGATGGACGGCTCCGTCGGCTGGGCGGACGCGGGTGTCATTATTCCGTATGTGCTCTGGAAGCAGTATGGGGATGCAAGAATACTGCGGGAATTTCTGCCGGGGATGAGACGGTATTTTCATTTTATGCAGAGGCGCTGTGGAAAATGGTATCCGACCGCGCAGAGGACGGGTCTTTCCCATGCGGATAACAAATACATCTCGAATTTCGGGCAGGCCTACGGCGAGTGGGCGGAGCCGGCGGATATTCACGCCATGACGTGGAAGGACTGCGCGGTCCCGCATCCGGAGGTCGCGACGGCCTACACCGCGTACATTGCGGGGCTCATGAGCGAGATTGAGCGTGCGCTCGGTCATACGGATGAGGCGGAAAAGGCTGCGGAGTTCCGCAGACACTGCGTGAAGAGCTATGAGGCGCTCTCGGAGACGAAGAATTTTACGCTCGATACGGACAGGCAGGCGCGCCTCGTGAGGCCGCTCGCGTTCGGGCTTCTTAATGAGCAGCAGACCGAATACGCAAGGAAGCGGCTCCTTCAGGCGCTGGAGCATTACGGCTTCCGCGTCGGCACGGGTTTTTTGTCGACGCCGCTCATTATGGATGTCCTCGCCTCATATGACCTTGAGGCGGCCTATCGACTTCTTGAAAATGAAGAGCTGCCCGGCTGGCTCTCTATGCCGAAAAATGGCGCGACGACTGTGTGGGAGGCCTGGGAAGGGCCGGCATCAGGAGACAGCGGCATCGGGTCTCTCGATCATTACTCGAAGGGCGCTGTGGTCCGCTGGCTGTTTGACAGCATGTGCGGGATCCACGTGGCCGGCGAAAACCGGTTCCGGATCGAGCCGAAGCCGGGCGGACATTTCAAGGAGGCGCGCGCGTCCTACAGGAGTGTGTACGGGACGGTTGTGTCCGGATGGAAGAAGACAGGTGAAGGGTATTCATTTCTTGTCACAGTGCCGGCGAACTGCGAGGCGGAGGTCGCTTTGCCGGGCGGGAGAGCGGTCAGACAGGCGGCAGGAACAAGAGAGTATGAGCTGCGCGCATGAAAGAAAGGATTTGCTATGAAGAGTGATGCGGAGATCAGAAGTATTGTACGGGCTATGACACTGGAGGAGCGGATTGCACTCTGCTCCGGGAAGAGCTTCTGGGAGACAAAGGCGTTTCCGAAATATGGAATTCCGTCTCTCTTCATGAGCGATGGCTCCCACGGCTTACGGAAGCAGGAGCGCGAGGGAGGCGCGGACATGCTCGGCGTCAATGAGTCGAACCCGGCAACCTGCTTCCCGGCGGAAGTGACAACATCCGGAAGCTGGGATCCGGAGCTGCTTGAGAAAATCGGAGATGCGATCGCGGAGGAGGCCATGTCCCAGCATGTCGGCATGGTTCTCGGCCCCGGGGAGAATATCAAGCGGAACCCGCTGTGCGGACGAAACTTCGAGTATTTCAGCGAGGACCCGTATCTGGCGGGCAAGCTGGCAGCAGGCTATATCCGCGGCATGGAGAAGCGGGGAGTTTCCACGTCGCTCAAGCATTTTGCAGCCAATTCCCAGGAGTACATGCGATTCTCCTCCGACAGCGTCATGGACGAGCGGACGCTCCGGGAAATTTATCTGCGCGGCTTTGAGATTGCCGTGAAGGAGGGAAAGCCGTCTACGGTCATGTGCGCGTACCCGAAGCTGAACGGCACGCACTGCAGCGACAACCGGAAGCTCCTGACCGATATTTTAAGAACGGACTGGGGCTTTGACGGCATGGTCGTGACGGACTGGGGCGCGATGAACGACCGGATCAAGGGCTTTCAGGCAGGCTGCGATCTCAACATGCCGGGCGGAAGCGACTACATGGAGAAGGAGTGCCTTGCGGCTGTGAAGGACGGACGGCTCTCGGAGGAGGACATAAACCGCTCGGCGGAGCGCGTGCTGCGCGTCGTGTTCCGGGCGGCGGAGACGCTTGGTACGGCAACTGCCGCAACTCCTGATATGACGAACCGCCACCACGAGCTTGCGCGTCTTGCCGCGGAGGAAGGCGCGGTCCTTCTGAAAAATGAAAACTATATCCTGCCGCTTGACAGAGATGAGCATATTGCTATCATCGGCTATATGGCGAAGGACATGCATTTTCAGGGAGCAGGCTCAAGCCATATCCATGCGACGCTCACAGATGAGCCGTTTCCGCATTTTCCGGGGACATGTGCCTATGAGGAAGGATACGATGAGAATGGAGAAGCCTCGAAGGAGCAGATCGCAGAGGCCGTCCGCACAGCAGAGATGTGCGATAAGGTCGTTATTTTTGCGGGACTTCCGACGAGCTATGACTCCGAGGGCTTTGACCGCTCGGACATGAAGCTTCCGGAGGGAGAAAACAGACTGATTTCTGCGGTCGCGGCGGCAAATCCGGACACGGTTGTCGTGCTCTTTTCGGGAAGTGCCGTGGAAATTCCGTGGAATGACGAGGTGCGCGCGATTCTCTACATGGGACTTCCGGGACAGGCCGGAGGAAGCGCGGCCGTCCGTCTTCTCTACGGCGACGCAAACCCGTCGGGAAAGCTTGCGGAGAGCTGGCCGGTCCGCTACGAGGACTGCGTCTCCTCCTCGTGGTACGGAAAGGACAAGGACGCCATCTACAGAGAGGGTATCTATGTCGGCTATCGGTATTACGACAAGGCTGAGACTACAGTCCGGTTCCCGTTCGGGTATGGTCTGAGCTATACAGACTTCTCGTATTCGGATATAAAGCGGGACGGGATGGACATCTCATTTACGATTGAAAACACGGGAGAGAGAGACGGGGCAGAGATCGCGGAGCTCTATATCGGGCAGACAGGCACGGGACTTTACCGGCCGATTCGCGAGCTGAAGCATTTTCAGAGAGTGCTTCTGCGCGCCGGCGAGAAAAAGACCGTTCATTTTGCACTGGAGATGAGAGACTTCGCCATCTGGCAGGACGGCTGGACCGTTCCGGAAGGTGAGTACGAGATCAGCGTCGGCCCGTCCTCACGTGAGCTGCCGCTTAAAACGAGGATGCAGATTCGTGCGGAGGGCACGTATGCAGACGGCGGCGTGCGTATTGCGCGTGAAGAAAAACAGTCAGAACGAGATGGCGCGCCGGCAGCGGGCTGGTACAGGACCTGCCGAGGCATTCCGACGCTCGCTGATTTTGAGACCATGAGCGGCATCCACTATGAGCCCGTCCACCTCTCGAAGGGCAGCTACACGATGGACAGCACGGTCTCCGAGATGAAGAAGGACTCGCTCGTGATGAAGATCATGTACAAGGCCGTGGAGAATACGGTCGCGAAGGGCTTCGGCGGAAAGAAGGACTACAGCAACCCGGAGTTCCGCATGCTCATGGCATCATCGGCGGGAAGCCCGCTCCGCAGCATGCAGATCAGCGGCGGCATCAGGGGAGGCATTATGCAGGGGCTCCTTGAGATGGCAAACGGCCACGGCCTGAAGGGCATTATGACGATGATTCGCGGGAAGTAAGAGCTCCCGCGTCCATCCGCGCGATGAGGTCACCGCCGTTTTCGCGGAGCCAGCGCTTTGGCTCCCTGTAACCCGGGAGCACGGCCTCCACATCGGTCCAGAACCGCGGCGAGTGGTTCATTTCCAGGCGGTGGCAGAGCTCGTGGACGACGACATAGTCGCGGACATTTTCCGGACAGAGCATGAGAAGGCAGTTGAAGTTGAGATTCCCTTTTGCGGAGCAGCTGCCCCAGCGCGTCCGCTGGTTTCGGATCGTGACGCGGCCGACGGTGACGCCGACGACAGGCGCAAAATGCCGGATGCGCGCGGGGATGTCCGCGCAGGCCTTCTCGCCGAGATTCCGGATATCGTCCGGCGTGAGTGCCGGGAGGAGCCGGCGGGCCTCATTTTTCTCTTCCATGCGTGCAAGATGCTTGTCGATCCAGCTCTCGCGGCTCTCGACGAAGCCGCGGATCTGCGTATTTGTTGCGTAGTACGGGGCCCGCACGAGGAGTGTCTGATCAGGCCGGATTTCCAGCGCGATGCTGCGGCGCCTTGAACGTATAACTGAGTATGTATGCATTTTTCTTATGCCTGGCAGAAGCCGGGCCCTTTCCTGAATTCTATTCGATGCCGAGCTCCTGCATCTCCTCATTGAGCGTTGTCTCGGAGAATGGTCCTGCCAGCGACCAGGCCGTATCGATATCGGGGTCACTGAGTGGCTCGAGGTAAATGCCGTTCTCTTTCAGGAAGGCGATCGTGCGGGAAAATTCCGCGTAGACCGGGCAGTTGATCGCAGAGGACGACGGGTCTGCGCCGCTTCCGATGATGAGACTGACCTTGCCGACCGGCACTCTGCTCTTTGCAAATGACCAGCTGAACTGCTTCAGGTCTGCCTCATAGGCATTTTTAAATGCGTCGTAGTATGTCTCCGCCGGCAGATCGTCTGAGATGTTCTTTCCGTCCGTGTACTCGATGCGGATATTTTTCAGCTTCTTTCTGATTGCGCTGTCATGATAAATCGGAAAATACCCCTCGCGAAATGCGTCTGTCCCGAAGACGTCGTCCATCACGGCGGCATTTGTCGTGTCGGGAAGATACACGGAGCGAGTCACCGTGCGGCCGTCGCGCATGCGGAATCCGATGACAAGATGATACGAAATATCAGTGTCCGGAGCAGACAGAACGATATTGCCCGAGTCATTTTCCACATTTGCCTTCGTCCAGTTGTAGCCGGCCTGCAGAAGCCGGTTTACCGCGTCTATATTCGTGAGGTGCATGTAGGCCTGCTCATAGCTGCCGTTGTAGGACGCGTCAGATCCGTCCTCCAGATAGCGGTCTGTGATGTAGCCGTTGTCATAGACGACCCAGGCGTCGATGGTATCCTCTGCGCGCGGCAGCCAGCTGTCGTATCCGAAGGCATCATACCGGAACATGAGAAACACACTGACCGCAAGGACTGCCGCGATCACCGCTCCCGCAGGATGCGCGCCCAGGCGGCGGAAGTTGAAGGCGTAGACAATTTCTATGATACAGCCCGTGACCAGCGCGGCAAGCGCAATGATCGCGCAGCAGACCGGTGTCGACGAGGTGGTCGTATACACGACGGGAATTGCGACCATAGCGACGGCAAATGAGACCGCGATCTTCAGGATGATGCGGACCGGCTTGTACAGGACTGCGCGGCCGGCCATTTCATTTTTCCGCATCCGGAATGCGAGCCATGCCAGCGCCATCGCAAGGATTCCGAGCAGAACACCCATAAGAAGTACGTGCGGTTCCGCCTTCAAGGCAAACCACAGGAGCGGGGAATGGCTTGTATGCCCGTATGATGAATCCGTCACGTATGTCCGGAAAAATGTGACGCAGAAGTCGTGAATGAGATAGCGCATGAGCGGCTCATAGAGCAGCATGGCGCCATCGAGAAACAGCGCGACGATGATATTTCCGGTCAGCATGACAGCGAGGACCGACAGAGCATAGATGTCCGTGAACAGGATGACGGATCGCAGCAGCTGCATCAGACAGGATGCAAAGACAGCGCCTGACATCGCCCTCATGCCCGTGATGATGATCATGCCGACAGCCCCTGTCGTTATATAGGCCGTCAGGAAAATGAACAGACTGTTCAGCGAAATCTTGATAAACCGTGTTTTCCGGGAGACCGGCTGACTCTCGTAGAAATCGAGCCGCTGTCTTGAGTCGACCCACGAAAAGCCCTGCATGGCGAGCAGAAGGCCGCAGCTGATCGTGACGATCCAGTTGAAGCTCTCTGTTCCGAGGATACTGATCGCTGTCTCGTGCAGGTTCCGGATGTGCTTTGCCTTCTCAGATGCTGATGTGTAGGAGGATGCCGCACCCGACAGAAGAAGCACCGTCTGGACGATATGGAAGATCGCATAGAGAAGCAGAGCCAGCGCAAGCGTCCAGGACCGCCGGCCCGTCAGCTCCTTCTCGCGGGACCAGAAGGAGCATTTATCCGAGGATGAGTTTTCTTGCGTCATAGCCTGCCACCTCCGTTTCACAGATGAAAATTTCCTCCAGCGTGAGCGGAAGAACCTCGAAGAAGACAGGGTCCACGCCCTTGAAATGCTGGATGATTTCGTCGCGCTCGCCGCGCACAATCAGCGTGATCAGCCGTCCGCGGTCTTCGCGGTGAACGACGCGGAGACCGGCGAGGGCGAATCTCATTTCCCGATCATTCTTGAAGACACACTGGACCTTCTGAATGCCGAGCTTCATGTCCGCGAGGTCCTCGGACAGGAGAAGCCCGCCGCGGTGCAGAAGCCCGACGTGGTCGCAGATGTCCTCGAGCTCGCGGAGATTGTGCGATGCGATGACGGGCGTGAGGCCGCGATCCGTCATTTCATGCGCAAACAGGCTCTTTGTGCCCTGGCGCATGACGGGATCGAGCCCGTCAAATGTCTCGTCGCAGAGCAGATAGTCTGTATTGGCCGCGACTCCGCAGATGACGGCGAGCTGCTTCTTCATGCCCTTCGAGTAGTGTGAGATCTGCCGCTTCGGATCGAGACCGAAGTCGTCAAGCAGCGCGCGGAACCGGTTCGCGTCAAAGCGCGGGTAGACGGTACGAAGGTAACGGAGCATGTCCTCCGCGCTGCTGTTCGGAAAGAAGTACGGCTCATCGGAAATGAAGTACACCTTCGATTTTGCGGCCGGATTGTCAAAGACGGGCAGGTTGTCAATCGTGATGCTGCCGCTGTCCGGCTGGAGAATGCCGGCCGTCATGCGAAGCAGCGTGCTCTTGCCGGCCCCGTTTGTGCCGATGAGGCCGAAGACCTGCTCTTTCTGTATCGTGAGGGAGAGGTCCGTAACGGCGTCGATGCCGTCGAAGGACTTCCGGACTTTATCAATCGTGATCATCGTGGTTCTCCTGAACTTGTATATCGGAACGGCATATGTTCTTCAGCCGGTTCGTACTGTATGTCTTTCCGGTGTCTGCGCCGTGTCTTGTCATGACCATCGGACCTTTTTCCCGGAAAGAGCGCTAAGCAGTTCCTCGCGCGGGATGCCGCTGTCCTCGGATTCCTTCAGCAGCGCGCGGAGACGCTCCAGAAGCTCCTGCTTCTTCATGTCCCGCAGGTTCGGGTTGGGACTTACGAAGTTGCCTTTGCCCTTGACGGAGTAGAGAAAGCCCTGTCGCTCAAGCTCCGAGTAGGCGCGCTGGACAGTATTCGGGTTCGTCGAGAGGTCCATTGCGAGCTGGCGCACGGATGGCATCTTCTCATCGGGCTCGAGAATACCCTTCAGAATCAGTATTTTGAATTTTTCGGAGATCTGTTCATAGATCGGACGACTGTCCTGATAATCGATTAAGTCCACGGAAGGCAACCTCATAAATAACAACAACTGTATGATTAAGACTAATACAGTTGAAGGTGGATGTCAATCTCATGGGGCCTTACCGGCATGATTCTGTCTCGAGTTATAGAGTGTGATGGGGCAATCAAGCCGGAGACTCTACTCGAGTAGGGCGTGTGAGCAAAATTGGAGCTTATGCGCTACCCACGGCAGCACGGATCGGGTATAGTAGGGATATTGGAGGAATCGGCCATGGAAATCAGGAATGCGCTTGTCTACTGTGAGGATCACAAATTCAGGAAGGGTGATATTGAGATTTGCGGGGAGCTGATCAGCCGCGTGCAGACGGAAGAAATCAAAACAGGAGGAGACTACGTTCTCGACGCGCACGACCTCTATGCCATCCCCGGCCTTGTCGATGTGCATTTTCATGGGGCGAACGGCTATGACTTCTGCGACGGAAATGAAGAGAGCATTCAAGAAATCGCGCGGTACGAGGCGGAGCACGGCGTGCTTGCGATCTGCCCGGCGACGATGACATTTCCGGAAGAGAGGCTCATGAAGGTTATGCGGGCAGCCGCCGCGCATAAAAATGGCAGCGGCGCGGACCTTGTCGGCATCCACATGGAGGGACCGTTTGTGAGCTCGGAGAAGCTCGGGGCGCAGAACCCCGCGTTCGCACACGCACCGGACATCGCGATGGTGCGGCGCCTTGCGAAGGCCTCAAATGGACTCCTTAAGATCGTGGACATCGCGCCGGAGCTCCCCGGTGCGGAAAGCTTCATCCGTGAGGTCTCGAAGGATGTCGTCGTCTCCGTCTCACATACCTGCGCGGATTATGAGACGGCGCAGATGGCATTTCGGAGCGGCGCCACGCATCTCACGCATACATTTGATGCGATGCCGGATCTTCAGCACAGAGCGCCGGGTCCGATTCCGGCGGCCCTCGAGGCCGGTGTCGACGCGGAGCTGATTGCCGATGGAATCCATGTGCATCCGGCAATGGTGAGGCTTGCATTTCGCCTGTTCGGGGAGGAGAGAATGATACTCATTTCCGACAGCATGGAGGCGACGGGGCTTCCGGACGGCACGTACAGCCTCGGCGGGCAGGACGTCACAAAGCGCGGGCGCAGGGCTGTCCTCGCGACTGATCCGGACACAATCGCCGGAAGCGTGACGAATCTCTTCGACTGCATGAGGACGGCGGTGCTCGATATGAAGGTTCCGCTTGAGACAGCTGTCCGCGCCGCGACGGAAAATCCGGCCCGGTCGATCGGGATTGAGAAGGATTACGGGGCAATCGCACCGGGGCGGTACGCCAATGTGGTGCTTATGGACCGGGAGATGAATGTGCGGGGAATTGTGCAGAGGGGGCGGGTACTAGAGAGATAAACAATGACAAGTTCATGAGCGGATGCTTTTTTCGCATGGCTGATTCGAAAGGATGCAGAGTATTATCCACATAGTCTCGGTGGGGAGGGAAAAAGGACAGAGCTTGTTGCTTATTAGGGTGAGTTTTTCTTCTTGTTGCGTTTGATTAGAAGGATGTTTATGATACCTATATAGTTTCCTGGCAGGACAATTTGGACATAGTTTAAGCTTCGGATACTTTGATTCAGGCGGATGTTCTTCGAAGCAAGTAAACTATGTTGGTGTGATGCTAGCATGTAAATAGGACAACCTGAACATGACCTTTTCAAATAAACTATAATAGATAGCATAAGGAGGAGAGGTCATGAGTAAACAGTATTCTCAGCAGTTTAAGGAAGATGCGGTTCAATACAGAAACGATCATCCAGAGATTTCACTGGCTAACACGGCTACGAAGCTGGGGATCAGTGAATCGGCTTTGAAAAACTGGATAAAGTCAGCGCAGCAGAATAATGGCACAGTCGTTACCCGTGGATCTGGTAATTATGCAAGCGATGAGGCCAAGGAGATCGCCAGATTGCGCCGGCAGCTGCGTGATGCGGAGGACGCTCTCGAAGTCCTAAAAAAAGCAATCGGTATTCTGGGAAAATGACCGTTGCAGTTTATTCTGAGACGCTGAAATATACACACAATCTCAGAACAAACCATTCGAAACGCCACGCTTCGGTCAGCGGGATACTGCATTATCTCGGCGTTTCCACATCTGGCTACTATGCCTGGAAAAAGCATACTCCCTCTAAAACGGAGAACCATCGGAATGAGATGAAGGGCAGAATTCAGGAAATCTATCAGCAGTCACATCAAATTTACGGTGCACCCAAGATCACAGCTGTTCTGCAGCAGAGCGGGCATTCCATCAGTCAGCGCACAACAGGTAAATATATGCGCCAGATGGGGCTCCATGCCCTGTGGGTCCGGCATTGGACGCGGACAACTGTGAACTCTGACTTTGATTTAAAACTGCAGAATATCCTGAATGAGCAGTTTAATCCGTCTGCACCAAATACCAGCAATTGGTATATTA
>JAZHVT010000044.1:0-13486 GCA_036453145.1 Eubacteriales bacterium
GATGTCGTCGAGGACGGCCATCGGGAGCAGTGTGTCCGTCACCGGCCCGCGCGTGTGGAATTCCTGCACGATCGAGAGTGCGGGGGCGGGCGCCGTCGCGAGTGCGATGCCGCCGAACGCAAATGCAAGGTACACGGGGATGCCGCGGATCATGAAGACGACGGCGAAGACGAATGAGACGACGAGAAATGTCCCGAGCGACTGGGTCAGCGTTGTGATCATCAGCGCTTTGCCGTAGCTTTTTATTTTCCGGATGATGAGCTCTGTGCCGAGCATCAGGCCGAAGGAGACCTGCATCCAGGTGATGATTATCTTGTAAATATTGTTGTCAAGCACATGCTGCGGGAGCAGCGCGAGCGCGTGCGGGCCGAGCATCATGCCGCCGATCAGCCAGCCGAGAATAGACGGAAGCTTCAGCTTTGTCACGAGTTTTCCGAGGAGGAAGGCGAGTGCGAGCGCCAGGATCCAGCGGAGAAAATCAAGTCCTGTCATAATGTTTACCTCTTTTGCTTATAAATTTATCTGATTTTGAGTGATACCTGCCAGAGAGAGTCTGGCTTTATCATCAGGAAAATCGTATTGATCGGGTTGCTGCTTTATTTCTGACTGATATGGATTGCCTCAGGTGAAGATTCCATACAGGAAGATCGAGAGCGCCGTCCGGCAGGCCTTTTCGTGGGCAGCCACGGCATCCGCATAGGACGGTGAGGTGTCGTCTGCAGGCATCAGGTTCCGGAAGCACGCGTTCAGCGCGTCCTGAAAATAGCGGAGAGCCGTGAGAATCTGGTCCTCGGTGAGGTCATTGCGGATCTTTCTGTGTGCAAGGATCTGCTTCAGGATCGAGCGGTTTAACTCGTCGAAATCGGTCCTGCACTTCTCAATGTTCGTCTTGAGATCGAGCGGAGGGAACAGCACGGCGCTGCAGAAGACGCCGCCCTCAAGCGGATGGTCGCGGAAATAGTCTGATCTCACCTGAAAATATAATTCCGGCGTGATCGCCTTGTCCGGGAGGTTTGTTTCCTTGTCCGGGAGATTTGTTTCCTGGTCCGGGAGATCCGTTTCCTGGTCTGGGAGATTCGTTTTCAGAAAATCTGTGAGCGAGCGGAAGGTCTCGCGCACGCAGGCGATATACAGCTCCTCCTTTGAGGAAAACTGGTGGTACAGATTTCCCTTGGAGATGCCGCCGCTCTGGCAGATTGTATTAATGGACGCGCCGGCGTAGCCATTTGACGCGAACTCGCGCATGGCGGCGCTCATGATCTTTTCACGCGTCTTCCGGGTCTTCTCTTCCTGGTTCATGAGTGTGCTCCTCTATTCTTTATTCAATACCCTTGGAGAAACGAGAAAAATTTCAGATGAGCGAGTTCTCTTTCATGTTTCTCTATTCTTCGAAGGCCGCTGAATTCTTAAAAAATAGACCAATTGGTCTATTAATGAATCATACCGTCCTTGTGTGTATTTGTCAATGACTGCGGACTTGTCTGTGAATGAAACCCGGGGTATCCTGTAAGGGGTAGAGTTTAAGGCAAGATTGGGACAAAAAGCTCTACGAAACGAGACTGACGTAGCGGTTTCGGCCAAATGAAGCCCGGAATGGATACACAAGTAGGGCGCGATGCAGGATTGAGCCCCAAAATGCTGCCGCAAGCGCCGCTGTCGTTCATTTTCAGGGGGTGCAAGGGCTGCTTTCTTGGTTTTCGGCAGGCTCTCTGCTAAGATTCCGGTCGTCAGGAGGACATGGACATGCAATTTGGAGAACAGATCAGGACAATCCGAAAGGAGAACGGGCTCACGCAGGAGCAGTTCGCAGTGAAGCTGGACGTGACGCGCCAGGCGGTGTCGAACTGGGAAAATGAGCGCAACCTCCCCGATATCGAGATGCTGATCCGCATTTCCCGGACATTCAATGTCTCTCTGGACAGATTGATCTTAGGAGAGGACAGGGAAAACGAAATGAACAACATGACTGAGAAGCTGATTGAGGATGGAAGTGAGACAAGGCGCGCGAGGATGAATCTTGTGTCGACAGTAATCGGAGGAGTGCTGATGCTGCTGGGCTTCATGTGCTTTCTGATCAAGGCGCTGTCGGTCGAGTACATCGACGCGCAGGGTATTCTGCACGAGAACTTCTTTCTTATACCGGTGGGATTTCTGCTTCTGTTTGCGGGCTTCCTCGTGATTCTCATTTCCGGAATCGCGTATCTGGTGGAGCGCCACAAGAAAAAATGAAACTAAAGGGAGATATATATGCAGACAAATGACGAGAACCGCGCGGCGCGGCCGGCCTTCATGGGGACAGAGAGTCTTCTGAACATATCCCGCGGCCCGGTTGTGGATGAGAACCTGTATGACAACAGACAGGAGAGGGCGGCAGCTCTTGAGGAGATCACCGGGCATTCGCTCCGCACATTCACGCTTGAAAATGAGCGGATCAGCGCAGTGATTGCGCGCGTGCAGAAGGAGCTTGAGGAAGGAGCCGTCGCTCCGGCCGATCTGAGAAAGCTTCGTGATATCGGTATCCACTACGCGAAGAAGGGAGATCTCATTTATCCGCTCCTCAGGACGCGCTACGAGATATCGGGTCCGTCCGAAGTGCTGTGGCCCGAGGATGATGAGATTCGGGATGAGATCGTGCGCCTCACACGGAGCGACACGCGCGATGATCTATGGAAAGAGCATTTGAGAACGGTCCTGAAGCGGGCGGAGGATATGGTCTTTAAGGAGTCGAATATGCTCTTCCCGGTCTGCGCTGCTCATGTTTCGGAAAATGAGTGGCGGCAGATATACCGCGACGCGAAGGATTACGACACTGTGCTCGATACACCGGCGGAGATCTGGGCAGAGGCGGAGGAGGAATCCGATGCTCACGCGGCCGACGGCTGGGCAGAGGCGGCATCCGATCTTCACGCGGCCGACGGCTGGGTCGAGATGCCGGGCGGACGTCTCAGCGTGCGTCAGCTGACGGCACTGCTCAACACCATACCGATGGAAATTTCATTTGTTGATGAAGACGATATCAACCGCTATTTCAATGAGGGGCACAAGGTATTCAAGCGGCCGTCGATGGCGCTCGGACGGGAGGTGTTCGCCTGCCATCCGCCGACGATCGAGCCGATGGTAAGGAGCATTATCGATGATTTCCGCAGCGGTCTCCGTGACTGCGTGCCGGTCTGGGTTGAGAGAAACGGGCGGCCTTTTCTCGTGAAATACATGGCGGTCCGTGACAGAACCGGCGCCTATGTCGGGACGCTGGAGCTTGTTCAGGACATGGAAGAGGCAAGGAAGCATTTTTCGAAGTGAAAAAGAGAGGCATCGCAGACAGGAGGAAAATTCTGCCTGCGGGACTTTTCTGTTCCCCGTGACTGCAAGAAAAAACGCGTTCCGGCTGGCAGATCCGAAACGCGTTCTGCGGATGACCGGAGCTGGCAGGATCCGGTCTCCATTTAAGGGAAGGAGTGGTGTTCGAGGTCTGGCAGTACCTCTCGCACCATGGTATGAAAAAGAAAAGGTTTATGAAATTGTTGTAAGCTCTCTTGCTTACAAGAAACAGGATACAGGGAAGCTGTGAAAACGATGTGTTCATTTTTTGAAGAAAAGTGTGAAATTGTTCACATTTCCGGAGGAGACAAATGAGTGACGGACAGGACGAGCGGCGTATCGGACAGTTTCTTGCGCTTCAGTCCTTCGACGAATATATGGAGCGGTTTGAGGAGTTCCACGATCTGGATGCCGGCGGAAAGACATTTGCAAAGCGAATGGAGCTCATGGAGAGCGATGAGACGCATACGCACAGAGAAAAGGAGCGGATGCTCGAGAAGAGAAAGCGGGAGATTATCGCGCGCATTCAGGCTGAGATTACGCGCCTTCGCGACGAAATCGCGGAGAATGGCGTCTGGGAGAAGCGGGACAGCGGGTGGCCGGAGAGGGTCGAGGTGAGCTTCCGGTACCCGGACGGGAAGAGAGGGGACATCGACCGCTGCATCTGTGAGGAGGCCGGAGATGTCACGGCGCCGGAAGGAGAGCCTGCCCGAGATGCGGAGAATCCGGTGGAAGGGCCTGTTGGACATGCAGATGCCACGGGGAAACACGGGGCGAACTGCGATCTGTGGCAGGCGCAGATTGCTACCGGACATCTCCGGGAGATCGAAGCAGTCACGCTCGCGGGAGAAGGACTGTTCCGGGAGAGACGGATGAACCGTCCGTGGGAGAACGATTTGTGTGATGCTGAAGAAGACAGCGTTATTCCCGCCGGACAGTTCCTCCTCCGTTGCAACCGTGTTGTACGGCTTGAGCGCGAGATGGCGCATTTGAATGAATATAAAGAAGAATACAGAAATCTCCGCTCAATTCGTGACCCGGAGCTGAGACGCATTCTGACTGCGTACCATAAGAAGATCAATGATTACCGGCAGTCCGTCTATGAGGAGCTGGTCGCGTCGGGAAATGCATCCGCCCGCTGGGTCTCTGAGCAGAAGGCGTATCAGATCGTGCGGAGGCTCTATCCGGACGCGAAATTTCAGTACGAGCCGGACTGGCTCCGCGGTCAGCACCTCGATATTTATGTGCCGGAGCTTCATCTGGCAATCGAGTATCAGGGAAAGCAGCACTATGAACCCGTGGAATTCTTCGGAGGAGCGGAGGGACTTAAGGAGCGGAAAATGTACGACCGGCGGAAGCGCATTCGCTGCGGGCAGCACGGCGTGACGCTCGTCCGCTGGGATTACGACAAGCCGCTGACGGAGGAATATTTTACGGACGTGCTTCTGAAGAGTGCTGGAAAATAAATATAAAGGTAGAACGAGTCCCGGCTGGCAGTCCGGGGCTCGTTCTTTCATCCGGCAAGTGAAGCTGGCAGGTTTCACTCGTCGATTAAGGGAAGGAGTGGTGTTCGAGGTCTGGCAGTACCTCTCGCACCCTGGTATGAAAAAGAAAAAGGTTGGATGAAGTTTTTCTTGTAAGCTATCTCTCGCTTACATGAAACAGGATAAAGGGTAAATGTGAAAAACCTGTGTTCATTTTTTGAAGAAAATTGTGAATTTGTTCACAAAGACTTTACATGGGATTTACCCGGAGCTGGTGGCAGGGCGCGCCGGAATCCGATACAGTGACTCTATGTAGATATCGGGCAACTGACACTGCAGGGAGGAATCATGGCAGGTTTGTGGAGAGGCAGGGCGATCAGCCTTCTTGTAACCATTTCGATGTGCGCCGCGGCGCTGGCAGGCTGCGGAAGTAAGGAGACGAAGCTGCCGGACCTTTCGGGAATGGGCGAGGTGTCTGTCATTTCCCGAGAGGAAGGGTCAGGCACACGCTCGGAGTTCGAATCGCGCGTTGATACGGAGGAGACGGGAACGACGAAGACCGCGCCCTCGAGTGAGGATGTCGTCGACTATGTGAAAAATGACAAGAACGCGATCGGCTATGTCTCCTATAATATCGTGAAGGAAGACTCGGGCGTGAAGCTCCTGAATGTGGACGGCAAGCCGTTAAATGAAAAGACGATCCGTCACGGGACCTATCCTCTGACCCGCAATTTTTATCTCGCCTACAGCGGAGACCTGACGGACATCCAGCGGGATTTCCTGACCTATGTCCTGTCGGCGGGTCAGAGCCTCGTCGGAGACATCGGAATCCCGGAGGCGGACACAAAGACATTTCTCTCAGGCAATCCGGAGGGACAGATCAGTGTCTGCGGCTCGACATCCATGGGACTTCTCCTCGGCGAGATGGCCGATGATTACATGAGCTACAATCCGAATGCAGCAGTGAGCGTGACGACGACTGACTCAACGGACGGCGTCAATGAAGTGCTCGAGCACAAATGCGATTTCGCCATGGTGTCGCGCTCCGCGAAGAGCTATGAGAAGGAGCTGCTGACATTCAAGGCGATTGCGCTTGACGGCGTCGCAGTTATCGTGAATCCGGACAATCCGATGACTGATATCTCACTGAAGCAGCTGAAGTCAATCTATGACGGCGATACCGCGAAGTGGGAGGACCTGAAATAAATACGAGAATACAGAAATCGCCCCGGTATTCACGAATCCATGCGGTTTTCACAAGGGACGTTAATCGATCAGCTTCTCGTACGCTGGGAAGATGACCCCGTTCTCCTCTGTGACATGGTCTGAGATTCCGTCGCAGAGAACGGCGAGCTTCCGGTATGCATCCTGCAGCGCCTCACACGAGTCGCCGGGAACCGAGAAGTAGCTGGTATTCTGGCGCAGGTCCCAGATTTTCTCCTCGGCCTGGCTGTGTTCATTTTCAAGCTCCATGACCTTTACCCACGACGCGCGGTTCCGGCGGGTCTCATCGAGCATCAGCGGAAACACGACGGCCTCCTCTTTTGCGAAATGCTGCTCGAGCGAGGCCTTGAATTCCGCGAATTTTGAGTGAATGTAGAGGAGCTGGTATTCATTCTTCGCGTAATCGGTAAAGAGGGCCCGGCGGAGAAGCGTCTCGATCTCATCCATCTGCTCGAGCTCCGGACGGTGGTAATTCATAATCACATCGTCAATCATCTGTGGAAGAGAGCGGAGATCCTTCTTCTCCTCGGTGGCGGCGTCCGCCGCTGCCTCTTCTTTTATATGCTTCAGTGAAAATCGTTTGATCTGCATGATTCTGCCTTTCACGTCAATTCCAGAGTAACAAAACCAGTATAGAGCATATCGCCTGAATTGTGCAGGAAGTGTTGCGGGTGCAACATTTTCTTACTCTGTATTCCTATATAATTCGTATGAAAATAGTAAAATGAGCGATGGAGGAATAACGCGCATGGAGAAGGTATGGAGTACCCGCGACCATCTGAATACAAATGAACACTGGAAGCTGGAGAAGGACGGCCTCGAGATCCTGAAGGAGATCCCGGAGATCGCGGCTATGGAATACGCGTCTCTTGACAAGAGCGATATCGAGCGCCTCAAGTGGGCGGGTATCTACGCGCAGCGCCCGAAGAACGGCCGCTTTCTCGTGCGCGTGAAGCTCTCCTCGGGGGCCATGACTGCGGAGCAGGCCCGCGTGATCGCCGGCATCTCGAGAGATTTCGGTGCGGACAGTATCCAGATCACGATTCGTCAATGCATCCAGGTCCACAACCTCACGCAGAAGGACTTCCCGGAGGTACTTCGCAGACTTGACGCGGCGGGCCTCACCTCTGTTGAGGGTTGCGGGGACGTGCCGCGGAATATCCTCGGCAATCCGCTGATGGGAATCGATCCGGAGGAGCTGTTTGATACGACGGACATCGTGCGCGAGGCGGCAGAGGCGCTGATCGGAAATCCTGAATTTTCGAACCTTCCGCGAAAATACAAGATCTCAATCTCCGCAAATCCGCGGGACACGGGCTTTGCGAGGATCAATGACATCGCATTTGTTCCGGCCGTGAGAAAGAGACAGGGCAGTGTGCAGAATGGCTTCCATGTCTATGTCGGCGGCGGACTCTCGAGCAATCCGATGCTCGCGGAGAAGCTCTCATTTTTTATAAGACCGGAGGAGACACTGTCTGTGATCAAGGCTGTTGCGTTCATTTTCCGCGACTTCGGATACCGCGAGAGCCGGACGCACTGCCGGCTCAAGTTCCTGGTGCAGGACTGGGGCAAGGAGAAGCTTGAGCAGACGATTGAGTCGTACACGGGGCCGCTCCTTCGTGGCGGGCGCGAATATCTGCACAGATGGAATTACGGGCGGTTTCACGGCTTTCACAGCCAGAAGCAGCCGGGACTCTGGTATGCGGGTCTCAATGTCCCGATGGGCCATATGGAGGCGCAGGACCTTGCGGCACTCGCAGATCTCGCGGAGCGGTACGGCGACGGAACAATGCGGACGACGAATTCGCAGTGCGTGATTCTGGCGAATATTCCGCAGAAAAATATCGATGCGCTGAAGGAGGAGCCTCTGCTTAAGAAATTCCGCCCGGATCCGGGATATTTTGAGGGATATGCGGCGGCGTGCACCGGCAACCGGTACTGCAGCTTCGCGCCGGTCGACTCAAAGGCTGTACTTGGCAGACTGATCGCCTCGCTCGAGTCTTCATTTCCGGAGATGGACGTGCCGTTCCGCGTCAATGTGACCGGCTGTGTTCACTCATGTGCGCATCCGCAGCTCGCGGACATCGGACTGACCGGCGGCAAGATGCGCTGGAACGACGCCGTGACGGACGGGTACGCTGCGTGGATCGGCGGCACGCTCGGACGAAACGCACACTTCGGTTTCCAGCTTGACGGCCGCGTGCCGGAGGAGAGGCTGGAAGGCTTTGTGAAATCAGTTATCAGTCTGTACCTTGCAGAAAGAAAGCGCGGGGAAGACTTTACTCTCTTTGCGAAGAGGACAGGCCCTGAGCCATTCCAGAAGCTGCTCGACGATGCGGTAGCGTGAGGTTACGTACCCTTTACATTGCTTTACACGGACGCGATAGCCTTGGAAGCTCCTGTGGAACGATAATACTGTATGAAAATCTGTAAAGGGGAAGATTACACGATTATGAAAGCAGATAATAATCAGGAATGTTATATGAACCGGGAGCTTTCCTGGCTCAAGTTCAATGAGCGCGTTCTGAACGAGGCCGGAAACGAGAGAGTTCCGCTCGCTGAGCGCCTTACATTTTTATCGATCTATCAGACGAACCTGGATGAATTCTTCCGGGTCCGCGTGGGCACACTGATGCGCCAGGACAAGTCGGGCAAGGTCATCCGCGACAACAAGACGAACATGACGTCCCGCGAGCAGATCGACGCGATCCTTGAAAATGCGAGAAATCTCGATATCAAGAAGCAGTCGATCTATGACCAGGTCATGGGCGAGCTCGAGCCGCACGGCGTCCGCATCATCAATTTCAACCGTCTGTCAAACAGCGAGAAGAGCGGTCTGAAGAAGTACTTCGTCTCGCAGATCCAGCCGTATCTCTCACCGATGCTGATCATGAAGGGCCATCAGTTCCCGTTCTTAAACAACGGCGATATCTATGCATTTGTCGTTCTGAAGTCAAAGAGCGGAAAGCTGGAGGGCATTGTTCCGACAGCGAACAAGGTCTTCAGCCGTATGATCGAGGTCCCGACGAGACCGGGTACATTCATCCTGACGGAGGAGATGATCCTTCATTTTATTACGCTGCTTTATCCGGACTTCACCGTTGAGGAGAAGTCACTGATCCGTGTCACGAGAAATGCGGACATCGACGCGAGCGACCTCTACGACGAGGACATGGATTTCCGTGATGCGATGGAGACCCTCGTTAAGGAGAGAAAGTTCCTCGATACGGTTCGTCTTGAGATCAGCCGCCGCCTGAGCGACGACGCGATCGACAGCCTGAAGAAGAACCTTGATATCAAGAAGAAGCAGATCTTCCTGTCGCTTGTCCCGCTGGATCTCTCATTTGTCTTCGGAATCCAGAAGTATCTCGAGGGAAATGAGGGCCTCTTCTATCCGAAGCGCACGCCGCGCATGTCGCGCAGACTCGATATCAAGAAAAGTCTTCTGGACCAGGTCGAGCAGAAGGACGTGCTTCTTTCCTATCCGTTTGAGAGCATGCGTCCGTTCCTGCGTCTCCTGCAGGAGGCAGCCGATGACCCGACCGTCACGTCGATCCGCATGACGCTCTACCGCCTCGCTGATCGCAGCAAGGTCGTCGAGAGTCTCGTGGAGGCGGCTGAGAACGGCAAGGAGGTCACGGTCATGGTCGAGCTCCGCGCGCGTTTTGATGAGGCGCACAACATCGAGATGTCTCACGTGCTCGAGGATGCGGGCTGCCATGTCATCTATGGTCTTGAGAAGTACAAGGTCCACTCGAAACTCTGCCTGATCACACGGAAGAAGGAGAAAGGCATCGAGTATATCACGCAGGTCGGAACAGGCAACTACAACGAGAAGACGGCAAAGCTCTACACGGACCTCTGCCTGATCACGGCAAACCAGGCGATCGGCCATGAGGCGTCTCAGGTCTTCGACGCGCTCCTCAAGGGCGAGACGATCAAGAAGACGGAGACTCTGCTTGTCTCTCCGAACTGCCTGCAGAACAAGGTCCTCGAGAAGATGGACACTGAGATCGCACACGCAAAGGCGGGCGAGCCGGCTTACCTCGGCTTCAAGATGAATTCCCTGACAGACAAGGACATCATCGACAAGCTGATCGAGGCATCGGAGGCCGGTGTCAGGATCGAGATGATTATCCGCGGCATCTGCTGCCTTGTGCCGGGTATTCCGGGCAAGACGGACAATATCACGGTCATCAGTATTGTCGGCCGGTTCCTTGAGCATTCGAGAATTTATCGCTTCGGCACGAAGGATCGCGAGGAGGTCTATATTTCCTCGGCTGACTTCATGACGAGAAATACACTGAAGCGCGTTGAGGTCGCGGCTCCGATTCTTGATCCGGCACTCAGAGACCGCATCGATGACATGTTTGACACGATGATGCGGGACGATGAGAAGGGCAAGATCCTGAGAAATGACGGGACATATGCGGACCGCAACACGGACGGACCGCTTCTCAACTCGCAGGAGCTCTTCTACGCGGAGGCATACAGCCGCGAGGAGAAGCCGCTTCCGGGAGCAGGACAGGCAACAGAGAAGAAGTGAGCTTCAGCACCCGGACTCGGAACGCTGCGCGTTCCTCGTTGTGGGGCGGACAGAGCGGCTTTGCCGCTTGTCCGCCCCACGGAGAATGAAACAAATTTCGGGCGAGCAAGCTCTCCCTCCATCTGTTTAATTCTCCGTGGGGTGCTGAATAGAAATATTTACGTGAAGTTTATCACCTCATGATTTCAGAGTTCACATTCATCTGCGTACAATAGGTACAGAGTGACGGGAATGATATCCATCTGTCGCCGGCAGATATGCGTCTGAGATCAGGAGGTGTTTTTTATGGGGAAAATAGAACTGTATGATTTCCACGCGCTGCTCTGGATCCAGCAGAAATGGAGGAGCCGCGGGATGACGAGGTTTATGCGGCTTTGCACGTTTCTCGGAAATGGAGGAATTATCTGGTTTATTCTGATCGCGGCTCTGTGGCGCGGCTCTGTGAGCAGCCTTCCGCGGGAAATGTTCAGCTTCCTCTCGGGAAGAGCAGAGCCGGACATGCTTCTGATTCCTGTCAGCCGCAGGGCCGCCATCACGGCGCTCTGGTCTCTTATTATGACATCGGTCCTTATCAATCTGATTCTGAAGCCGGCATTTCACCGCGTCCGCCCGTACGATGACCATGTATGCCTTGTGCCGCTCATCCGCCATCCGCGGGACACATCGTTCCCGTCCGGGCACGCGGGGGCTTCATTTGCCTGCGCCGTCGTGTTCGCCTGTATGCTGCCTGGATTTTTCGGAACGATGGCACTTGTCCTTGCAGGGCTGATCTCATTTTCGAGAATGTATCTGGGTGTCCACTATCCGAGCGATGTGATGGTCGGCGCGGCGATCGGGACAGCATGCGCGATCGTCAGCCTGTCGCTCATGGGAGGTATGCTTTGAAGAAGTATTTAAGGCTGCAGACGGTCGGAGATGACGAGTGCCTGTATCATTACACGCACGGCAGCAGCCTCATGAATATCCTGAGAACGGAGAAGCTGTACGCGACGAAGAGCAGCTTCCTGAATGATACGAATGAGCTCGATTACATTACGCATGTGGCGGCCGATGTGATCGGGGAGATCGAGCGCCCGGAGTGGCGGCAGATTCTCATGCGGCAGATCATTGACACGATGGAGGAGGTCAAGCGGCACGATACGTTTGTGCTTTCATTTTCCACGGACAGAGACAGCATCACGCTCTGGGCGGAGTTCGGGGAGGAGACCGGGTATAATGTGGGCTTCCGCGAGAAGGACGGCTTTCTTCTGCCGTATATTGAGATCGACCTGAGCGGCTTCGGTTGCCTGCCGGCCGCGCGCGTGACCGTCGCGCCGAAGAACCACGTGGACCTCGCAAAGAAGGGCATGGTCCAGTACCTCGCGCACATGAATATCAAGGCGGAGGTTGTGCTGTCGGAGCTGAAGCTGAGGTACTGAAGGCGAAATAATAATGCCTGGCGTGGAGGCGCCAGGCATTAATTATGTACGACTGTAATTATGTAAACGGTCCGGGCTGATATCGAACAGGTACTTATTATCCTGGGTTGCAGACCTTGCAGGGCGTGTAGCCCTGGGCGATCGCATCGCTTCTGGATATCGGGATACTGCTATCTTTCAGGTAGCGGCAGCCGGCCCTGTGGTATTTATTGCCGGTCGCTGTGATATACACGGTGTCTCCGGAGGTGGCTTCATTTGACACCGCGGGTGTCTGCGGCACCGGTGTCGGCGCGACTACGGTCAGTGACGCATTCTGGGTCGTTTTATTTCCGGCCGCATCGCTGACTGTATAGACAACGGTGTATGTGCCGGGCGTATTGTAATCGACTGCCGAGTCGTCAGCGGTGATTTTGCTGCTCACATCGCCATCGTTGGTATCTGTGGCTGTGTCACCGCTCAGAAAATCAGGCTTTGATCCTCCCTGCGCAACGGAAAATGAAGTGACGGCAAGTGTCAGCTGCGGAGCGGTTGTATCACTGATCGTAACCGGGATTTTCTGCTGGGTCTCATTTCCTGATTTATCCTTGACAGAGAATTCCACATTGTAAGATCCCGGTTTTCCGTATCCGACTGCAGAATCATCGACCTGGATGCTGCCTGTCAGATCTCCGTCAATCTCATCGTTGGCCTTGATCCCTGCCTTATAATCCGGCTTCGCATCTGAATCCTTCAGTGCTATTGTCTTTGGGAGGCCGGCAAATTCAGGACTCACCCGGTCCTGAACAATAACGGTTTCTTTTTGCGTATCCGCATTGCCGTATGCGTCACTTGCTTTTACAAGGACCTCATAGGTCCCCGGCTTATAGAAGGTGACCTCATCGTCAGCTGGAGCGCAGGCATCGGAAGGAGCTTTTTTCCCATTGATATTGACGTCAGTGATTGTATAACTTACGTCTGACTTGTCATCTGCGACAGCGACAATTGCATTATCCGCTTTCTTCTGCGAGAGGATAACAGTCTTTCCATAATCAACCTTGATCGGATCAGATGGCTGAAAGACAGGCGCAGTTGTGTCATTTACCTTGACGGATACGGTCTTGTCGGCGGTGATTGTTGACACAACGATAAGGCCGGCAAATACGGCCCCTGCAATGGCTGCAGCTTTCTTTATTTTACGCTTCCTCTGCTTTTTCTTTTCTGCAAAAACAGTAACTGGATTGCGCATACTCTGCAGTCTGATCAGCGGCTCATCAGTATTCTCATTGTCTGTTGTTACAAGAAATTGTGTCCCGCAGTACTCGCAGGTCACCTGATCATCCCCGCTTTTCAGACTGATATCTGCTCCGCACACAGGACATTTGAGAGGAATGAAGTCAAGTCCAAATTTGTGTGTAAATTGCTCTTAGGTACCTGCGGTGCCAAGGGATGCCTTGCATCCCTTAGCTAACCACCAGCTCTCTTGAAGGGACTGTCAAGGGTGCGTAAGCACCTCGAAG
>JAZHVT010000045.1:0-13404 GCA_036453145.1 Eubacteriales bacterium
GTATATCAAAAAGCCCGCATTTCCGCAAGTAGAAAATGCGGGTAAATCCAGTATTTTCAAGGTTTTCAGCGATTTCTATGATTCATTTTTAACGTTTAGTTGCACGAATCACTGGAAGTTAACAATAATGATTATCAGCTTAATCACCTGCTATGATTCAAGGGGTGAAGTCTGCCCAAAATTAGCTGCGATAGCGGAAAGTCTACAAATTTCAAATAAGCTCATTATTCACTTGACTTTATATTTGCAGACTGACACCTTCGGGCCTTTCGGAACAGACTGAATTTGTGCATATTGTATGCAAAGACCCAATACGTGCATACAAATGAGTACAATTTTGCCGATGCGCTTTTAGTATACGATTCTCTATTGAGCCTTTTCCGCTGCCGGGGTATATTTAAAGCTGTAACCAGACCTCGCCTGGGACTGACCGGGCGGGTCACAACATTCACTCTGAGAGGGAGGACATGCATATGCTTGGAACTATCTTACTTTACGTCGGAATTGTCCTTATCAGTAACGGGCTCGCGACGATTCTTGATGTAAAGGACAAATCCATGGCAGTCATGAACCTGTTTACTGGCGGTCTCAGCCTGATTCTCAACATCATTGCATTGGGATACGGCATAGTCAGCGGACAGGGCGCGCTGTGGTTCTATGGAAGCGCGACGGGACTTCTGTTCGCGTTTACATATCTTTACTCCGCGATCAATACGATCTTTCAGTTTGATCAGCGGCTCTACGGCTGGTTCAGCCTGTTTGTCGCGATCAACGCGATTCCGGCCGGCGCGCTGTGCGTCGTGAGCGGATATGGCGGAAATGCAGTCTACGGCGTGATCTGGTGGGCATGGGGTCTCCTGTGGTTCACGGGCTTCCTGACCTGCGCGCTGAAGAAGAACCTCGGCAAATTCCCGGCGTACCTCAGCGTCATCGAGGGTGTCGTCACGGCCTGGATTCCGGGCTTCCTCATGCTGGTCGGCCTGTGGAAATGAAACCCCGCCTGCATGTTTCGCGGAGAAAAATGAGCAGATATTGCAAAGGAGGACAAAGAACATGCAATTTACAGAACGGGAACGTGAAAAGCTGATGATCAGCCTCGCGGCCATGATCGCGCAGCAGCGCAAGGACAGAGGCGTGAAGCTCAATCATCCGGAAAGCGTCGCCCTGATCACAAGCTATATTCTCGAGGGCGCGCGGGACGGCAAGACGGTCGCGGAGCTCATGGATGAGGGTGCCCGGATCCTGACGAGAGACGACGTCATGGAGGGCGTTCCGGAAATGATCCCGATGATCCAGGTCGAGGCGACATTTGTCGACGGCACGAAGCTTGTTACGATTCATGACCCAATCCGCTGACAGGAAGGAGACGCATATGATTCCAGGAGAAGTACATTTTGCAACAGAGGACCCGGTACCGTACAACGAGGGATACGAAGCGATCGAGCTGGAAGTAAAGAACGTCGGCGACCGCCCCGTTCAGGTCGGATCGGAATTTCATTTTTATGAGGCAAATGAACAGGGACTCAAGTTCGACCGGGAGAAGGCCTACGGAAAGCGGCTTGATATTCCGGCCGGCACGGCGATCCGTTTTGAGCCGGGCGAGACGCGCACGGTCAGATTGATTGATTTCGGCGGAAAGCGCCGCGTCTTCGGCTTCAACAACCGTGTGAACGGCTATCTTGACATCAACAGGAAGGCACATTCTTCTGATCTGGAGGTGAAGGCATGAGCTTTAATATGGATCGCAGACAGTATACACAGATGTTCGGACCGACAGTCGGCGACAGCGTCCGGCTCGGCGACACGAACCTGTTCGCGCGGATCGAGAAGGATTACACCGTCCACGGACAGGAGAGCAAGTTCGGCGGCGGCAAGGTGCTCCGCGACGGCATGGGCGTGAACGCGACGGAGACGCGCCGCGACAACCCGAAGGTGGCGGACACGATCATCAGCGGCATCACGGTCATAGATTATACAGGCATTTACAAGGCCGATATCGGTATCCGCGACGGCAAGATCCTTGCGATCGGCAAGGGCGGCAACCCGGATATCATGGATGACATCGATTTTATCGTCGGCGCAAGCACAGAGGCGATCTCCGGCGAGGGACTGATCCTTACGGCCGGCGGCATTGACCTTCATGTGCATTATCTCTCCACGGGACTTGCGCACGCAGCGCTCGATAATGGTATCACAACGCTCTTCGGCGGCGGTACAGGTCCGGCTGACGGCTCAAACTCCGCGACGACGACACCGGGCGCATGGCATATTCACCGCATGCTCGAGGCCGTCGAGAATGATCCGCTGAACTACGGCTTTATGGCGAAGGGCGCGGGTGCGACTCCGGAGACCATCGCTGAGCAGATCGAGGCGGGCGCCGCGGCGATCAAGACGCACGAGGACTGGGGCGCGACAGCAGCCGGCATCGACAATTCGCTGAAGGCAGCGGACAAGTACGACGTCCAGTACGCAGTCCACACGGACTCCCTCAACGAGGGCGGCTTCGTTGAAAATACGATCAATGCATTTGCAGGCAGAACGGTCCATACGTTCCACACAGAGGGCGCGGGCGGCGGACACGCACCGGACATCATGATTGTCGCCGGTGACAAGAATATCCTGCCTTCTTCGACAAATCCGACAAATCCGTACACGCAGAACGTCATCGATGAGCTGTTCGACATGACGATGGTCTGCCACAACCTCGATCCGAAGGTCCCGGAGGACGTCGCATTCGCGGAGTCCAGAGTCCGCAAGCAGACGGTCGCGGCGGAGGACGTGCTCCACGACATGGGCGCGCTCAGCGTCATGACGAGTGACGCGATGGCGATGGGCCGTGTCGGCGAGGTCGCGATGCGCTGCTGGCAGCTCGCGGACAAGATGAAGCTGCAGCGCGGACCGCTCGAGGGCGACTCTGAATATTCCGACAATAACCGGATCAAGCGCTATGTCGCAAAGTACACGATCAATCCGGCGATTGTAAACGGTATCTCTGACTATGTCGGATCCGTGGAGCCGGGCAAGTACGCCGATCTGGTTATCTGGGACCCGAAGTTCTTCGGTACAAAGCCGAAGCTCGTCCTGAAGGCCGGCATGATCGCGTACGGCGTCGTCGGCGACGCGTCGAGCTCTCTGCCGACACCGGAGCCGCGCATGATGCGCGACCTCTACGGCGCATTCGGCAAGGCCGTTCAGAGCACGAGCATCTCATTTGTCTCGAAATACGCCTATGAGCACGGCATCAAGGAGAAGCTTGGTCTTCAGAAGATCGTGCTTCCGGTCCACAACACGAGAAATCTCACAAAGCGCGACATGAAGCTGAATGACTATACGCCGGAGACGATCAAGATCGATCCGCAGTCCTTCAACGTCACGATCGACGGAAAGCTGATTACCTGTGAGCCGGTTGAGACAATCTCGCTCGCACAGAGATATTACTTCTTCTGATTGGGGAAGCCGTTCCGGCAGCCAGTGAGGCAGGGGCGGACGCTTCCGCAAAGGATTTGTTTCATTTCCTTCATGGAAAATGAAACGATCCTGCGGGAGTGCCGGCTTAAAGGCCCGCGGGCTGCCGGTTTCTATATGCCGGGACTTCGCCGGCACATGCAGGGAGGCATACATGATTCTGACAGAAATTTTTCATAATATCGCGGACATTCCGGATCCGGAATCCTATCATATCGAGACCGCGCTCGTAAAGAGCGATGATCTCCTGAAATCGATTCTGCGCGTCACCTCTGACCACGGAAGAGATTACGGCATCCGCCTCGAGGATGAGTCGCAGAAGCTCGAGAACGGCTCCGCCTTTCTTCTGGCGCCGGGAAAGCTTCTCGTTCTCAGCGTCATTCCGGATGAGGTGATTGTCATTTCCCCGAAGGATATGGATGAGATGGGACGAACCGCGCATATGCTCGGGAACCTTCACAAGCCGGTACAGATCGGCGGCGGAAAAATCACGCTCCTCACAGACCCGGTTGTCCTGCAGACGCTGGACAAGGAAGGCGTATCCTACACGACCGAGAAGATCCAGCTCGATCATCCGATGGAGTATGCGAACCTCACGCCTGGCCATCATCACCATCATCACGGAGAGCACGATCATGCGTGACCGTTATCTCGAGGTTTTCCAGGTGTGCGACTCGACATTTCCGATCGGGACGTTCAACCACTCGTTCGGCATGGAGAATTACCTGTCGCGGAGAAAGATCCGGAAGGCGCCGCAGTTTGCGGAGTGGATCCGGAACTACTACCGGTCTCAGTTCCGCTACGGCGAGGGCCTGCTGGTCATTCTCTGCTACCGGGCACTTGACGAGGGAGCTCCGGAGAAGCTCCTCACATATGATGAGATCATGCACGCCTCGACCGTCGCCCGTGAGACGCGCGAGGGGACGGTCCTCATCGCCTCGCGCATGCTCTCGCTGATCCGGAATATGTACGGCGAGGCGGTCCCGTACCTTTCAGAGTATGAAAGATGCATCAAAGAGAAAAAGGCATACGGCAATCCGGCGATTGTCTTCTCGCTTTTTGCGCACGCGGAGGGAATTCCCTGCGATGAGACATTCCGTATGTACGGCTACAGTGTGGCGTCGACTCTTGTGCAAAATGCGGTGCGGTCCGTTCCGCTCGGACAAAACGCGGGCCAGCTGATTCTCCACGATCTGCTGGGCGAGATCGGGGCTCTGTATGAGGAGACGAAGGATCTGGATGCGGATATGCTCGGGACGGGCATCCCCGGCCTTGAGATGGCGCAGATCCTTCATGAGACGCAGAATGCGCGACTGTTTATGTCATAACGCAACAGGATTACAGGAGGGGATTTTATATGAAACGAGCAGTAAGAATCGGCGTCGGCGGCCCTGTTGGCTCCGGCAAGACGCAGCTCATCGAGCGGCTGACCAGACGCCTGAAGGATACATACAGCATGGCTGTCATTACAAATGATATTTACACGAAGTGGGACGCGGAGTATATGGTTTCTCACTCGGTTCTCGACAAGGACCGGATCATCGGCGTCGAGACGGGCGGCTGCCCGCACACGGCGATCCGCGAGGACGCATCGATGAACCTCGCAGCAGTCGAGAAGCTCGAGGATCGCTTTAACCATACGCTCGATCTTATGTTTATCGAGAGCGGCGGCGACAACCTCGCGGCGACGTTCAGCCCGGAGCTTGTCGATTTTTCCATTTACATCATCGACTGCGCAGAGGGAGAGAAGATCCCGGAGAAGGCCGGCCAGGGCATGATCAAGTCGGACCTCTTCATCATCAACAAGATCGACCTAGCGCCCTATGTCGGGGCGAATCTCGAGCATATGCGCGAGACGTCCAGGAAGTTCCGCGGCGATGGCAAATTCGTCTTCACGAACCTGAAGACGGACGAGGGGCTCGAGGATGTCGTCGACTGGATCCGGAAGGACTGCATGCTTGAGGACCTCGAAGCATGAGGAGCCGGTACGCGGGAGAAATTTATCTGAGCTTTGCGCGGCGCGGCGAGCAGACGGTCGCAGACCGGACCTACCGCCGCGGAAATTCCCGGATTTCGGCCAATAATGCCCTGGGAAATGAGACCCCCTATTACTTTCTGATCAGTACGGGTGGCGGCTTTACGGAGGGCGAGCAGTACCTGCAGGATATATCTCTCGGTGAGAAGACGCACGCAATTCTGACGACGCAGGCTCCCGGCTATATCTACAAATGCGAGAACGGAAGACTTACGGAGCAGAGCCTTCAGATCCGGATCGGGGACGGGGCGTGTCTTGAGTACTATCAGGATGAGACGATTCCGTATGCCCTGGCGAGATTCCGGCAGCGCACGGAGATCGAGCTCGGAAAGGGCTCGCGGCTCCTCCTTACGGACGGCTTGACGGCCGGCTGGTCGGCGGATGAGCAGCCGTTTCAGTATCACGACATCGGCATCAGCACGCGGGTACGCAGGAACGGAAGGCTTCTCCTGAATGACAGTCTTCTCGTGAACCCGGCTCATGACACCATGGGTGAAATCGGGTATTTCGAGGGCTTTACGAATTACAATTCGGCAGTCTTCTTTGATGAGACGATTGAGCCGGAGACAGTCGAGGTGATGCGGGAGAGCCTTGCTGACCTGTCCACGGAGTCCATGTGGGGACTTACGTATCTTGATGGCGGAGGCGCACTTCTCCGCGTCATGGGCGGAAGCCTTCATGAGAACCGCCGCGTAGAGGAGGCGTGGATCCGTTACTGCAGAGAGAAGCTCTGCGGATACGCGCCGTTCCGTCTGAGGAAAACTATGTAATAATACAGCACCCCGCAGAAAAAGTCCTGGAACCGTACGGAGAGCTTGCTCTCCAGTCGGTTCCAGGACTTTTTCTGCGGGGCGGACAAGCGGCGAAGCCGCTCTGTCCGCCCACAACGAGGAACGCGGAGCGTTCCGAGTGGCGGGGTGCGGAACAGTTACCGCGCTTATTTATGCGCATACTGCCCATGCTTTTTTGTGTGCGTTCCGTACTGAATCGCAAATTCAGGACAGTGATGCAGGCACCTGAGGCAGGCGATGCAGCGGTCCTTCACCCAGACGGGATGACCGTCCTGCATTTCGATCGCGTGGGCGGGGCAGTTTTTCGCGCACTGTCCGCAGCTGATGCAGCTCTCCTCGACGTGAAAATATTTCGTCTGCCGGATGTGGTTGTAGACAGGCTTATGGACAAATGAAAACAGCTCCGGCGCCTTGTTTTTCATATAATTTCTCTGTTTTCCAGTCCGAATCAGCTCGATCATATCGTGGATCTGCTTGTCCGCGGCGTCATTAATCTTATCCGTTTTTTTGCGGCTGCTAAGGTCAAAGATCGGTGTCCAGTTGTCCGGCATTTTCACACTGAACAGCGCATCCGGGCTCCGCCGGATCGTCTTCTTCAGGATCCGGATGACCTCGAGATCTACGGTCCCGGTGATTTTTCCATATGTCGCAATAAAGTAAAGATACGGCTGGCCGGGAGCCTTGATCACTAGCTTTTCGAGAAATTCCCTGACATTTTCGGGGAGCCCCCAGGCATAGGTTGGTGACACAATGCCGACTGACTCGCCGGGAGCGGGATAGCAGTCGACAGTCTCTGTGTCCGCGAAATCCTCAATGGATACGCACGGATCATGAAAATACCGGGACAGCGTTTCGGCTACATAGCGGCTGTTGCCGGTTGCGGAAAAATAATATATCATAAATTGCCTTTCTATATCTATCTTAGAAGCTACATGAGCCATTGTAGCAGATTTCCGCGCAATTGACACGTCCGTCCACATCACAGGATAGGAATTCCCTGTCGGACATGCTAAAATGGAATCATTCAGCTCTCATCAGGAACTGATGAAATACGGACGGAGAGCGTGTCCGCCGGGCGGTTTCAAAAGTTTTCTGAAATTTCGAATTTGGGAGTGCTGAAGCCTTATATAACTATAAAAAACAGATTGAAGGGGGGAACATTCATGAAGGCAGGGCTTGTCGCCTGTTCTGATGGGATCAGAGATGCGGCAGTGATAAAATATACGAAGTCCGTACTTCAGTCTCTGGGGACGGAGATCGCGCCCGGCGCGCACCTTCTTGCCATGGATGGCCCTTATGCCGGGAGCGACGCAGAGCGCGCAGCAGATCTGATGAGCATGTTCCGGGATGCTTCGATTGACGAAATCTACGATCTGTCCGGCGGAGACCTTGCGAGCACGCTTGTTGATCTTCTTGATTACGATGCGGTTGGGAAGAGCCGGGCGACTTTCTTCGGGTACAGCGATCTCACATCCATCCTGAACGCCATTTACGCGCGAACGGGCAAACCGTCCGTTCTCTATCAGATCCGGAACCTCATCCGCGAGGATGGGGCGCGGCAGCGGGAGCGGTACATTGACAGATCAAAACTGTTCGATGTAAAGTATACATTTGTACAGGGAAATGAGATGCGCGGCGTCCTTATCGGAGGAAATCTCCGCTGCTTCCTGAAGCTTGCCGGAACGGAGTATATGCCGGATTTTGACGGAAAGGTTCTGCTCCTCGAGTCTCTCGGGGGCGGCCCCTCGCGAATTGCGGCAGGATTTGCGCAGCTCAGGCAGCTCGGTGCGTTCAGGAAGGTCCGCGGCGTTCTTCTCGGTACCTTTACCGAAATGCAGGAGAAGAGGGCAGTGCCGGACGTTCTGGCGCTCGCAAGAGAGTATATAGGACATGAGATACCGATCGCCGTGACGGATGAAATCGGGCACGGCAGTGACTCGAAGGCAGTCCGGATCGGTGAGGAAATTCATTTGCATGCATGAAAGAAAGGAAGGCTATCTATGGCAGAGGTAAGAAGCGCAAAGTCGCTCGGTTTATTTACAAGTGATGACGATGATGATCCGATCACGCTGCAGCAGGCGCGCAGGGACGCGAACTATCTGTTCAGCAAATACGCGGATGAGCTGAAGAACCTGAAGTCGGAGGCAGGAGATCTCTCCGAGGCCGAAGAGGAGGAGAGGAAGGATCAGTGAGACCTGGTGAAGTATTGTTCTGCTCTCGTTAGACAGGAATTTGGAATAATCGAATGCAGGCTCTGACAAAATACATGGAGGAAGTTGATTTTTGGATAATACAGACAATCGTCCTGACGACCGGGACATAAACAGTGATCCCGGCAAAAGGCCGGCCGGGAAGATGCGGGAGCGCATTGAGGAGAACATGCTTCCCCGCTATACGCGGATTTCCATCTATGTGATCGTCACTGTTCTCATTATCTATGTGCTTATGCGTCTTCTCGATCACTTCGGCGATCTCATGATCCTGATCGCGCAGGGCCTGCACTGGCTCGGCGTTATCTTCAAGCCGCTCGCAGCGGGATTTGCATTTGCGTATCTCCTGTATCCGGCCGCGGACTTTTTTGAGCGCAAGATTGATGCGCTGAAGAAGCGGCTTCGCCGGAAGAAAAATGAGAATCTTCCGATAAAGTCCTCGCGGGGACTTGCCGTTGCAATCACATGGCTGATCGTCGCGGCGGTCGTGTTCATCGGGCTCTCGCTTGTTGTCTCGACGATCACGAGCGAGCTCAAGGTTCTGAATCTGAGTGACCTCGATACGCTGACAGTCGGTTTTGCGAATACACTGAAGCAGCTCGCGGCCAACATCACATCGGTCCTGAACCAGCTCAATATTTCGTCCGCACAGGTCGAGAAATCCATTCAGTCGATCGGAACGACGCTCAGCGATTCGATCCAGAACATGGCATCGAACCTCCTTGCCAATGTGTCGAATGTCACGCACTTCTTCTCGACGCTGCTCTTTGCGATTATTTTCGGCATCTACTTTATGCTGGATGGAGAGGGACTGAAGAAATACTGGGGCCGCGCGTTCCGTGCATTTGCCGGGCCGAAGGTCACGAAATACACGAAGGAATTCATCGCCGATGCGGACCGTGTGTTTTCGGGCTATGTCCGCGGACAGCTGATGGACGCGCTCTTTATGGCGGTGGTTGTCAGCATCAGTCTTTCGATCATCGGCATCAAATACGCGGTGATCATCGGCATTCTGACAGGAATCGGAAATCTGATCCCGTACGTCGGGCCATTTGTCGCGTACGGATCGACAGCACTCGTGTGCCTGCTCAACTGGAACCTTGAGAAATTCATTGTCGCGATCTGCGTGCTGTTTATCATCCAGACGATCGACGGCAATGTCATCAATCCGAAGTTCTTAAGCCATACGATTCATATCCACCCGGTTCTCGTCATCGTGTCGCTCCTCATCGGAAGCAAGATCGGAGGTCTCATCGGCATGCTCGTCGCCGTGCCGTGCGGCGGCCTCGCGAAGGTCTACTTCGAGAAGCTGATCAACTACCGGATGAAGCGGAAGAGCGAGAGAGCTTAGCTCTCCCACGGGCGGATCCGGTAGCGGACGCCGAGATCCCTGCAGATCTTCGAGCACTCTGCCTCTTCTTCTTTTGTGAGCGTCGTCGCGACGGTCGTCATCACGACGTCGGGTACAAATTTCCTGCATTCCTTCGCGAAATCAAGCATCGCCTGATAGGACTTCTCGCCGAACTTCGGGCGGACGAGCTTGTAATATTCCGCGGCGTTGGGTGTATTGAGACTGATCGACACACAGTCGATGAGGCCCGCAAGCTTCGGCGCGATGTCCTCGCTGTTCACGAGATTTCCGAGACCGTTTGTGTTGATACGCGTCTTTGCTCCGAAGGTGTCCTTCACATATTTCGCTGTCTCAAGGAGACGGTCGAGCGCCTCTGTCGGCTCGCCGAAGCCACAGAAGACGACCTCCTCATATTTGCTCATATCGAACTGATCGAAGGCCGCCTTCACCTCCTCAAATGAGGGCTCGTGGTCGAGCCAGAGCGGGTGGGAGCCGCCGATGCTGTCCATGGTCTGCCGGAGGCAGAACGTGCACGCGCACGGACAGCGGTTTGTCAGATTGACGTAGAGACCTTTATGTACTTCGTAGAGAATTGTTTCTGCTTTCATGATTGTTTCTATTCCTTTCTGTCTTCCGGCCGCTCCACCTTGAGGCGTCCCAGGACCTCCTCGAACGGAACGCCGTCCGTCGTCGGAATATCCATCTCGACGGCCTTCAGGATGCAGGCCTTTACAAAATGAGAGGCGCGCCGCACGGAACGCTCGAAATCGACGTGGTTCACCGCGTCGGCGATGATGACGGAGGAAAATACATCGCCCGTCCCTGACCGCTGCTCGCCGACCTTGTACTGGCGGGTCAGGCAGAGCTTTCTGTCTCCGTTCAGGCAGGCATTAGCGATGAATTCGCCCTGCGGGATACCGGTGATGACGATTTTCTCCGGTCCCATGGCGCGGAGCCTCTGGAGAAGCTCGTCGAGCTCCTTCATCTTCCAGCCGGACGGGTGGTACGGCGTATCCGTCAGGATACAGGCCTCCGTGAGGTTCGGCGTGAGGATGTCCGCCATTGCCGCGAGGCTCTTCATTTCCTGACACATATCGCCGGTGTAACCGGGATAGGTCCTGCCGTAGTCGCCCATGACCGGGTCGACGGCGACGATCGTGTCATTTGTTCTGAAATCGGAAATGAACTGCCTGACGAGGCGGAACTGCTCGCCGGAGCCGAGAAAACCGGTCGAGATTCCCTGAAAGGAGAGACCGAGCTTCTTCCACTCATCGGTATACGCCGTGAAGTGCTTTGTGTAGTCGTCGATGAAAAAGCTCTCGAAGCCTGTGTGGTTCGAGAGAATCGCGGTCGGAACGCCGCAGCACTGGATTTTCAGATGCGAAATGACCGGCAGCGCGACCGCGAGAGAACAGCGGCCGAAGCCGGTCATATCGTTGATGACTGCAATTTTTTTCTGTCTGTTGTGGTTTTCCATGGTTATCCTGTCTAAAATATTACCGGAGCTGTCTCAGAATGCCTGTCCTCTTGATGACGGAGCCGAGCGCATAGAAGAGCACGATACCGATGACACCTTCCATTGAAAGTCCCGGAATCTGTGTCGCGCCCGTCGCGACGGAGCCGTAGAGGATCGAGCCGCCGATGAAGTAGCCGATGATCATTTCCACGATAGCGGCGACTGCGCCGAGGAAGACGCGCGGGCTCTTGAAGTTGCCGCGAAGCCCTTCCTTACCGGCGATGAGAGCCGGAATCGCTCCCATGATGCTCTTGATGATGAGCGTCGCGAGTGCCCACTCCGGGTAGCTCAAGAGATCGGCGAGTGCGGAGCCGAAGCCGCCTGCGATCGCGCCGATGACCGGTCCGAAGAACACGCTGAAAATGAGAATCATGCAGTTGCCGAGGTGGGCATAGCCGAGCGGAATCGGGAACTGGAACACACGCGTCGCGATGCATACGAGCGCAATGCCGAGCGCGGCGACCGCAACCGTTTTGCTGCTCTTCATGTCGGTCCTTGTTTTTGCTGCATTTATTGTGCCGGCGGAAATTCCTCTTTTCTGTGATGCCATAAGAATCAGTCCTTCCTTTTACATGATTGTGCTTCGGAACCTGTAAGACCCTTGTGGAAACATTTCCGATTCCTGAAGTATACAATCGATTATAGAAAGGGACTGGGCACATGAAAACTACCAGAAAAATAAAAAATCATGGGGCCAGAATCCCGCGTGCTTAAAAAAGTCCAGCACACACTCGCTGCAGGAACGAACGTGTGCAGGCGTGTCAGAACCCGAGCATCCCACGCACCTCCGGGAACGGGCGCATGGCCGGCTGGTCCTCCAGATGATCCCCGATGATCTTCTCCATCCAGACCATGCTGTACCAGCGGTTGAATTTGTATCCGCATTTCCTGAAGCTGCCGATGATCTCATATCCCATGTGCTCATGAAAGCCGACGCTGTTCTTCGTGAGATATTCGTCCTCGATATCCGGGTAACCGATGCAGGCGTAGAGGTTTGTGATTCCCATCTCGCCAAGGCAGTTCTCGAGTCCGTCGTAGAGAAGCCTGCCGACGCCGTGCTTCCGGCAGGTTTCATCCACGTAGATCGAGAGCTCGACACAGTAGTCGTACGCCCGGCGGTCCTTGAGCGGTCCCGCGTAGGCATAGCCGACGGGCTTTTCGTCAATTTCTGCGACGAGATACGGGTACCGCGCCAGCGTTTTCTCGATCCGTCCGCGGAACTCGCTGAGTGACGGGACATCATATTCAAATGTAATTGCGGTGTGCTCGACATAGGGAGCATAGATGGCAAGAAGCGCGGCTGCGTCCTCAGGGACAGCCGCGCGGATAGATACAGAGTCGGACATAAGGGCACCTCATTTCTTGAATTTTCAGAAATGATTGTACCGATTTCAGTCAGGAAATGCAAGACGCGAAGTCTTCAGTACGATGCTTCCCGGACCAGTGAGCCATTGCTGTAGATCCGGACAGGAGGAACCTGAGCGGTCAAATCGACAATTCGAACCCATAACGTTACATTGCCTGTTTTGACAATGACTGCCTGCTTTTCATCCACAAGAACTTCGTTTATATTTTGGTCGGTTGCGCATCCCCAGATGATCTGCTTGTTTATATCCGGAATTCCGGAATAGAGTATCGGATACATGCTTGAGACATCTTCTTCCTGGGGATACAAGGTACCTGAGGTGCCGCGGAAAACAGTTTTCCTGTCCCCACGTTCGAAAACTGCTGCAACAATGGTATGACTGTCGTTGTAATAGAATACAATGAGGTAGTTCCCGCTGGATACAGTCACCAGCTCCTTGCTGTAGTGCACCTGCGGCTCTGTGAAATGCGTCTGCAGATATTTTTCAGGTGTCTCTATGGATGTCTGGCCAAGACGATACGAGCAGATGCCAGTGCAGAGGATGAGAATGGCCGCTACAAGAGCGGCCAGCATAATTTTTTTTTTCATTGTTTAATATTGGAACCCCGTTAGTGTTGTTACCAGCGACCACTGTTTTGGGCAACTGGATAGTGTAAAGCCGCCCCCGACA
>JAZHVT010000046.1:0-13135 GCA_036453145.1 Eubacteriales bacterium
GTGCCACTTCCTAACCGAAAACCTGTACCGGCGAAAATGGCTTAATTACTGAGAAAAATGGCATTTCTCACCCACAGGGATGCCCGAAGAATCGAAAAAAAGTGAAAAATACATGAAACACAGAAATATCATGAAAAAATCACATTCTCATGAGGTTTACAGGACCCTGATTCTATGCTAGACTTAGCCACACAATGAGACAGGGAAGCGATGAAGACCGCGGGTATGCCCGGGGCCTGCGCCGCTGACCCTGTCTTTTTTATTTTATTTTCCGGCTCTGGAGCTGCGGCGCAGATCGCGGGAACAGTCACAGACCGGTAAAGGCAGAAAGGATAAGAGAGCATGGCAGCAACTACAACAAAATCAAAACAGAAAATGACGACGGCGGAGATCGTCTACTGCGGCATGTTTGCGGCGCTCATGGCAGTCGGCGCATTCATCAAGATCATGATTCCGCTCGGCGTCTTCGAGGTGACATTTTCACTTCAGTTCTTCTTTGCGCTTCTCGCGGGGTTCTTCCTCGGGGCAAGGCGCGGCTTTACAAGCGTTCTCGTGTATCTGATCATCGGCCTCATCGGTGTTCCGGTGTTCGCGCACGGCGGCGGTCCCGCCTATGTGCTGAAGCCGACATTCGGCTTTCTGATCGGCTTTGCATTTGCAGCACTTGTCGCAGGCACTGTATATAAGAAGCTCGGCAGATGCACGTTCCCACGGCTTCTTCTTGCCGCATTTGCAGGAGAAATGGTTTATTATGCGTGCGGACTCGTGTATTATTACATTATGTTCAATTTCATTCTGCCGAACGGCTCATCGATCGCCATTCCGGAGCTGCTCAGTGTCTGGTTCCTCAGCACAGTCATTCCGGATTTCACGCTGTGCGTGGCGGCGTCATTTGTCGCAAGGCAGCTTCTGCCGCATCTTGGAGTTTTAAAATGACTGTATTTCCGCTGTTTGAAAATATCGACGGCAAGACATTTCTGATTATCGGGGGAGGCAACACGGCTGCCCGCAAGGTCGGGCGCCTTCTTCAGTTCACGAACCGCATCATCGTGGTTGCTGAGGAGACTGACATTACGGGCGTGAAGGTGATCCGGAGACCGTTTGAGGAGAGCGACCTCGAACGTGCGGATTTCGTGATCGCGGCGACAGATGACCGCGCGCTGAATCGGCGCATCGCGGCGGCGTGCCGGGAGCGCAGAATCCCGATCAACGTGGTCGATGATCCGGAGCTCTGCTCATTTATCTTCCCGAGCGTCGTGAAGCGCGGCGACCTGACGGTCGGTATTTCGACGAGTGGTACGTCACCCGCCTATGCCTCGCTGCTCCGGCGGACGCTTGAGAAGAACCTGCCGGACCATATCGGCGGCATTCTCGAGCGGATGGGAGCACTCCGGAGGACCGTGACGGCGCTTATTCCGGACCAGAAGCGCCGCGCGCAGTGCTACAAGGCGGTGCTCTCGGAGCTTCTTGTGCGCGACAATAATGTAAGCGACGAGGAAATTAATGAGATCGTCGAGACATATCAGTACAACTGCGAGTGAGAGATGGCCATTCTGACAGGCGTTCTCCATGGATGTGTCCATGAAGGGCGCCTGCCTTTTCGTGAGATCATTGCAGCAAAGCAGTCCGTCGGGACACCTGGTGGAGCCATGCGAAGCAGAGGCAAGGATGCCTGGGGTGCTGACTGTGTCCGGCTGCAGGCCGGACAGGAGGAATTAAAAAATGAGAACAATTCGACTTGCAACAAGAGGGAGCCGCCTCGCGATGGTCCAGGCTCTCATGGTAAAGAGGAGCCTCGAGGAGACGGGCGCGTCCGTCGAGATCGTCGAGGTGACGACGAAGGGCGACAGGGACCGCGTCCACGCGCTGACGGCGATTGGCGGAAAGGGCCTCTTTGTTCGCGGTATCGAGGAGAAGCTCCTGTCCGGCGAGGCGGACATCGCGGTCCACTGCGGCAAGGACCTGCCCTATGAGCTGCAGGACGGACTTGTGATCGCCGGCGTGCCGAAGGCGGCGGACCCGCGCGACATGCTGCTTGTCCCGGAGGAGAAGGCCTGTGCCGCGGATACCGGCAGCGCAGATGCGGCCTGCGAGAACCGGCATGACGAACTCTTCCTGCCGGAGGGGGCGGTCATCGGGACCGGCAGTCCGCGGCGTCGGGCGGAGCTCGCCCGCATTCTTCCGGGTGTGCATTTTCAGGACATCCGCGGCAACATCACGACAAGAATCCGCAAAATGAGAGACGGGGAGTACGACGGAATTATTCTCGCGAAGGCCGGCGTCGACCGGCTCGGCCCGGACCTTCAGGGACTTAAGGTCCGCATTTTCAATGAGGAGGAGTGCATACCGGCCGGCTGTCAGGGAATTCTTGCGATTGAATGCCGCAGTGATGACACGGAGATGCGGCGGCTCCTTCAGACGCTGACCGATGCGGAGACGAAGCACCGCTACGACGTCGAGCGCTATCTCTTCTGCAAAATGAAGGCCGACTGCTCGATGGCGGTCGGCGTCCATGCGCATGTGGAGGGCGGTACCGTGAACATTGCGGCGATGCTCCGCGGAAGAAAGGCCGCAAGGCAGGGGATGTACGCGGATTACCGCGCGATGTGCGACGAGATCGCGAGGGAGCTCACGGGAGAGAAGGATACCAGTCACTGATTCATTGGAAGCTTATAAAATGGAAAGAGATATGAGTGTGAGCGAAAACAAATACGGATCTGTTATTCTGGTCGGGGCCGGCTGCGGCCGCGGTCTGATTACGCTGCGGGGACTCGAGGAGCTCCGGCGCGCAGACGCCGTCGTCTATGATGACCTGATCGATGACGGACTTTTAAGTGAGGCAAAGTCCGGCGCGGAGCTCATCTATGTGGGCAAACGGCTCGGAAAACACAGCATGGCGCAGGATGACATCAACCGGATCCTGATCAGCTGCGCGGCGAGACACGCGCGAACGGTGCGCCTCAAGGGAGGCGACAGCTTCGTCTTCGGCCGAGGCGGCGAGGAGGTACTCGCACTCCGTGATGCCGGCGTGCCCTATGCGCTTGTGCCGGGCGTGAGCTCGTCGATCGCGGTTCCCGAGACCCTCGGCATTCCGGTCACGCACAGGAAGGTGGCCCGGTCATTTACGGTTATCACGGGCCACACGGCGGACGGGACGGGAGAAAGCTACGAGGCACTTGCAGGGCTCGGCGGGACACTCATTTTCCTGATGGGCCTGAGATCTGCGGATACGATCGCGCAGAGCCTGATCCGCTGCGGGAAGGATCCGGCCACACCCGCCGCGATCCTCTCAAACGGCTTTTCCGCAAATGAGACCCGCATCGACGCGACGCTCGGCACACTCGGAGAGATGGCGAAAAAGGCATCGACACCCGCAATCCTCGTCATCGGGCCGACCGCGGGCATGCACCTCTCTGCCACGGTTCCGGGATGGAACAGCGCGGGGCGCGCGCGCGTCCTTGTGACGGGCACGGAGAGCTTCACGGCCCGTCTTGCCGCGCGCCTTGAGAGGGAGGAGCTCACCGTCGACCGCTGCGTCTGCCTTCGGATCGTCCCGCGGCCGGAGCGGATCCCGGAGGACCTCTCGGCCTGGGGGTGGCTTGCATTTACGAGCGTGAATGGCGTCGACCTGTTCTTTGAGGCGCTTAGGAAGAGAAGGATCGATGTCCGGTCGCTTGCGGGTCTTCATTTTGCTGTGATCGGAAAGGGAACAGCCCTCGCGCTTGAGCGGCACGGCGTACTTGCGGATTTTGTGCCGTCGGCATATACGAGCACTGTCTTCGGAAATGAGCTGCCGGAGGCGATGAGACGTGCCATGTCCGGTGAGTCGAATCGTCCGGAGGAGCACAGCTGCCCGGAAGCGCCGGAGAATATGCCGCGCCTCCTCATCCTCCGGGCCGCGAACGGCTCGCCTGTCCTTGCGGAGGAGCTGCGCGCGGCAGGCGTAAGCTTCGATGATATCCACATCTATGACGCGGAGGCTGTGGATAACGATGCGGAAAATGATACCGCCTGTGGACAGACTGCGCAATGCGCTTCTTCCGGCAGCGCAAACGACTACATCGTCTTTGCGTCCGCGGCTGGCGTGCGGGCATACTTTTCGAGCCGCGCGCTTCCGGCCGGCGCAGCGGTTGTCTGCATCGGGCCGTCGACGGCGGAGGAATTTGAGAAGCACTCAGACCTGCCGTATCTTATGCCGGCTGAGCACACGGTGGACGGTGTCGCGGAGGTGATCCGGCACAGTATGGTGAGATGATTTTGTGCTGATCCTGACGGCTTCGCATATAAAATGAGAGGGCTGAACACAGAAACGTTCAGCCCTCTTACTTGTTTCAGACGGTCACAGTCAGTGTTCGCCTCACCGGATTTTCTTCGCGAGCTCCTCGGCCTCCGCGACAACCGCCTCGAATTTCCGGAGCGCCGTGTCGACAGGAGCCGGTGTCGTGAGATCGACGCCCGCGTATTTCAGCTCATCGAGCGGATCGCGGGAGCCGCCCATGGACAGGAAGCCGAGATAGCGGTCCACGGCCGGCTTTCCCTCCGTGCGGATTCCCTCGGAGAGCGCGACAGCCGTTGAGTAGCCGGTCGCGTATTTATAGACGTAGAACGGTCTGTAAAAATGCGGAATTCTCGCCCACTCATACTGGACCTCATCGTCGAGAACGAGATCGGGGCCGAAGTAATCCGCGGTGAGCCCCTTGTACAGGGCATTCAGCGCGGCCGGTGTCAGCGCCTCGCCGTTTTCAGCCATCCGGTGGGCCTTCATTTCAAATTCCGCGAACATCGTCTGACGGTACACGGTTCCCTTGAATGCCTCGAGATACTGGTTCAGCAGGCGGAGACGCTCAAGCGGATCTGTCGTCTTTGAGAGCAGATTCTCAATGAGCAGGTTTTCGTTGACCGTGGACGCGACCTCCGCGACGAACAGCGTGTACTCCGCGTAGTACGGCGGCTGCGTGTGGTTCGCGAGATAGGTGTGCATGGAGTGGCCCATTTCATGCGCGATCGTTGAGACGGCATCGAGCGTGCCCGAGAAATTCGTGAGAATAAACGGATTCGAGTCATAGGTGCCGGACGAATACGCGCCGCCAGACTTGCCCTTGTTCGGGTAGACATCGATCCAGCGGTCACGGAACGCCTGCTTCACCGTGCCAGTGTATGCTTTTCCGAGCGGAGCTACGGCATCGAGCACCATCTGCTGCGCCTCTTCATATGTATAGCGCGTTTCATTTCCGGAAATGAGAGGCGCGTAGAGATCGTAGTAGTGCAGCTCATCCAGGTGCAGCATCTCCTTGCGCAGGCGGACATAGCGGTACATCGCCGGCATATGGGCGCGGACGGTCGCGATCAGATTGTCATAGACGGAGGCCGGAATGTGCTCGCCGGCCTGCGACATCTCGCGCGATGAGCCGTAGTGACGGGCCGCCGCCTCGGCGACCGCGCATTTGACGGCGCCTGCGTATGTGGCTGCAAATGTATTGATATGCTCCCGGTAGGACTTGTAATAAGAACGGAACGAGTTCTCGCGGAGCGTGCGGTCACTGCTCATCTGCAGCGGAATGTAGCCAGGCCCCGTGACCTCGTGTATCTGTCCGTCGGAATCCTTCGCCGGCTCAAAGAGAAGATCGGCGTCCTGCAGGTTCTCCGCGATCTGCTGCGGCGCGGAGAAGACCTCGCCGAAGGAGGCGAGAAGCTTTTCCTCATTGGCAGTCAGTGTGTGCGGCTTGTCGCGGAGAAGCTTCACAAGGAGATAGCGGTAGTCCTGAAGCTTCGGGTCGTCCGTGAGAGCCTTAAGCTTCTCCTCCGGAAGTGCGAGAATCTCCGGCTCCGCAAATGAGCCCGCCGCGACGGCCTGTACATATTTGCCGTAGATCTGTGCGTACATAGCCTGCGCGTCAGCGGCCCGCGTGTCCTCACTCCTGCGAAGAGACGCATAGCAGAAGAGATCGGAGAGCAGAAGACCGAGATCAGTATCCGCCTTGAAATACGCGAGAATATGGTCCGCGTCCGAGAGCTTTCCCTGAAATGCACTGACAGCTGCGATTTTTTCGTCGACACCGCCGAGCGCCTCTCTCCAGGCATCATCGTCCTTATAGAGCGTCGTCAGGTCCCACATAAAGGCCCTGTCCATGTCCTTTCGTTCCTTTAATTCCATATATTATGTGCCGCCTTCGGGCGGCCCCTCCCTTCTGGTTATTGATATATGTTTCTATTTAATCATAGTTCACGGAGAAGAACAACGTCACGTCTCCTGCGAGGTGGGGAAGAGAACACTCTGCACAGGTATGCAGCGTAAGCAGCCCGTGGGATCAGGAGCGGTGAGGGCGTTATACGGAGGAGCCCGAAGATCACCCCGAGGAGCTGCAAGCGACGAGGGGAAGCTGAGGGGGACGGAGTCTGCCCGATACCGCCCTGATCCCCACGGCTGCGTCCCTGGAGGACTTGACGGAGCCCGCCCCATCTCAGACCGGAATGGTATGAGTCCCATCGCAGATTTGTATCCAAAATTGTATACAATGAGCAGATTTCACGGCTGTCAGAACCGGAAAATCCGCTATTCATGCGGAAAATTCATTTTTGCAATCGATAATATGATATCGAAAAAAACGTAAGAAATCCCCAAAAACCGCACTTTACACCTGTCATTTTGTATCAAATCATGTTCATGCGAAAAAAGTATTGCGTTTGTATATTGTATACACTATAATCACTCTTGTAAGCGAAAGGGAGCTGGGAACAGGAACGGAACATTCGCAGCGCCCGTCCGATCAAATTAAGGTAACAGATGTTTTTTACATTTTCTTTTAGGAGGAATCATGCAGGAAAACGCAGCATGGGAAGGCTTCCAGGGACGTCTCTGGAAGGAAGAAATTAACGTTCGTGATTTCGTTCAGAAGAACTACACACCGTACAACGGTGATGAGAGCTTCCTTGAGGGCCCGACAGAGGCTACAAACATTCTCTGGGGCAAGCTTCAGGAGCTTCAGAAGGAAGAGCGCGCAAAGGGCGGCGTTCTTGAGTGCGAGACAGAGGTTGTCTCCGGCCTCACAGCTTATGGCCCGGGCTACATCGATGAGAAGACAAAGGATCTCGAGAAGATCGTTGGTCTTCAGACAGATAAGCCGCTGAAGAGAGCATTCATGCCGTACGGCGGTATCAGAATGGCTGAGCAGGCAGCTGCAAACTACGGCTACACAATCAACCCGAAGTTCCACAAGATCTTCAATGAGTATCACAAGACACACAACCAGGCTGTTTTCGATGCTTACACACCGGAAATGAAGCTCGCTCGTCATACACACATCATCACAGGTCTGCCGGATACATACGGCCGTGGCCGTATCGTCGGCGATTACAGACGTGTTGCTCTCTATGGTATCGATTACCTGATCGAGCAGAAGGAGAACGACAAGGCTAACTGCGGCGATCATATGACAGATGATGTCATCCGTCTCCGTGAGGAGCTCGCTGACCAGATCAAGGCTCTGAAGGGCATGAAGGAAATGGCAGCTGCCTACGGCTATGATATCAGCAAGCCGGCTACAAACGCTCATGAGGCTGTTCAGTGGCTGTACTTCGGCTACCTCGCTGCAATCAAGACTCAGAACGGCGCGGCTATGTCCGTCGGTCGTGTTTCCACATTCCTTGATATCTACATCAACCGCGATCTCGAGGCTGGTAAGATCACAGAGAAGGAAGCACAGGAGCTCATCGACCACTTCGTTATGAAGTGCAGAATGGTCAAGTTCGCACGTATCACTTCCTACAACGAGCTGTTCTCCGGCGATCCGGTCTGGGCTACACTTGAGGTTGCAGGTATGGGCGTTGACGGCCGTTCCATGGTCACAAAGAACGACTTCCGTTTCCTGCATACACTTGAGAACATGGGTCCGTCCCCGGAGCCGAACCTCACAGTTCTGTACAGCTCCAGACTTCCGGAAGCATTCAAGAAGTATGCGGCTCACATCTCCGTCACAACATCTTCCATCCAGTATGAGAACGATGATGTCATGAGAGTTACATGGGGCGATGATTACAGCATCTGCTGCTGCGTATCCGCTACACAGACTGGTAAGGAAATGCAGTTCTTCGGCGCTCGTGCAAACCTTGCTAAGTGCCTCCTGTATGCTATCAACGGCGGTGTTGATGACAAGACTCGTCAGCAGGTCGGCCCGAAGACTCCGGCGATCACAGATGAGTACCTCGACTATGAGGATGTTAAGGCAAGATTCGAGAAGGAAATGGACTGGCTCGCAGGTCTCTATGTCAACACACTGAACCTGATCCAGTACATGCATGACAAGTATTACTATGAAGCAGCTGAGATGGCTCTGATCGATACAGATGTCCGCCGTACATTTGCGACAGGTATCGCAGGCTTCTCACATGTCATCGATTCTCTGTCCGCAATCAAGTATGCAAAGGTTAAGTGCATCAAGGACGAGACAGGCTTCAACATCGACTACGCAATCGAGGGTGACTTCCCGAGATACGGCAACGATGATGACCGCGCAGATGATATCGGCCTCTGGGTCCTGAAGACATTCCTCTCCAAGATCAAGAAGAGACATACATACAGAAATTCCGAGCCGACGACTTCCATCCTTACCATTACATCCAACGTTGTGTATGGCAAGTACACAGGCAACATGCCGGATGGCCGCCGTGCAGGCACACCGCTTTCACCGGGTGCTAACCCGTCCTACGGCGCAGAGAAGAGCGGACTTCTTGCTTCCCTCAACTCTCTGACAAAGATCCCGTATGAGTGGGCTCTCGACGGAATTTCCAACACGCAGACCATGAACCCGAGCGCTCTTGGCCACGACGAGAAGGAAAGAGTGAACAATCTTGTCAATGTCCTCGACGGATACTTCGATCAGGGTGCTCATCACCTCAACGTCAACGTCTTCGGCCGTGAGAAGCTTGAGGATGCTATGGCTCATCCGGAAAAGCCGGAGTACGCAAACTTCACAATCCGTGTTTCCGGTTACGCTGTCAAGTTCATCGATCTGACACATGAGCAGCAGCTCGATGTCCTGAGCAGAACATTCCACGATCATCTGTAATTAATCAGCATACCTCAGGAAACTGATGAAATCCGGACGGAGAGCTTGCTCTCCGAACGGTTTCAGAAGTTTTCTGAGGGGCGGACAAGCGGCGAAGCCGCTCTGTCCGTCCGCAACGAGGAACGCAAAGCGTTCCGAGTATGTGCGCGGAATTATTATCAGAATCGCGATTTGAAAAAAGCTACAATGTGCGCCGGCAGGCAGTCCTGTCGGCGCACATTTTCTACTATGAGGAAAATAATATTATGGTAAAAGGACTGGTCAATTCTATCGAGAGCTTCGGGTCCGTCGACGGACCGGGCGTCCGCTTCATGTTTTTCATGCAGGGCTGCAACATGCGCTGCGCGTACTGCCACAATCCGGAGACGTGGGCGAAGGAGCTTCCGGACACGTCAGAGTCCATGGTGATCACGCCGGAGGAAGGCTTCAGGATGGCGAGCCGCTACAAAGCGTACTGGAAGAAGGGCGGCGGCATCACAGTGAGCGGCGGCGAGGCTATGCTCCAGATGGAGTGGGTCACGGAGCTCTTCAAAATCTGCCGGAAAAATGGAGTGACAACGGCCCTCGATACGTCCGGCAGTCCGTTTGATCCGGATAATGCGGAGTATATGAAGAAATTCGAGGAGATGTTCGCGGTCACGGACCTCTTCATCCTCGATCTCAAGGAGTACGACGACGAGCGCCATAAGAAGCTCACCGGATGTTCAAACCGGAATATCCTCGCTCTGGCCCGCTATGTCTCCGATCACGGCGGAAAAATGTGGATCCGTCACGTCCTCGTCCCGGGCGTCACGGACCAGGAGGATGATCTTCAGGCGCTCTCTGATTTTATTAAGAGCCTTCACGGCGTTGACCGCGTCGAGATCCTTCCGTACCACACGCTCGGTGTGACGAAGTACGAGAAGCTCGGCATTCCGTACCGCCTCGAGGGTGTGCCGACGCCGACGGACGAGCAGGTGCGCCACGCGCAGGAAATTCTTCATACAGAGGATTACCAGGGCTTCCGTTCCTGACAGACGGATTTACTCAGTTTACACGCGATCATACTTTGGACGCAGTCAGCAATATCGACCTGATATTCGCGGCTGCGTCTGATTCTTTATTGCGGGCGTACGGTAACGCAATAAAGCAGTGACCACACGCTGAAATTTTGCTATACTTGATAAATATTCAGTACGACTCGGAACGCAGAGCGTTCCGAGTCTGGGGTGCTGAATTGCTGCAGTGATTTTACTGTATCCGGGAAAAGGGGAGGATCAAAGTATGTGGGCAAAACTAAAGGATCATGGAAAGAAGATCGCATTTGCGGTCGTTGCTGTCTTTCTGATTATCGCGGCCTGCGTGACGACGGCCGACTCCGTTCAGAAGACATTCTGGGCGCTTGTGCCGCCGATCATCGCGATCGGGCTTGCGCTCGTCACAAAGGAGGTCTACAGCTCGCTGTTCATCGGCATTTTGTCCGGCGCGATGCTGTACTCGGGCTTCAGCTTCACGGGAACGCTGAACCACACATTTACGGACGGCGTCGTCTCCGTCCTGTCGGATGCCTATAACGTCGGAATTCTGATTTTCCTTGTGATTCTCGGCATTATGGTGCAGCTCATGAACCGGACCGGCGGCTCCGCCGCGTTCGGCAAATGGGCTTCCTCCCATATCAAGACGCGTGTCGGCGCGCAGCTCGCGACGATCGCGCTCGGGATTCTCATTTTCATCGATGATTATTTCAACTGTCTGACGGTCGGCTCTGTCATGCGGCCGGTCACGGACAAGCATCATGTGTCCCGCGCAAAGCTCGCGTATCTGATCGACGCGACGGCGGCACCGGTGTGCATCATCGCGCCGATTTCATCGTGGGCGGCAGCTGTCTCCGGCTTCGTCAAGGGTCAGAACGGTATCGATCTCTTTGTTCACGCAATTCCGTTTAATTATTACGCGCTCCTTACGATCGCGATGATGTTCATGCTCACGCTCCTCAAGGTCGATTACGGCCCGATGGCAAGACATGAGTACAACGCGATCTATCACAATGACCTCTACACGACGCCGGACCGGCCGTACGCGAACGCCGCGGACGAGGAGGTCAACACAAAGGGAATCGTCGCAGACATGCTCGTTCCGATCATCACGCTCGTCGTGTTCTGCGTGATCGGCATGCTCTATACGGGCGGCTTCTTCAGCGGCACGGGGCTCGTCGAGGCATTTGCCGGATCGGACGCGTCCGTCGGTCTTGTGCTCGGCTCGTTCTGCGCACTCGTCGTCACGATCGCGTATTATCTGATCCGCCGCGTGCTCTGCTACAGTGAGATCATGAGCTGCTTCCCGGAGGGCTTCAAGCAGATGGTCCCGGCGATCCTGATCCTCGTGTTCGCATGGTCACTCAAGGCGATGACCGATTCTCTCGGCGCGAAGGAATATGTCGCGATGCTCGTCAATCAGTCGAAGGGAAGCTTCCAGCTGATCCTGCCGGTTATCATTTTCCTGATCGCAGTCGGTCTGTCCTTCGCGACCGGAACATCATGGGGAACGTTCGGTATCCTGATCCCGATCGTCACGAGCTGCTTTGAGGGCTCGGACTACAACATGATGATCATCTCGATCTCCGCATGCATGGCCGGAGCGGTCTGCGGCGATCACTGCTCACCGATTTCAGATACGACGATTATGTCGTCGGCGGGCGCGCAGAGCGATCATCTGAACCACGTCTCGACGCAGATGCCGTACGCGATGACTGCGGCGGCTGTCTCCGCGGTGTCCTATCTGATCGCAACAATTGTCGAGCGGACGACGCACAGCCTCGTGATTGCCGCGTGCGTTGGTCTTCCGTGCGGACTTGCGATTCTTCTCGTCATCCTTCTGATCGTCAGGAGGGGAAATGAGGCGCGAATCGCGCAGTTTAAGGCGGAAGAGGCCGGAACGGCGCAGGAAGGATAAGTATCCAGCACGAGACTCGGAACGCTTCACGGTCCGGGCTGTGCCGGACTATTACAACAAGAGCTGGAGGCCTGTCTCATGTGAGGCAGGCCTTCAGCTCTTCTATATATGCCTGGCCGATTTTTGAGATGATGTTCTGCTTCTTCGTGATATAGCCGATGTCCATGTCGCTCGAGAGATCTTCATTTTCATCGCGGAAGGGGACAGCGATGTAATCGTCGCCGTTCAGCTCCTCGCTGATGATGCCGGAGCAGAGCGTGTAGCCATTGAGGCCGCGCATGAGGTTCAGGTTCGTCGCGCGGTCATTTGACTTGATCAGCTTCGGGTAGAGATTGTCCGGCAGAATTTCCTCCGCGAAGTAGAACGAGCCATCATCGCCCTGCTCGAAGGAAATGCACGGATATGGTTCGAGGTCGGCGAGCGAGATCGAGTCGCGGCCGGCCAGCGGATGGCCCTTCCAGAGATAGACGTAGGCCTTGCAGCAGATCAGGTGGTGGAAGAGCAGGTCATTTTCCGTCAGATATTTCTGAATGACCTTGCGGTTGTAATCGTTCATGTAGAGGACGCCGATCTCGCTGCGGAGCGTTGAGACGTCGCGGATGACGTCGCGCGTGCGCGTCTCGAGAATCGAGAATTCGTACTCATTTGTCCCGAACGCGCGCACGGTCTCGACAAAGGCCTTGACGGCGAACGAGTAGTGCTGCGTGGAGACGCAGAAGCGCCGCTTGACCTTTTCGCCGTCCCCGTATTTTTCCATCGTGAGCTCGTACATCTGATAGATCTGTGCCGCGTAGGAGAGAAATTCCGATCCCTCATTTGTCACGGTGACGCCGCGGCCCGAGCGCAGGAAGATGGTGATGCCGAGATCGGTCTCGAGCTCCCGCATCGCCGAGGTCAGGGTCGGCTGGGAAATGAAGAGCTTCTTTGCGGCCTGGTTCATGGATTTCGTCTCCGCGATGACAAGCGCGTAATGTATCTGCTGAAGTGTCATAATATTCTCCGTGAAAGGCCTGATGGGCCTTTTTTGTTCCCGGCTGATCGTGCATGTCCGGGAAATGCATACTTATTATATCTGGACGGAGGAAAACGCGCAATGCGGAGGAGCTGCGCAATAATGATTGCGTGACAGAGCGGTTACC
>JAZHVT010000047.1:0-12939 GCA_036453145.1 Eubacteriales bacterium
ACAGTATATCAAAAAGCCCGCATTTCCGCAAGTAGAAAATGCGGGTAAATCCAGTATTTTCAAGGTTTTCAGCGATTTCTATGATTCATTTTTAACGTTTAGTTGCACGAATCACTGGAAGTTAACAGTAAAAAACCGCTATGAGATGAACCACGAGGCGGCACACCGCTACATACAATATACCCGTAAAATTCAGGAAAAATCCTGACTCTGAAAAATACACAAAAGAGCCGGAGCGCACCATACATGCGCTCCGGCCCTCTTTTTATGCCCAATCTAAATCGAACAAATCAACCGTCTTTCTTCACGTCGGGCTGCCAGACAGCCCTCATATCTCAAACTCCGCGGAATGCAAATGTAAATTCCACATGGCCATGGTCCGGGAGCAGGAACTCCTCATGCGTTCTCGCGCCCCAGCTGTCATCGCCTCCGACTCCCATCTGGCCCTTCGCCACGCGGACGTATGTGTGGCAGACACGCGGGAGCTCATACGGATGGTCCGCCTGCTCAATCTCATGCACGGACCACGGCAGCGCCGAGACCATCATGCGGTCTCCGGCAAATACAAGGCCCCTTCCGCGCATGTCCGTGACCTTGGCCCAGCGGACACCAAGCTTTGCGCCGCACTCCTGCGGCACAAGGTACTTTGCCATCGCATCGCGGACAGTCTGTGACCAGATGCCAAGCTCTGCCCCCTGCGTGCGGTCCGCATATGTCTCATCCGGTCCGAGCCCGTACCACGAAATCCGGTCATAATCGGCATCCATCCGGAATGCGACGCCAAATTCCGGCATTGTCCCGAGTCCGTCCGGAATGTCAAGACTCTCCCTGACAAGCACCGTCCCGTCTCCAAAGACTGTGTACGCAAGGAAGCACTCAGCCGCCGGCGCAGTCGGCAGATAATAGCCGAGCGTCACCGTCACGCGGTCCTTTTCCTCCTTCACATCAGGAATAAAGCCCATGCTTCCCTCTCTGAAATCTCTCGCCGTCGGATAGAGGCTCGCCGTCTTCCACTGCACAAGGCGCTGCTGCATAAGGTTTCCTCTGTCGTTTGCCGTCGGCGCTCTCCAGAAATTCGGAAGCGGCGCTGCGTCCAGCATTTCCTTCCCGGCATATCTGTAGGAGACAAGTCTCCCCAGCTTTCTTGAGAAAAGAACACGGAAATTCTCTCCGATCACACCGACATTTTCAAAGCCGCGGACAACCCGGAGCGGCTTTCTGAGATTCGCATCCGCAAGTCCCGCCCTGTGAAGAAGCTCATTTCCCGCAAATGAATACTGGCTGTCACGCGCATACCGTCCGGCCATGTCGAGGCTCCTCAGCGCAGCTGTCTCCGCACCGTCGTCTTTCGCACCGTCGTCCGTCTCATCACGGGCTGCTGCCTTGTGCTCATTCCCGCAATCCGCGTTTGCTGATGAATCAGCCCCGCACGCACGCGCGGCCTCCTCCGAGATTTCCTCCTGCCACGTCTCCGCCTTGAGCTTTGAAATACAGCCACCACGCACCTCGAAGACAGCCTGCTCAGATGCCACCTCAAAGCCGGCGTCTGCCCAGAGCGTCGGTTTTCTGAGAAGGAACCTGAGTGTCGCCGCATATTCCCTGACAGTTTCCATGTCCGGAGTCCGCACCGTCTCTTCCTCTCCCTCAGGTCTCGCGCCCGGAATCGAGAGCGGAAGGTCGAAATCCGCCTCCTCGCCCGGCGCGACGGACACCGTCACGCGTCTCCGATCAATTTCATGCCCCTCCTTTTCGAGGATGAGCTCCGCATCGAAGGCGCCCGTATCCGTGAACAGGTAATTATTCTTCACATGGGCCAGAACTGTTCCATCCTGCTCTGCGCTGAAGAACACGCGGATCATGCGGTAATTGTAGCGCACGGACTGCATTTTCGGGCTCGGGCTCCGGTCTCCGCCGTAGGTGATGCCATTTCCGCTGAAATCGCCGTCGTTCGGATAGTCCCCGAAGTCGCCGCCGTACGCCTCGTACAGCTCCCCGAAGCGGTTCTTCGTCGTGATCGACTGATCAATATAATCCCAGATAAAGCCGCCCTGATAGAGCGGGTCCTCATTTTCCAGGTCTGTGTACTTGAACATCGCGCCGCAGGAATTGCCCATCGCATGCGTGTATTCGCACATGATAAACGGCTTGTCCCTGTGCTCCTTCAAAAATGCGCGGACCTCCGTGACCGGCGGGTACATCCGGCTCTCGATATCGCTCGAGCCGTTGTAGCGCCTGTCATTGGCGACACCCTCGTAGTGCACGGGGCGCGTCGGGTCGAGCTCGCGGATATGCTCGCTCATCCGGTAAATGACAGACCCGCCGTACGACTCATTGCCGAGACTCCAGATCAGAACGGACGGATGGTTCTTGTCGCGCTCGTAGCAGCTCGTCACACGGTCAAGCATCACCGGAAGCCAGTTCTCACGGTCGCCCGGCACGGCATATGACTGCTCCTTCTCGCCGCGCATAATCGGATCCCACGTGCCGTGTGTCTCCATATTGTTCTCGGCGATCAGATAGAGGCCGTACTCGTCACACAGATCATAGAGATACGACATATTCGGATAGTGGCTCGTGCGGATCGCGTTGATGTTGTTCCGCTTCATCGTCACGATGTCCTGAAGGACCTCCTCCCTCGTGACGGCGCGCCCGTTCTTTGCGCTGAAGTCGTGGCGGTCGACGCCGTGGAAGAGGATCCGCTTCCCATTCAGGTACATGATAGAATTCCGGATCTCGAACTTCCGGAAGCCGACCCTCTGGCGGATCACCTCACAGGTCTCATTGCTTTCATTTTTCACATCGATCAGAAGGTCATAGAGATACGGGTACTCGGCGCTCCAGAGCCTCGGGGAGGCAATGTCAAGACTCAGCTCCGTCTCATCGCCCGCCGCACCGATCTGCACGTCCGCAGTCGCCGCACAGGTCTTGCCATAGACAAGCCGCAGTGCAGCACTGCCTCGCCCGAATGTCTCGAGACGCACCCGGAGCACGCCCTTCGTCAGCGTCTCATCAAGGTCAGTCCGGATCCGTATATCCTGAACATGCGTCTCCGGAACCGCGTAGAGATATACGCTGCGGAACAGCCCGGAGAAGCGGAAGAAATCCTGGTCCTCCGCCCAGCTGCCCGATGTCCAGCGGAACACCTCCACGGCCAGCTTGTTCTCGCCGTCCGTGAGCGCGTCCGTCAGCTCAAAGTCTGCCGGATCGAAGCTGTTCTCGCTGTAGCCGATATATGTCCCGTTCAGCCACACGGCAAGACCGCTCTCCGCGCCCTGGAAGGAAATGAACACCCGCTCTCCCTTCATGTTCTCCGGCACATAGAAATAGCGCACATAGCAGGCCGTCGGATTGAAGTTCTCCGGGATCTGCCCCGGCTCAATCGCCTCAATTCCATCCCACGGATAGGCCGTATTCGTGTAATGCGGGTGTCCGTACCCTTCCATCTGAATGTGCGCGGGGACGCGGATATCCTCCCAGCTGTGGCAGTCAAGGCCGGAGACCGCGCCGTCTCTTTTCTCAAAGCCATGCGGCACGAGCACCTCTGTGGGTGCGCAGAAGAATTTCCACACGCCGTCAAGTCCAAAGCGCAGAGAGCTCTGACCGATTCTCTCCTCATCCCATGACCTGAAACACACATGGTCCGAGTGAGCGTCGGTACGGTTTTCCTTAAAATACAGAGGATCGCTGACCTTTCTGTAATCAAACTCTGACATAGATATACCTCTCTTGAAAAAGATAGCGGCGGAGCGCTGTGCGCTCCGCCGCAAATCATATCCGGAGCAGAAATCCCGGGATGTTATTTAACTGCACCTGTAATACCTTCTGCAAACTGCTTCTGGAGGATGAAGAAGATAATCATGGTCGGTACCGAACAGAACAGGACGCCCAGCATCAGCATGCCGTAATCCACGGTGTAACCTGCACCGAGGTTTGCGATCAGCATCGGCATCGTCTCTGCCTTGTTGTCCGTCATAACTACCTTCGGCCACAGGTAAGCGTTCCATGCGTTCATGAACGTGATGACCGCTGCCGCCGCGTACGTCGCCTTCATGCAGGGGATATACATCCGGTAGAAGATCTGGAATTCGTTGAGTCCGTCGAGCCGCGCGGCCTCGAGGATGTCCCGCGGGAAATTTCTCGAATTCTGGCGGAACATCATGATCATGAACGGCGTCGAAATTGACGGAAGAATAAAGCCCCAGACCGTATTCAGCATATGGAATTTCGATGCCATCCTGAACAGCGGGATCATTGTTGCGACGCCCGGGATCATCATGGCAAGCAGCAGGATCGAAAACAGGATGTCCTTGCCCTTGTCGTGGTAAATCTCAAAGCCGAAGCCCGCGAGCGAGCAGACGAAGAGGCACAGCAGTGTCTGTACGGTCGAGTAGAGAAATGAATTTCCCATCGCTCTTGCCAGCGGCTGCGCGGCAAGCAGTGACTTCATGTTCTGCGCAAGGTACGTACCAATGACAAGCTTGCCCTGTGCAACATCGAGCGACTTATTTGTCGCCGCCGAAATCATCCAGTAGAACGGGAACACCGAGATAAATGACCAGAAGATCAGGAAAATATAGCTCGGGATCAGACGGCGCTGAATATGCGATTTATTCTTTTTCTTCTTAACTACAGCAGTCTCATTAGTCACGCGTATCACCTACCTTCATGTTAATTGCCGCAAGGACCGCGACCATGATAAAGACGACGAAGGACATTGCGGACGCGTAGCCGAAGTTCGCAGTTCCCTGTCCGAACGAGTTATTGTAAATGTAATGCGACATCGTGATCGTCGTGTTGGCCGGGCCGCCCTTCGTCAGGTTGACAGACTCATCGAAGAGCTGCAGCGTACCGTTGATAGACATGATGAATGTCATGACAATGACCGGCTTAAGAAGCGGAACCGTGATGTGCCAGAACGTCTTCCACGGAGATGCGCCGTCGATCTGCGCCGCCTCATAGACCGTGTAGTCGATGTTCTGAAGGCCTGCGAGATAGAAGACCATGTTATAGCCCGTCCATCTCCAGATCAGAGCGACGATCAGGACGAACCGGGCCGTTCCTGTCTGACCGAGCCAGTTGATGTTGCTGCTGATGATATGAAGCTTCATCAGAACGGAATTGATAAGGCCCTGTGTTGCGAACAGAGACTTGAAAATGAGGGCGTAGGATACGAGCGATGTCGCGCACGGGAGGAACACACATGTCCGGAAGAAGCCCTTCAGCTTCAGGTTCCGGTTGTTCAGGATCTGTGCGAGAAGAATCGCGAGAATCAGCATGATCGGGACCTGGATGATCAGGTACAGGAACGTATTTCCCACGGACCTGATAAACAGCTTGTCCTTCATCATGCGCATATAGTTAAACAGCACCGGCTTCGCCCATTTCATATTTGCGCTCGATCCGGTCTTCAGGGACATGATGAACGCCTGGACCATCGGATAGAAGCTCATGATGAAAATGAGGATCGTCGCCGGCATCAGGAATCCCCAGCCGGCCGCATTCTGCTTTCTCACGAGCCTGCTGCTCTTCGGATGTGATGTATGACTCAAATCAGTTTCCTCCTTTCGGAACATCGCCTGTTGATGCGGAACGGGCGTCCGCCTGAGCGGCCGCCCGTTCTTTTATCTTATGAAGCAGCTCTGTCTCAGCCGCCCATTGTGAAGTCAACCTGGTCCTGAGCATCCTGCAGCGCCGACTTTGTGTCCGCCCCGTTGATAATGTTCTGGATCGCCGCCGCAACCTGTGTGCGGGCATCATAGTGATAATCAGACTGCTCGACAACCTTGACATGTGTGCCCATCTCAACGATCTGAGCATAGATCGGCTGGTTGTTGAAGTAAGCAACACCCTGCTGATAGACATCAGACTTGCCTGCCTTTGTGGAGCATGTGATCACGCCACCGTTCTTCAGAGCCGCGTCATAGGTCTCTGTGGAGCCAGCGCCAAATGTCTTTGAAAGGAAATCAACCGCGAGGTCTGTCTTCTTGCAGTTTGATGTGATGTAGAGGGAGGAGCCGCCGTTAGAAGCGTAGCCATCGCCGCCCTTCAGTGTCGGAAGTGTTGTGATCTCCCACTTTCCGCTGTTTGCCGTGACCTGCTCAATCGTCGGGATGATCCAGTTGCCGTTGATGACACCGGCGACCATATCGCCCTGGATTGCCTGGTTCGTGTAATCAGACCAGTCATTTGCAAGATAGAGGACGTTGTCCTTCTGGAGCTTGACGATCATGTTGATGACCTGAACCATCGTGTCGTTGTCGACGAAGTTTGCCTTGCCGTCCTTGAACTGAGAGACACCCTCTGCCTGAAGCATGATGTACGGAAGGTCGTTGCCGTCGCCGTCCATGCAGAGCAGGTACTTGCCTGTCTTTGCGTAAACCGCCTTGCCGATCTCATCGAACTTATCCCATGAGCAGCCCTTCAGATCATCGATCGTGTAGCCCGCCTCCTTGAGAAGGTCCGTTCTGTATGCCGCGATGCAGGTGCCGTTATCGACCGGGACGCCCCAGTGCTCATCGTTGTACTGGCTGTAGGAGAGCTTCTCCTGTCCGAAATCGCTCCAGTCGATGCTCGAACTGTTGATCGCATCAGACCACGCATCCGGATAATCCGTCACGTACTTGTGGAAGTAGTGGTCCTGGAAGAGGACGATGTCCGGCAGCTGGCTGTAATCGCCGGAGGACGCCGCCAGTGTGATCTGGTCCTCGATATCAGAGGACCCAGACTCCTGAATGATGTTCAGGTTGAAGTCCGGGTCGACGTTCTTCTTGTAGTCAGCCGCAGCCGCCTCGAGGGCCGGGATATTGAAGTTTGCGTCCCACGCCTCAACGGAGAGTGTGTGCTCGTCCTCATTCGCGACATCTGCCTTCGCGGCGCCCGAGGATGTGGACTCTGTCGCTGATGTCACGGTCGAGCCGGATGCTGCCGTGGACGATGATGAAGAAGAGCTGCCGCAGGCGCCGAGAGACGCTGCCATTGCTGTCACCAGAACTGCCGATAAAATCTGTTTTTTCATAATCTTTCCTCCATTCCTTGTGGAAACCATTGTGCGGAACGACGAATAACGTGCTTTCGTTCCGACCTGATGATTACATTTTACACATGGTTGTTCAGTAATTGTTCACATTTTCTGTCCAAAAATGTGCAAATCCGACTCTGTTCGTGCGTTTCCGGACATAAAGAAAGAGCCGCATCTCTGCAGCTCTTAGTCAGCATCTCAGACCGTATCGTCGTCCCAGCCCTTTTTCGCGCGGATCTGGAACCCCGCGATGCTGTCGGACGCCTCCAGGTGTGTCTTCTTCCACCGGAGCGGCGACTCATTTGTATAGGAGCGAAAATTCCGGTTGAATGTCGACATCGTCGAGAAGCCGGAGCGCTCCGCAATGATCTCAACCGGAAGGTCCGTCTTGAGGAGCAGCCGGCAAGCCTCGCGGATCCGGACCATATTGAGATAGTCCGTCGGCGACATGTTCATCGACTCCCGGAACACCCGGCGATAGTGCGTCTCGCTCATATGCACATTTTCCGCGAGGTCCGCAATCATAAGATTCTCGGCGTAGTGCTTCCCGATGTACTCGAGTGACTGCACAATCTGCCTGTCTCGCAGCCGGAACTCCTCCGGCCTGCTTCTCGTGTAGTCACGGTTCTCTCTTGCAATAAGCATGAGAAGCGCCGTGACATACGCGTTTCTCACCTCGCGCATATAGGGCTCTTCCCGGTTTGTCTCCTCGATAATGGCATCGATCAGGCGCTTCATGTCCGGGTGGTCCTCCGCGCGCAGCAGGTCATAGCGGCTTCCGATGCGCTCCTCGCATTTCTGCACAAACTGCTCATCCGCCCCGTACTCCCGCTGGAGATACGCGTGGACATCGACAAAGATATACTCCCACCATGAGACATGCTCCGGCTCGTTCAGCGTGTTGTGCGGGCAGTTCGCCGGAATCAGAGAGAGCGCGCCGGCCTCATACGGCCGCTCCTCATTTTCATAGATCATACGGCCGCTGCCCTCACGGCAGATGCCGATCTCGAGAATATTATGAAAATGAAGATTCGGTGCGCCCTCGCCATAGATTCTCTTCCATTTTTCGCCTGAAAATACAAGAATCGGATCTCTCTGCGGCATATCATAGAACCTGAAATCAATTGTCTGTCTGTTCTTCGCCATCTGTACCTCCATAAAATGCAGACATCTGTTCTGCTATTTTACCACATCAGCACAGTATACGCGAATCTCGCAGCAGCTTACACAGTCACACGCCCTCGGCAGCCGTTACAGTTCACACGCCACCAGACATCGGTGAACGGTCAGCGATATCAGGAGCGGTGAGCGACCTCAGCCGTCCACTCTGTGCGGGCCGTCTCCGATCGCCGCTCTGTAGAAGCTCGCCTCGTAGCCGACCTTCTCCTTGTATGCATTTCCGACACGCTCAATAAATTCCGGGACCGCATCGCTCTTTACAATATTGACCGTGCAGCCGCCGAAGCCGCCTCCCGTCATGCGCGCGCCGATCGTGCCCGGAATCTTCCACGCCTCCTCCGCAAGGATATCGAGCTCGCGGCAGGAGACCTCGAAGTCATCCCTGAGCGACACATGCGACGCATTCATTAATTTTCCGAATTCCTCGAGATTGCCTGCGTCGAGCGCCTTCACGGCCGCGACCGTCCGCGCATCCTCCGTGACGGCATGTCTTGCGCGGCGGAGAAGCACATCATCCGTGAGAATCCCCTTCACCTCGTCAAACTCATCCGGTGTCAGATCGCAGAGCGCCTTGATCGGCTTTGCCTTCTGAAGGATTGCGAGCGCCTCCTCGCACTGGCTCCGTCTCTCGTTGTACGCGGAATCCGTGAGCTCATGGGGCTTATTCGTGTTGACAATGATAAGCTCCGCATCCTTCAGGACGACCGGCGCATAGCTGTAGTCGAGCGTCGCTGTGTTGAGGAAGATCGCCTTGTCCTTCTTTCCCATCGCGGACGCAAACTGGTCCATGATGCCGCAGTTCATGCCGACGAACTGGTTCTCCGCCTGCTGGCCGAACAGTGCGTTGTGGATCTGGTCATTGTCAAATGAGAACATCTCCATCATGGTCTCGCCGGTCAGGACCTCGAGCGACGCACTTGAGGAGAGACCCGACTTGTTCGGAATTGTTCCGCTGACCATGAAGTCAAAGCCGCTCTCGCAGTTGTATCCGTTCTTCGCGAATGCCCAGATGACGCCCTTCACATAATTTGTCCAGCCGTCCTCTTTTTTATATGCGAGATCATCGAGCGACACCGTTGTCACGCCCGCCTCCGGGAAATTCGCGGAGGCCATGCGCACATTCCTGTCCGCGCGGCGTCTTGCGGCTCCATACGTCCCGAGCGTCAGTGCGCACGGAAATACGTGACCGCCGTTATAATCGATGTGCTCGCCGATCAGGTTGACGCGGCCCGGCGCGAAGCAGACAAGCTCTGCCGGTGCGCCAAACGTATCCTCAAATGCCTTCTTCAGACTGCTGATTACTGTTTCATCTGCCATTTTTCTCTTCTCCCATCCCGCCAGCGGCGGTCTTTTAATATAATGACGATTCACACCCTGACTCAGGAAACCTCTGAAACCGTCCGGCGAACAAGCCCTCCATCCGGATTTCATCAGTTTTCCAGGGGTGTTGAATCATTACTCATTTACCTTGTCGATAAACCGCATAAACTGCGCGCGTCCCTGCTCCGTATCCTTGTAGACGCCTGCATGCTCGAGGACCTTCGAGAACACGAGGCCGATCTCGTCGCGGATAATCCCGTCAATATTGCCTTCATTGATGTCACTGTATTTGCCGCGAATCTCATCCGCCCAGTCCGCGTGACTCTTGATTAACGGAATCGCGCGGATATCATCTCCCGCGAGCATGGCCGCCTTCAGCTCCTGCATTTCCTTCAGAAGTCTTGCCGGAAGAACTGCAAGTCCCATGACCTCGATGAGACCGATGTTCTCCTTCTTGATGTGATGCAGCTCCTGATGCGGATGGAAGATACCGAGCGGGTACTGCTCCGTCGTGCGGTTGTTCCGAAGAACAAGGTCGAGCTCGAACTTCTTCCCGTTCATCCGCGCGATCGGTGTGATTGTGTTGTGCTTTGCGCCGTCCGTCTCCGCGAGGATCTCTGCCTCCGCGTCGCTGTATCCGCGCCATACGGTGAGAATCTTATCTGCCAGATCGATGAGCCGCTCCGGGTCCTCGCTGTCAAGACGGATCACGGACATCGGCCAGTTCACAATGCCGGCCTCGACATCCTCAAAGCCCTTGAACACAAGCCTCTTCCGGATGTTCGCCTTCGCCATCGCGAATGTGTAATGGCCGCCCTGGAAATGCTCATGCGTCAGGATTGAGCCGCCGACAATCGGAAGATCCGCGTTCGAGCCGATCGTGTAGTGCGGCAGGATCTTCAGGAACTCCATGAGCCTGACAAATGTAAGGCGCTCGATCTTCATCGGCACATGCTTTCCCGAGAGCACGATGCAGTGCTCATTGTAGTAGACATACGGGCTGTACTGCATGTACCATCTCTCGCCGCCGAGTGTCAGCGGAATCAGACGGATCGTCTCACGCGCCGGATGATCGAGTCTGCCGGCGTACCCTTCATTTTCCGGGCAGAGCAGACACTTCGGATAATTGTCCTGCTTCTTTTTAAGAGCCGCCGCGATCGCCTTCGGGTCCTTCTCCGGCTTCGAGAGATTGATCGTGATGTCGAGGTCGCCGTACTTCGTCTTTGTGACCCACTTGACATCCTTCTTGACGCGGTACGCGCGGATATAGTCCGAGTTCCGGGACAGCGCATAGAAATAGTCCGTCGCTTCCTGCGGAGATTTCGCGAGCCTCTCACGGAAATTCCGGATCACGTCGGACGGTCTCGGCGTGAGCACGCCCATGAGCCTTGTATCCAGCAGATCGCGGCTCGCAATGCCGCCGTCAATCCAGCCGCGTGACACGGCGTCATCGAGAAGTCCCTTCAGGATCGGCTCGAGCGCCGCACCGTCATCGTCGGCTTCCGGAGCCTTTTCTCCATTTGCGTCAGTCCCCGTGCCCGCCGCGGAAATCTCATCGTCCGTATGGACCGGCTCGATGGAAAAATCAGCCGACGGCTCGACACCTAGGATATCAAACAGCTCATTTGCCGCGTATGTCCGGTCATCCTCTGTGATCAGCTGTCTTCTCACGCCATATTCGATCAGCTCTTTTACCAGTTCCTCAACAGTACTCATACCGCCATTGCTCTCCTTCCTGTTTCTTACATATATCGTCTGCGCATGACGGTCATCAGATCGTTCGTCCGATCCGTCCTCCGCGCGTCTTTTCTGTATTATACTGTATTAAAAAGTCATCCAAAAAACAATGGCATATTCGGCTCTGTTTTATGCAAAAAGCGGACATATTTCACGCATCATGGTATATATCGGCGAATTTTATGGCATAACCCGTCCTTCCGATTCCTGTTCACCGGACTTCCCAGTCCGCTCTTCCCCGGCAGGCTCCACGACGTCCTCCGCGAGTATCCGCGTCATGTCCTCGTGGGTCGGCTTATCGATCGCCGCGACGCGCTGTGCCTGGCGCGTGATCACGTCCTCGAAGAGATTACGGACCTCGCGGGCATTTGCAAAATTCTCCGGCGAGCGCATTTTCCGGAGAACGATCTGCCCCCGCACATGCTTCTTCGCTTCGTCATCCAGCGTGTACTCATATTTTCTGCAGTTCATGAGGAAGATCTGCTCGAGCTCATCGACCGTATAATCCGGAAATTCGATGTACTTGTTGAACCGTGAACGGAGGCCCGGATTGCTGTCGATGAAATCCTCCATAAGGTCCGTATAGCCCGCGACGATCACGACAAAGTCGTCTCTGTGGTCCTCCATCGCCTTGAGGATCGTGTCGATCGCCTCCTGCCCGAACGCGTCATCCTTCGCGGAGAGTGTGTACGCCTCGTCGATGAAGAGCACGCCGCCGAGCGCCTTCTTAATCTGCTCCGTCGTCTTGATCGCCGTCTGTCCGACGTAGCCCGCCACAAGCCCCGCTCTGTCCGTCTCGACAAGCTGGCCCTTTGAGAGCACGCCGATCTTCTTGTAGATCCTCGCGAGAATCCGCGCGACCGTCGTCTTGCCCGTTCCCGGATTTCCCGTGAACACGAGGTGAAGCGAGACCGGGACCGTCTTCAGCCCCTGGTCCTTCCGCATCTTCTGGATCCTGACAAATGAAGTGAGCTCCTTCACGTCCCGCTTGACATTCTCAAGACCAATGAGACTGTCGAGCTGCTCAAGCGGGTCCTCCTCGGGCTCCTCAGGGATAGCCTCTCCGGCAGGTTTCCCGGCCGTCTCTCCGTTCTGCTTCTGTGCTTCTGCCCGAGAAAGCTCCTCGCCAGGAAATGTACGGCGGCCATCTGTTCCAGACTTCGTGTCCGCCGGAGACGCCTCAGCACTGCCTGTACCGGACTGGTCTGTCCCGGAATTGTCTGTTACCGGCAGAGACTTCTCCACAGACCCCGGCTTGTCGAAAGCCGTGAGCTTCTCATTCAGAGCCTTCTGCTCCTCGAGGGCCTTCGAGAGCATGGCCGCGACGTCCGAATACGCATCCCCACTCGCAGACCGTTCGTTTCCGGCCGTACTCTTCTGCTCCGGCGCAGACACAGTCCCGTCTGACGAAGCGCCGGTTTTCTCATCTTTATTCGCCGGCCCCTTGCCGCCCCCGAACAAATCCGCAAACGTGCCGCCGATGCTGAAATCCCTTTTCTCAAGCTTCCGGAGACGTTCCTCAATTTCCCCGTTCAGTTTTTCATGTCGTTTATCCATTGTAATCTCCCTGCGCTTCTCCTGTGAATTCAATCCTATCAATCCCAGAAAAAAGCACCATTTCTGTCAAAAAATTCCTTCCGCCAGCCGTCTTCCTTTTCTGCACACAATCATTATGACGGTAACCG
>JAZHVT010000048.1:0-12865 GCA_036453145.1 Eubacteriales bacterium
TATTTTATCACTTCGTACCGTTTCTGTCAACAGCTTTTTGATTTTATTTTCGGAAGAGTTCTGAATGTTCATTCTCTTCCTGTCCGCCCGGATGTCACGGTCAGGTGCTCCGTTTGGCGAACGAATGCTATAATACCAGCGTTTTTCGGCCGCGTCAACTGGAAATTGATATTTTTTCAAGATTTCTTGTTTTTAGTACAATTCACACGATTCGCACAATTTCGGTTTCTTAATTTTCTTCAGACTCCGGCACAAATCCCTGCATTCTGCTCTTTCTCATCCTCTTCAGCCCGGGCACAGATTCCTGCAGTTTATGTCTCCTTATTCTCTCCCGGCGCCAGCATGCGCAGCAGGTCGTCAAGCAGCTCTTGATTGTCGAACACAAGGAGCGCCAGCTTCTCGCGGGCACGCGACACGGCGTCATACAGATACGCCAGATTCTCCCGGCTCTCCTCGTCCGTCTTTCCTCCCCGCAAATGTCCGCCTTCATACGAAAACCTTCCGTCGAGAATCACGGCCGCCCGGTCATATTCCTGCCCGATAAGGTCCTCCGGCAGAAGGCAGGTCTCGCGCACACAGTCCTCCGTGTTTCTTTCGGAAATGCCGCTTTCCTCATCCGGCTCCATGTCCCATCCAGGTTCGTTCATTTCCGCGCGGGCAGAAGATCCGCCGGTCTTCTCATTCTTATAAGAACATTTGTCGATGGTTCTGTAGCCGCGCCCTCTGCAATACGAGATCAGTCGCCTCAGCTCGCGCGCCCCGTGCGCAAAGTACAGCTCCACATCCGGGAAGCTTCTGTCCGCCGGCACATCATTCCGGTTGAACAGGTATCTGCGAAATGAAGCCAGCCCCTTGTTAATCCTTATATTTCCCGACAGCTCGCAGATCCGGTCCGCACGCCGTACCAGATCGAGGTACAGTCTGCTGGCATTCTCGTCTGCAAATCTCAGCCGCTCCGCATCAAATGAGAAAATGCACACCGCCCCGGTCCTTCCGACATACGCCTCAAGGGCCTTCATTTTCTCAAGCGCAAGACGTCCCGTCTCATCGATCATGATGACGTCATATGCCTGATTTTCTTCCCGAATCCATTCCGGCGTCACAATGTGGACATGCTTCAGCCGCTGATCAATAATCCGGTGACCCTCGCACAGCGGCCCGCAGTGGATCAGCAGGACATGTTTCTTCTTCGAGAGATCCACAGCCAGGTCGTACAGCATCAGCGTCTTTCCCGTGCCGGCGCTCCCGCAGACAGCCGCGTAGTACGGCCGCTTTCCGTTCCGTATATCCGCCAGAATGTTCTTCCGGAACTCCTCCTGCTGGTTCGTCAGAAAATACTCGCCGCGCAGGAACCGCTCCGGCGTACTGACAGGGGAAATGAGATACCCGGCCGTATCAAAGCACGCGTCAATGTCCGTCTCAATATACGTTCCCAGCGCGGGATCACGGACCGCATCAAAAAGCGCGCTCATCGGAGCCTGCACGAGATAATCGTGCGCATTCAACTCGTAGAGCGTATCCGTCGATGAGACATACGAAAAAGACCGTATCTTCCTCGAGATATGGCCCAGATAATACCGGTTCTGCAGGAGCTGCGCGCGTATGCGCTCCTGCCCGATATCCTCGCTCTTCAGTTCAATATTGAGAATTGTGCTCCGATCAGCCGCCAGCTTCAGCAGATCGAACTCCTTGCTGATATGCCGGATCGTATAAGAAAAATAAAAGCCGTCGAGATCCCGCAGCGAAAGCGGCTTCTCCGGGCTCTGGCACGCAAGAAGCGCAGAGACAAGACGGCGCAGAGATTCCTGCTCACGCAGGCCCGTGCGCCGTTCATTTTCCCGGGCCGAAAGCTGCCGCTCAAAGAGCGAAAACAGCTCCGGATCCGTCACCCGGGTCAGAAGATACAGATTGAGTGAATGCATAGATCAGAAATATTCGCAGCCCGAAGTCTGCTCCGGCCCCTCTTCTCCGGAAATGAAATTCGCGCGGAATTCCATGTTGACCTCCCGCAGCTCCTTCTTCCCATCGATATACGCCTGGTACATGTCCAGAATGCCGGCGCTGCAGCCATCGCACAGCGCAGAAATATTGCCGACTGAGTCCTCGACAATCTTCTCGCGCTCCTCCCTCGTCGTATCCGCAATCAGAATAGACATCACAAGCCCTCCATTTCTTCCTGTTGATCTGTTTTTACTATTATACACCAGACGGAGCACCTCTAAGATTGTTTTCAGAGCTGAAATTTCCCTCACACCGGCTCCTCCGGCATATCCGGGATCAGCTCGATATAAATCTGGTCGAACTCGCCCTCAAGCTTCTGCCAGAGCTTCCTTCGGATCGCCGCCCAGTCGCGCACATTGATAAGACTCGTCTGCACGTCCGCCGTGAGATAGACCTCGATCCACACCTTCCGTCCCGTCTGAATCACATCAAGAAATGAACAGCTGTACGGATAATTCTCCAGACTCTCATCGACGCACGCGCGCAGATGCTTCATCGTCTCCTCGTCCGGCGCGAACAGCATGAGATTGCGGAAGCCGTGATAAATCGACTCGATCGGCTCGCGGAGGAGCATCGCAGCAAGCACAATCGCGACCGCAGAGTCCATGTAGGGCGCGACCGGCGCGAGAAATGTATTGCCGAACAGCACCTGCGCGAGGAACGCGACGCCGACGCCCATACTGCCGACGACGTCCTCTTTCCACAGAAAAATCTCCGCCGTAATCGTCGGAGAATTGTATTTTTTACTCATTTTTATGAGGATAACAAGGACGAGAAGGCACAGAACACCGATTACAATCTCGTAAATGGCGATGCTCCCCGCGTCGACGTGATGGCCACCCTCCATAATGACATGGACATTTTCGGCGATCATGACAATCGTCACGAGCAGAAGAATTCCGTATTTGATAATGAGAAAGACAGACTCCACCTGAGAGTAGCCGTACGGATGCTTCTCCGTGACCGGCTTGTAGAGCAGCGGGACCAGCACGAGAAACGGTCCCATGAGGACGAGATCAGCGAGGTCGAAGACGCCGTCCATCATGACGGAGTACGAGTGCAGAAAGAGCGCCGCGATGACCTCCGTGATCGTAAAGAGCAGACTGCAGACAAATGAAAATCTGAGCAGCTTCTCCTCTGTCTTCTCCTTCGCAGCAGTCTTCTTCCGCCGGAGGAGACGCGTCTTCTTCTCCTTCTCGGACGCGCCGGTTTGCGGTTTATCCTTCCCGGATATATCGGCCTGCGGTCCGGCAGGCTCCGTCACAGGCTTCACTTCATTTTCACAACGGCCGGTCCCCACGGGGCCGGCCTCACTTCGCTGTATCTCAGATTTCATAAACTCTTCATCCTCATGCCAGAAGGTCACAAGCACCCAGGCTCGGAACGCCTTGCGTTCCTCGCTGTGGGCGGACAGAGCGGCTTCGCTGCTTGTCCGCCCCTCGAAAGCTGATGAAGCCGTCCGGAGAGCAGGCTCTCCGTCCGGCTTTCATCAGTTTTCGAGGGGTGCTGTATATTTACATAAAGTACGTCACAATTCCGTACACCGCGAGGAACCCGACGAGCGCCGGCAGCACGTACCGGAAATACCAGGACAGGCGCCGCGGCATTTTGAGGCCGTCACCCGTGTTGACCTCCTTCAGATAATTGTCAAAGCCCCAGCCGTACTTCTGCGCGCAGAACAGTGTGAAAATGAGCGAGCCGACGGGCAGGCAGATCGAACTGACGAAGAAATCCTCGACGTCCATGATATTTTTGCCTGCTCCGAGCAGATGCACGCCGCTCCAGACATTAAAGCCGAGCGCGCACGGGATCGAGCAGACTGCGATCACGATACCGCTGATCAGCGCGGCCTTCCCGCGCTTCATCCCCTTCAGATCGATCGAGAAGCTCACGTCATTTTCAAAGACGCCGATCATCGTGGACTCCGCGGCGAAGAACAGGAACAGGAAGAACAGTGATCCCCAGATTCTTCCGTTCAGCATCGTGCTGAAGACTCTCGGCAGTGTCAGGAAAATGAGAGACGGTCCGGAGTCCGGCGAAATCCCGTACGCAAAGCACGCCGGAAATACGATAAGTCCCGCGACGAGCGCCACAAATGTATCAAGCGCGGCCACGATGACGGCCTCGCCGGTCAGGCTCCGCTCCTTGCCGATATAGCTTCCGTAGATCTCCATGCCGCCCATGCCGATGCTGAGCGTAAAGAAGCTCTGGTTCAGCGCGGCGTAGACCGTGTCCCAGATGCCGCGCGCGCCATGCTTTGTGACCTTCGCGATGTCCGGCTTTAAATAGAATGAAATACCCTTCGACGCGCCGGGCAGTGTCACGGCACGAATGCCAAGAACAACCATGATGACAAGCAGCGCAATCATCATGAATTTCGAGATTTTTTCCACACTTCCCTGGAGACTGAACGCGCAGACGAGCGTCGTCATAACCATGACTGCCAGCATGCTGCCGATCAGAATCTTCGGATTTGCCATCATCGCCTGGAATTTTGCCTCGATGGCTGCCGTGTCCACGCCGTCAAAGTCGCCACGCACCATGCAGATAAAGTAGTAGAGCAGCCAGCCGGAAATGACGGAGTAGAACATCAGGATGACGTAGTTGCCTGCCATCGCAACGTAGCCCCAGATGTGCCAGCGGCTTCCCGCCGGCTCCAGCTTCCGGAACGCGGGAAGAATACTCTTCCTTGAGGCCCGGCCGACCGAATATTCCATCGTGATGATCGGAATACCCATGATGAGCAGAAATAAAATGTAGATCAGGACGAAGAAGCCTCCGCCGTACTGACCTGTGATATACGGAAAGCGCCATACATTTCCGATTCCGATGGCGCAGCCCGCCGACAACAGAATAAAACCGAGCCTTGAGCCGAGGCTTTCTCTTTCCTTCATGATTCGTTTCCCTTCCCTGTTAAAATCTCCGCGCCCTTGCGGAGGGCCCTGTATCCTCACGTGGAGGGTATCGTTCCATACTTCGTGCCTTTGCAGAGCCAACGTGTTGAAACATTATCTCACGACAGCAACGCACTGTCAAATAAAGGGAGGCCCGCCTCCGCAGACCTCCCTGTTGTAAGCATGCAGCACCCCAGACTCGGAATGCTGATATTTCATACTCATGCCGTCTTCTGAGAATCCTCCTCATGCTCAGGAGCCTTCTCCGCATGGGCCTTCTTTCCATGTCTCCAGTACCCGTCGTCATCGGCGCCGATATACCAGATTGTATAGATCGCCCAGGAGCCAAATGCAATCACCGAAAGGAGCGCAACCGCAAGATTTGCAAGCATAGTGATCCTCTCTTCGTCATTTACGCTGAGACCGCGCAGATTCCGACCGCGAAGAACATCGCCACGACGGCCAGGAAGAACGCGATCATCTGCACTGCATTTTTCCCATGGTCCTCAACGGATGTCAGTGAGAGAAGCAGTGCGACAAATGTAAGGACCATCCCCGCGCTGAAGCCGCTCGTGCCGACGCCGCGGCCGATGTAGCCGACGATGATGCCGACGATCGAGAGAAGAATTGAAAGAAAAGCCGTGTTTCTGCCACTGTCTGTTGTATTTGTTTTTACTGTATCTGCCATAACAGATTTCCTCCATCAATATGAATTTTGCGCAGAGTTATACTCTGCGGAATAGTTTTATCACAAATTACAGTTTATATTTCGCCGATAAAACCGTATTGATGGTGGATATAAGAAATGATGACCTTCCTGCACCGCGACACGTGTTCGCTGCGGCGCCAAAGGCTGATGAGGCCGGGGCAGAGTGCACCGGTCAGAAGCATGCTGAGCAGGAAATACGCAAGGATTCCTGCCATGTGTGTGGAGACTCTCATCCCGCTGCCGATCATGTCGGCGAGGACCGAGGTGCTCTCCGTCTGACGGACAGCCGCCTTCTCCGTGCCATGAGCGGACTGCACGTTGAGAACTGTCTGCGGCTCCGTGCCGCGGGCGAGCTCCCTCTGCACGGCCGGATTTGCGTACGACAAGAGAGCCTGCCTCTGCGCGCCGATTCCCGACACGACAAATGCAGCCACCAGAAGACATATGAAATATCTCTTCAGTCTCTCGCGCATACAGACCTTTCTTCACGCGCAGACAAAAAGGCGCATGACAGTGCTCACAACAGCCCTATCATACGCCCAAATCTGGTTCTCGTAAAGTGACGCGCAGGTGCGCGCGTTACCGTTTACACGCATCCGGAGCTGCATGCGGCCGCGATATCAGGGACGGTATGGCTGACCGCTTTCCAAGGTCTGACAGCGTGTGAGCTGTCACATGCGCTTCACCGCGCTGGCGATGGAGAGCGTCACCGGGTAGTACGGGATCAGCGTCGCCTGCGTCGCGTGGTAGAGGTCCGACTTGCCCGGCCAGACGGTGTCAAGGACACGATTGTGCGCGTCCAGTGCATGCGGTCGTGCACAACCGGCTTTCCGTTCCAGTCTGTCGTGTAGACGATACCCGGCTCGCCGTCCGCGCACCAGCCGTCCGAAATTGCGCGATTAAAGAGATGCTCCGCCGCGTCGATGTATGGGGCCGCCTTCGCAGGGATGTGCATGCCGGCCCTTCCGGAAGCTTCGCCCGCCTCTGTCTCGCCATCGGAGGCTGCGCGTGTCCCGTATGTACTCATCGCCCACTGCACAATGAGTCTCGCCCACTCGATGCCATGTCCCGGCGTTGCGCCGTACGGCTTGAACTGGTCGTCCGGCCGGTCCGCGTTGCATTCAAGGTCCGGCGTCCAGTCCTCGTGGTAGTGCTCCGGCGTGCGCCAGCCGTTATTCTTCGCCCAGCCGATCACATGGTCGATGACACGCCCTGCGCGGACGCGGTACGATTCATTTCCCGTCGCATCCGCCACCGCGAGAAATGCCTCGACGGAGTGCATGTTCGCGTTAAGGCCGCGGTACTTGTCGCAGACCGTGAATTCTGTATTCCACGTATCGCGCGCGAGCCCTTCATGTTCGTCCCAGAAATGCGCATCATACACAGCCTCCGCGTCCCGAAGCAGCTCCTCCGCGCCGGGACGGCCCGCGAGGTACCCGCTCGATGCCGCAAGCATGACAAATGCATGCGCATAGCACTGTTTGTCCGGAAGCGGCGTGCCATCCGCCGTCACACCCGGATACCAGCCGCCGTTCTTTTCGTCATGCAGCTCGCCCCGGAGTCCCTTCAGCGCCGCATCCGCGAGCGCGCCGCACTCCTTATACCCCAGCATATACCCGAGGCTGTACACATGCGCCATCCGCGCCGTGATCCACGTCTCGCGGTTTCTGTCCTTCCACGGCGTGCCGTCGTCGCCGAGCCAGTACGAGCCGCCGCCCGGAGACGGGAACCGCCTGCCAAATGCAAGAAGATTCTCCGTCATGGCGCGCAGAAATGCGCGGTTTTCATTTGTATCAAGCTGATATTTTTTATCAAATGAAGAGCTCTCCATAATTACCCGCCTTTCTTATTATGTCCTATGATACACCTGCCGATCGACCTTATATATGAAGATTCTTGTTCCATTCTGCAAAATCGGAGGATTCGCATCCGCAAAAAGCTCTGGAAACCTCCGCCCTTCTGCGCTATGATAGGGACTTAATTATTCTTACAGGAGGAATCTGCCATGTCCGCATACGGTTCTCTGATCTGGTCTCATATCGCCGCTCTGTTTCAGTATGTCCCGCAGAGTCTTGCCATCGCGGCCGTCCTCGAGCTCATCAGCATCATCCGCCTGAAAATGCACGGCGAGCGGGTGCGGCTCTACAAGGCAATTGTTATGTTCATTTTCTGGGCATACATGGTATCGCTCGTGTTCATCACGCTGCTCTCGCGCGAGCCGGGATCAAGACACGCGATCTCGCTCCGGCTCTTCGAGACGTGGGGAAACACACGCATGGCGCACGCATTTTTCTTTGAAAATATCCTGCTCTTCATCCCGTTCGGTGCGCTGCTGCCGCTCGCGTTCCGCCGCGCGCGGCGCATCCGCTTCACGGTGCTCGCGGGCTTTCTCACGAGCCTCGGCATCGAGACGACGCAGGTCATCACGCAGATGGGCTACGGCCAGATCGACGATGTCCTCACGAACGTAGTCGGGACCGCGATCGGCTTCGACATCTGGCTGCTCATTTTCGAGAAGAGCTACCTCGATATACGCAGGAGGAAATAAAGAGCACCCCGAAGGGGCTCTGCCATCTTTACCGGATGGCACGCCCCCTCGGGGTGCTCTTTCGTGCATGTTTCACTCACTTGATTGTTGCAAAGCTCGTCGTGATCTCGTCGCTGTCGGACTTCTCATAGCTGTTGTTCTCCTGAGAGCCTGCCGCATCGTCAAGGTCCGCGTTGTCGTTCATCGAGACGTCGTACGGGAGGCAATCCATGCCGGACTTTCCGGATGTCGCGACGACCATCGCGCTGATGCCGTTGTTCTCCACATCGGACTCTGTGATGCCGAGCTCATCGTACGGGATCGCCATTTCATAGTGGAAATCCATCGTGGAGGAGCTGTGTCCAAGCGTGTCGAAGTCAACCCAGTCGCCGGACTCATTGCACAGATCGCCGATCGTTCTCGGGTTCGTGCCGCTCGTCGTGCCGTATGCGCCGTCAAGACCGTATACGTGATCGCTCAGAATGCCGAGGCCGTAGCTGAACTGAATGCCCGACTTCGCAATACCTGTCGCCGTGTTGCCCGACTTCGAATAGAGCTCTGTCGTGTTTAAGCCTGTGCTGTCGCCACCGTAGACAAACGGGCCGTTCGCGCCATTTGTCGAAATCGCAATGATGCGGTTCACTGCATTTGTCCATGTGATGCCGGAATCCCAGAGCGTGCCGCCCGCTGCCGTCGCGCAGTTGTTGCCGATCGTGTCGGACTTGCCTGTGTCGACCGCAATGAAGAACGGAACGTTCATCGTCTGGTACAGAATGCCCTGAGAGAGCGGGTAATTGTCGTTCGGCGCGACAACGTCCTGAACATTTGTCATTTCCCACATGAGATAGACATTGCTGTCGTCATACGCCGCGTACAGCGTGTAGAGATCAAACGGGACCTCGTACATCGAGTTCGGACGATAGACGCGCGGGTCGTCATTCGCCGTGCCCTGCGCGACGATCATCGAGCTGTCCCAGTCGGAAATGTCGCCGTCAACCGTGATCGTCTTCTTCGTGCCCGTTCCGGTCTTGTTCGTGCCGTAATAGGACGCGAGCTTTGCATTGGAGAGCGTCGATGTCGATGCCGGTGTCGGTGTCGCTGTCGGAGCCGCCGTCGGAACCGGTGTCGCCGTCGGAGCTGCTGTCGCCGTCGGAATCGGTGTCGCCGTCGCTGTCGGCACTGCTGTCGCCGTCGGAATCGGTGTCGCTGTCGCTGTCGGGGCTGCCGTCGGAGCCGTATAAACCTTCCAGTCAGCTGTGCTGTTGCTGTAGAGCACATAGCTCTTGCCGCTCGTCCAGTCGAGACCGTCCGAGCTGCCCGATGCCGCCGGATACTGCGAGCTTCTGTTATTGAAGATAATCTTCACATCGCTCAGCTTATCGAACGAATCCGGCAGGTTGTAGCCGTAGATCGTCTTTCCATTGGCATCCGTTCCGACCTTCGTCATCACTGTGCCCGGCCAGGACGCATTCCTCGTATTCGTGTTGCTCGGGTTGTACGCGTAGCAGTAAATCATTCCGCTCCAGTTCACGCTGTTCACGAAATAAATGTCATACGAGCCGTCGATTCTGTCAGACGGTGTCGGCGTCGCTGTCGGCTTCGGTGTGGCCGTCGCCGTCGGCGCTGCTGTCGGAGCCGTGTAGACCTTCCAGTCAGCTGTGCTGTTGCTGTAGAGCACGTAGCTCTTACCCGTTGTCCAGTCGAGACCGTCCGTGCTGCCCGATGCCGCCGGATACTGCGAGCTTCCGTTATTGAAGATAACCTTCACATCGCTCAGCTTATCGAGCGAATCCGGCAGATTATAGCCGTAGATCGTCTTGCCATTGGCATCCGTTCCGACCTTCGTCATTGCTGTGCCCGGCCAGGACGCATTTCTCGTATTTGTATTACTCGGATTGTACGCGTAGCAGTAAATCGTTCCGCTCCAGTTCACGCTGTTCACGAAATAAATGTCATACGAGCCGTCGATTCTGTCAGACGGTGTCGGCGTCGCCGTCGGTGCCGCTGTTGCCGTCGGCTTCGGTGTCGCCGTCGGAGCAGCCGTCGCTGTCGGCTTCGGTGTCGCTGTTGCCGTCGGAGCAGCCGTCGCTGTCGGCTTCGGTGTCGCTGTTGCTGTCGGAGCTGTTGTCGGTTCCGTTGTCGGAGCAGCCGTCGGATTGGCCGGCGAGTAGTCATGCGCTGTCAGATCGCTCGAGTCCCCATTCCAGATCTGAGATCCGGAAATGCTGATTCCATCCGCCATATCCGGCGTGCTTCTGTGGTAAACCGTCGTTCCGTCGCTGTCCGTGAAAATGACAATCGGATCCTCGACGGAGTCGCTGATTTCATAATAATAGAGGCCGTCGGAGTACTTCGTCATCTTCGCGCCCGGCCAGGCCGTATTGCTTGCGCCGGCCTTGTTATAGACGTAGCAGTAAGGCGTGTGCGTCCATGCACTCGGAACCTTGATCCATGCGACATTCGGAGCCACCTTGTAGAACTTGAACTCCTGTGTCTTCGTGGAGCCATCCTTGTCCGCTGTCGCGGAGAGTGTGACCGTGATCGTATCGCCCGCAGAGGAAGCTGCGCCGATTGTGATCGTGTCGCCACTTGTAAATGAACCGGAAGCGCCCTCGGATGTCTTGTATGTTCCGTTCGTGCCCTTCTTCAGCGTGAGCGTGATATCCTTCGTTGCCGTCGAGAACTTTGTGGTTCCATTTGACGTCTTCGCGTTCAGTGAGCAGGAGCCTGCGTTGTAGAGAAGCGCAACCGTTCTCGCGCCGATTGTTCCGGAGAGCTTGCCGTTTGAGACCTTCCATGTGCCGCCATTGACAGTATCTGTATATGTGCCGTCTGCAAGCTCTGTGGAAATGCTGAGCGACTGGGAGCCTGTGCCGACATTAATGAGAGCCACGCCCGATGTGCCGCGCGCGATCTCAAGCAGTGTGTTGCTTCCCGTCGGGTTCGACAGCGTCGTGCTCTCGCCGACCATCGCATTGCGGAAGAAGTTCGACTGCGCGACAATCTTGCTCTTATAGTTGTTGTCGCCGGCCGCACCGAGGACGTTGTTGCCCCAGTAATTGCCTGCGGAGCCGTTCGAGCCTGCCGGACGGCTGAAGAAGAGCGGTGTGCCCTCGCCGCGGCACGCAATGACCGCCCACGCGAGCTGGATCTGCTCATCCGTCATCCATGCGGATTCATGGTCGTTGCAATAGGTATCGTGCGACTCAACCCATGTCGTCGCCTTCGATGTATCCGAGACATTCAGGTTCGACAGGTTACTTGCACTGAAGTTATTGCTTCTGATCGCAGACCGAAGCGTGCTGCCATAGGAAGAAGCTGTCATGCCGATATACTTCTGGTACTCGGCCATCGTGGAGCTCGACATATCAGACTGAAGGACCTCGCCGTAAATAAAGAGATCCGTCGCGTCGAATTTTGTGCCGTCCAGGTTCGCCTCCTGTCCGGAGACCACCGGCCAGAAATTGTTGGTCCAGCCATTTGCGGACGTGTTGTAGTCCAGCGGATCGGACGGAACGCCGATGTGCTTGCCCGTGTCGTAGCGCATGCCGTCGCAACCGTCCGCGACGAGCTCATTGAGGTATTTGATGAAATAATCCTGAAATTTCGGGTTCTCCGTGTTAACGTCAGGGAGTCCTCCCATCTCGCCCGTCGTGCACTGCAGGCGGTCGCTCCAGTTGGAGATCGACGTAAAGCCGTCCGCATGATAGAGGCCCGTCGTGTACGACGTTCCCGTGGACGTCGCCGTCGTGGAGCCATTCGCGTTGTTGCCTCCCGCCGCGTTAAAGAGGTTCTGAGAGACGACCGAGAGGTCCGGAGTCGTGTGGTTCGGGATGACGTCGACAATAATCTTGATGCCGTACTTGTCCGCCTCCGCGCACATGTCCTTGAAATCCTGCTCCGTTCCGAGCTGATAGTTGCCGATTGTCCAGTCAGTCGGCTGATACTGCCACCACCAGCAGCCATCCGTGCCGCCCGACGTATCAGAGCCCATCAGCTTCATCGTCGGGTACGTCGACTTGCACTGGTTCGCCGGCGATGTCTGAATCGTCGAGAAGCCGGCCGCCGCGATCGACGCCATATTGTCCTTGATTGTGTCAAATGACCAGCACCACGCATGCAGGATCGCGCCGTCTGCCGTGTTGTCCGTCAGATTGTTCGCCTCCGCGTTCGCGTCGTACTTGTGGACCGTCGACGTCGATGAGCTGTCCGCGTCTGTGTTCGCAGCAGAAAACGCGGTGGGTGAAGTGGTCGTCGTGGTATCCGCCTGCGCGGTGGCCGCCGACAGTGCATTTGCCGGCGCGGCAGAGAATACCATGGCCGCTGCCGATAACCAGGCAAGGAACCTGTTCCGCAGGAAAACCTTTCTTCTCATAAAGCCTCCTCCTTGGATGTCATCAAGTGTCCCTTCTTAAGAAACCCATCGGGTATTTCTTATGCTTCTTGGGACCGTTTCCAGTTTAGTTATAGTTACTGTACTGTTTTCCCAGTAATTCAACAATACGAAAATGAAAATCTCTTCATTTTCGTCGTAACGCTGAAATTTAGAGACTCCATTTTGTATATATTGCTGGATAATATCCCAGAATTCAACTGTTTGTGGTTTCGATTCCACTAATTACAGGGCCTGGCTTGCGTGACGTTTCCATCTGGCGGAGAGTGTAAAGGTGCCTGCCTTGGAGGCACCTCAGGGAGAGGACACCTCAAGATTTCTTAAGGTTAGCTTCATATGAT
>JAZHVT010000049.1:0-12726 GCA_036453145.1 Eubacteriales bacterium
TACAGATCCCCCTACGTGAGTAGGGCCTGGCGGCAGGAAATTAAGGTGGGGCGCTACAAATTAGACGAGGTGTAGGGGATTTGGTGGATTCTTGCCCACACGCCCTACTCGAGTAGGCGTTAAAACAGGATTGGGTCGTGAGACGCTACGGATTGGACGGGGCGTAGGGTGTCAGAGACGTTTTATGCCGCCGGACCCTACGTGAGTAGGGCCTGGCGGCAGGAAATTAAGGTGGGGCGCTACAAATTAGACGAGGTGTAGGGGATTTGGTGGATTCTTGCCCACACGCCCTACTCGAGTAGGCGTTAAAACAAGATTGGGTCGTGAGACGCTACGGAATAACAGAGGACTGGGGAGCCATTCGCTGGGACCCTCGCAAGTCTCACTCCAGCAGCTCCTCCGCTGCCTTTCTGTCGTATGTCACGTGGTCTGCACCCGTCGTCTCAATGCGGTACAGCGCATTCGCGCACAGATGCTCCGCCGACTGCTCAAGGTCGCGGACACCCGTCTCGCCGGAGAAGCGCTCGACAATCACATCGACTGCCTCATCCATGACTGTGATCTCGCTCTCCCTCATGCCGAGGCGCTTCAGCACCTTCGGCAGCGAGAACCGCTTGAAAATGACCTTTTTCTCGTCCGGCGTATAGTCCGGAATATCGATCACGGCAAATCGTGACATAAGCGGCGCGCTGATGCGGCTCTTGTCATTTGCCGTTGCGATCGGATAGACGCCGCCCGTCGGAATCATGCACTCGATATAGTTATCCGTGTAGCCGAGATTGTCGAGCAGCGTCAGCAGCGCGTCGGCCGGATTCCCGCCATTTCCCTGCGAATCCGCCTTGTCGAGCTCGTTGATGATGAACACAAGGTTCGATGAGCCGGCCTGACTGAACGCCTCCATAATGCGGCCGGGCTTTGCATTTGAGTAAATTCGCGGCGAACCGGTCAGCTGCTCGGCATCGTGGATCGCGCTCATATCGAGCGACGTCCACGGAAAATGAAGGATCTTCGCGACCGCGTACGCGATCTGCGACTTGCCGACGCCGGCCGGCCCGGCGAGCAGAAGGCCGTAGGCCGGAAGCTTGTGCGTGCGGTTGATCTGAATGATCGTCTCGATGACCCTCTGCTTCACGCGCTCCATGCCGTAGAGCTCCTCATCGAGAATCCGGCGCGCCCTGACCGGGTCGATCGATTCAAAATACGTGCTCTGCCAGCGGATGTTGAGGACCGTCGCGAGCGCGCGCTGCGCATGGAGGCGCTCCTCAGGGCTGATCGATGTCGATTTCGCCTGCGCGATATTTCGCTTCGCCCAGCTCCGGATATTGGCCGGAAGCGTCGAGCCCGCGCATTTGAGGAAATCAACCATCGCGTACATGTCCGTGATGTGCAGACGCTCCTGCTCATCCTCCGCCTTGTCCTCGTCCTCTGACTCATCCTCCGTAAGGCGGCTCTCAAGCAGCCGCTCAATGACCAGCTGCAGGAACCCGTTGACAGCCGTCGGAATATTTGTCTGACCTGTCGGATCGAGCGCGCGGATCCGGTAGACCGCGTAGCCGTCCATCGTGTGCACACCCGAAAGCCGGACCGGCACATGATTCTCCCCGAGCCACTCAAGCAGATGCACAAATCTCCGGTCGAGCCGCAGAATATCCGTCATCGCGACGTCATCCGTCAGATCGTACTCGAAGGACGTGCGCCTGTGCGGATTGTAAAATGCCCCGTTCAAATGGTGCGCAAGCTCCCCGTGCGGATCCTCAAGCACGAGGATCGGATGCTCAGCGTCCGCCTGCGCGCTCACAGAGTCAAACAATGTGTAGGTGCAGACCGGCGCGTCCGGCCCGCCCTTCTTTTCATTTGCCGATGTGTCCGCGTCGAAATCAAACACAACCTCGTCCCGAAGACCCTTCATGCCTGCCATATACAAAATTCCTCCATCTGAAATATGTCTCCAGTATACAGCAGCTCCGGGAAATGCGAAACCGTCTCAGTCCTTATTCTCGTCCACGAATTTCTTCACAGTCGCTGTGTATTTTGCGAGATCATCGAGCATGGACTCCGCGTGCTCCGAGCCCTCGAAGATCACGAGATCCTTCTTCTCGGAATTGCAGGCGCTGAAATTCTCGATCGCCATGTCCTTCGGAACAAATGTGTCTGCGGAGCCGTGGATGAACAGCATCGGAACAGTCGCCTTCTCGAGAGCACGCAGGCAGTCGCAGTCCCTGAAATCATAGTAGCCCGCCTTGAACTTCGCGAAGAACTCAACCTCAGAGCGGAACGGCTCGACCGGGAGCTTATAGTAATGCTTCATGCAGTATTCCATTTCCGCGTTGAGGGACGAGTAGCCGCAGTCCTCGATGATGCCCTTCACCTGCGGCGGCTGCGGATCGCCCGCGCAGAGCATGACCGTCGCGCCGCCCATGGAGACGCCGTGCAGGAAGATCTGCACATCCTCTCCGAGCTTTGTGATCGCATAGTAGATCCAGCGGTTCACATCAAAATGGTCCTGCCAGCCGAAGCCGATATAATCGCCCTCGCTCTTCCCGTGCGCGCGGTCATCCGGCATCAGAATATTGAAGCCCATGGCCTTGTAGGCCGGCAGAATCTCGCCGAAATCCCAGAGACCCGAGGAGCGGTAGCCGTGAACAACAATCATGAGCATGTTCGACGGAACATCCGCCGGGAGAAATGTCGCGTGCAGCTTCAGCTGGTCGACAGACTCGACAAACCAGTCCTCGCACGTCTGCCCCGCGATCCAGTCTTCGTAGCGCTTCTGCCGCGCATCAAATTTCTTCTGTGTCTCCGGGTCCGTCTCCCGGCCCTTGATCGTCATGCCGGAATTCTTCGGAATTGCAAGCTTGTAAAAATAATAGCTGCCCGCCGCGGTCAGTCCCGCGATCCCGGCTGTCGCTGCCGCCGCAACGCCGGCCGCCGTCTTGATAATCTTCTTTGTATCCGCCATCGTCTGTCCTCCTTGTCCGTCTGAAAATCACTGTATTTTGTGCGATTTAGCTTTTTGCGCAGCGAAAACGCCTGTTCTGCTGTACATTTTACACGAAGGAAATGGCGGGCTCAAGATACCGCCAGCTTATTTCATGGAGATTTTATGAAAAGGTCACAGACTGCCAGGATGTCACCCCTTGCGGAAATTTCGCATGAATGATACAATGTCGTTACAAGAGAAAGGGTACTACCGGCAGACGGTTGGCCCCAATTATTTGTTAGTCGAAATGACCGCCAAACTTTCGAGGGTTCGGGCGGTCATTTTCTTTCAGCAAGAGTGCATGCCCTCCTTTCTACAGATTTCTGTTCACCAGATTTCTATATGATCAGAGGGTCGCAGTCTCTCCGGAGAGAGCTAACCGCCTACCGTTCCAGGTAGTACCCATGGGAATACTATATCAAACAGACAAATAGAATTCCAGTATAAGATATCCTCTCCCCGTGCCGTCTGCGCTCAACTATGGTATAATCATAGAAACTGATGCACATCCGACAAGGAGGAAAATTATGGGCAAGACATTAGTCGCTTATTTTACAACAAGTTCCGCAACAAAAAAGACCGCTGAGAAGCTCGCGTCCCTGACAGGCGCAGATCTCTACGAAATCAAGGCCCTGAAGCCATATACAGACGACGATCTCAACTGGACCGATCCGGCCAGTCGCAGCACAATGGAAATGAACGACCCGGAGTGCCGTCCGGAAATCGCAGACAAGGTCGAGAACATGGCTGACTACGATACCGTCTACATCGGATATCCGGTCTGGTGGGGCAAGGCTCCGAGAATCATCGAGACATTCGTCTCCTCCTATGACTTCGCAGGCAAGACGATCCGTCCGTTCGCAACATCCGGCGGCAGCAAGGCCGAGAAGAGCGACGAGGAGCTGCACGCACTCGTATCCGATAAGGCCGTCTGGAAAGAGGCAAAACGTCTCGACAAGGCGACAGACGACGAAATGAAGGCATTTATCGCGGAATAAAAAAGAGCTCCGGTTAATGACCGGAGCTTTTTTTTGTAACGATACAGCAGCACCCCATACTCGGAACGCTTCGCGTTCCTCGTTGTGGGCGAACAGAGCGGCTTCGCCGCTTGTCCGCCCCGCAGAAAACTTCTGAAACCGTCCGGCGAGCAAGCTCCCCGTCCGGATTTCATCAGTTTCCTGCGGGGTGCTGATTCATGATCAGATCAGACCGAAGTCCTGCATTGCCTTCTTCAGCTGAGCGGCGTGCTCCGGCTCAAGCTCTGTGAGCGGCAGGCGAAGCGGACCCGCCTCGAAGCCGATGTACTTCAGGGCTGTCTTGACCGGAATCGGGTTGACCTCGCTGAACAGCGCGTTGATCAGCGGAAGTGCCTTGAACTGGATCTCACGAGCGCCTGCGACATCACCGTCGAAGAACTTCTGGCACATGTCATGCGTCTGGCGCGGCGCGACATTGGACAGAACGGAAATGACACCCAGACCGCCGACAGACAGGATCGGAATAACCTGGTCGTCGTTGCCGGAGTAGAGATCAAGCGCACCGTCCGCGAGAGACATCATCTTGATCGTCTGGCCGATGTTGCCGGTCGCGTCCTTGATAGCAACCATGTTCGGGATCTCCTTCGCGATCCGGACGGCCGTCTCCGGCTGAATGCAGCAGCCCGTGCGGCTCGGTACGTTGTACATGATCGCCGGGATATCAATCTTTGAACAGATCGCCTTGTAGTGCTCATAGAGACCGTTCTGTGTAGCCTTGTTGTAGTACGGCGTGACAAGAAGAACTGCGTCCGCGCCGGCAGCCTCGGCATCCTTCGACAGGGAGATCGCAGCTGCCGTGTCGTTCGAGCCTGTGCCCGCGACAACCGGGATCCGTCCGGCAACTCGCTTGATGCAGTACCGGATGACATCCATATGCTCTTCCATTGTCATTGTTGCCGACTCACCGGTCGTGCCGCAGACAATCACTGCGTCTGTCCCATTGTCGATCTGGAAATCGATCAGTCTTCCGAACTCATCGTAATTGACAGAACCGTCTGCATTGAACGGCGTCGCAATCGCCACGCCGGCACCCTTGAAAATAGCCATATCTTCCTCCTTGTTATGCGATGCGGCACTTGCCGCTGAAAATGTCCGGGGCATAAAAATGCCGGCCTGAGACGGCCGGCATCAAAAGAAGTCCTTGTTCTTCTGGTGGATAGCGCCCCATCATCTGATGACAGTCACGCAGCTCTTAACTGTGTGCCCAGGCATCCCGTCCGCATGGTGCCGGAACCCTTCGGCGCGTTTCCCTTTCATTTCCCATCAACTGCGCCTGCCGCATCCGAAAAAATACTGATAAAACACGCAACCTCTATCTCTAAGACATCTATACAGTATCATTCTGCGGCCCGTCTGTCAACCGACAGGACACCGCTCGGGCTCCTGTTCACTCCCCGGCGTCACCGACGAGCTGGTCGTTGTTGTTCTGTCCATTGTCACCGCCGTTATTGTCTGTCGGCGCCTCTGTCGGCTCAGGTGTCGCAGTCGGCTCAGGTGTCGCTGTCGGGACCGGCGTTGCTGTCGGAGCCGGTGTCGGTGTTGCCGTCGGCTCAGGCGTCGGCGTGGACGTCGGTTCAGGTGTCGGAGACGGTGTTGCTGTCGCAGTCGGCTTCGGTGTTGCTGTTGCTCTCTTCGTCACGGTCGGAGCCTTTGTCGCTGTCGGCTTCGGTGTCAGTGTGAGGTCATCCGCCGCAATCTCGGATTCCGTCTTCGATGATGTCGTATTATTGGAGCTGCCCCGCTTGATTCCCTTGAACACGCCGCTCGAGGCCGCGATTACAAAGAGAATAATCACGATGATAATGATCGACACGAGCAGAATGATGGCCGGATTCGGTCCGGACTTCCCGCCGCCTCCGTCATCATCGTCATCGACGTCATCATCGAAGCTGCTGAACTTTCTCCACAGGCCCTTCTTTCCGCCTTCCTCATCGTCATCATCCGGATCGCGGTTGTACTCGTCGTCATTGTTCTCAAACGGGCTGTACGTCTGCGTCTCGTAGAGGTCGTCGTAATCGTCCTGCTTGTTCTTATTTTTCTCATTTTTCCGACTGTTCTTTGTATCCTGCTCATCGTCCGCCGGCAGAATCGGCTGCGTCGCATCCGTGTTATTCGGAATGCCCCACATATCGTCCGGCTTTACGAGGTCTCCCGGCTGATCAAAGACAGAGAACGGGTTATCCTTCTTCGGCTCACCGGCATTTTCATCCGGCGTGGCAATAACGGTCTGGTCCTCATCGTCCTGTCCGTAGGAAGCGCCTCTTCCATTCGGAGACGCAACGACTGTCTTATCCGGATCATCGCTGCCTTCTCCGTGGTGATGCTTCACGGAAGCGATCACGGTATCCTCATTCATGACACCGGCCGGCAGACGCACAGGCTTGCCGCGCCGCTCATTTTCATTCCGGAGAAACGGCGAAATGACCTTCGTGTCACCGAGCGGGCCTTCCTCCTCACTCTCACGCCGCATGCTATCCGGAATCTGAAATCCGCACCTCGGGCAGAAGCGGGTCTCATCCGGAATATCAAGTCCACAATTCGGACAATACATACGCAAAACTCCCCTTTCCGTATGGATGCCGCTCCGGTGCCCCTTCAGCCCTCTGCGGCATATTCCCCTATCATTAAATCTCGCAGCTATAGCACCCCAGACTCGGAACGCTTCGCGTTCCTCGTTGTGGGCGGACAGAGCGGCTTCGCCGCTTGTCCGCCCCACGAAATGCTTCAGAAATCTCTCAACGAGCAAGCTCTTTGCTCGATTTCCGGATCATTTCGTGGGGTGCTGAATAATTACAAATTACATCATATCATATTTTCTGCGTCTCCGCGACTGTGTCACGACTCCTTGTAGACGAGGATTGCGGTACCGACATCGATATTGTCATAGATCGTCTGCGCGACCGACGACGGCAGGTTGACGCATCCGTGCGAGCCATTTGTCTGGTAGATTGTCCCGCCGAACTCGGACCGCCACCACGCATCGTGCAGTCCCTCGCCCTCATAGAACGGCATCCAGTACTGGACATCGACCTGATAGCCGTTCTGCGAGCCCGTCAGCGTCGACGGACTCTTCTTGAACGCGAGCGGAAATGCGCCCGTCGTCGTCCCGTGTCCTGCCGACTCATTGCCGGTCACGCAGTCGCTGTCGATGACGAGACTGCCGTTCTTGTAGAACCAGACATGCTGCGCCGTGATATCGACCTCAACATACGTGCCGTTCAGGTCATCCGTGCCGTTGCGCCCCAGATAATACGGGTTTCCGTAATCATTCTGGGAAATGTAAACCGGCTCTCTTGTGACCGCCGTTCCCGACAGAATGTCCGATTTCAGCTGCGCCTCCTCGGAGGACTGATCGATCGTGTAGCCGTACTCATTGCGCGACGCCTCGATCGTGACCGGCTGTCCCGTGCGGCTCGACGTAAATGTCCGTGTCTTGTACTGCGTGTCATATTTCGACGCGAGGTTCACGACATACGCGTCCAGCTGGCTGTCATCGAGCGAGACCGTTCCTGTCGAATCGTCATACGTCAGCCAGCTCTGGAACGTGTCCGCGTTCACAACCTCCGTTGCGCTTCCGAACGTGTACGTGACCGACGAACCTGTGTAGGCATTGTACGCGTCCGCCTCCTTCTTCAGCTCTTCATTTTCCGAGGTGACGTCCGCGTCCGTGTAGACCGAATCCGGCAGATCGATCTTCATGCTGCTCTCGAGGTTCCCGCCCTCGATCGCGCTGTCAATCTCCTTCTTCACATACGCCTGCAGCTTCTCATCATCGACCGAATTGCCCGCCGTCGCCTCTGTCACGGTGAACTTGCCCGTGCTGTCGTCGTACTGAACGCTTCCCTGTGTCGCCGCGACGCGCTCCGTGGAAAATGAACTGCCTGTGACGAACGAATCGAAGGTGCTCTCATCGAACTCCTTTGAGAGGCTGACATTGATCGTGACACCCTTCGCAATCGCCTGCACATTTTTTACAAAGCCTCCCGTCTGGGCGCTGAGCTGCTTATTGACCTGGCTCTCAATATCGCTCTTGTCGACCGAGTAGCCGTAATCCGGCATGTTCCCGGTCAGCTGCGCCTTGCCGTCCTCGTCGAGCTCGACGCTGACCGCATTAAAATCGTCCGCGAATTTTTCCGCGATCTGAGATGCCGACTGCCCTGTCATGTCAAGGCCGTTGACCGATACGCGGAGATGACCGGAGCCGTACACATAGACTCCGGCAAGAGCAGCCGCGAGAGCCGCGGCTATAGACACCGTGATAACAATTCCCTTCTTCATGATAATCTTTTCTCCTCTGTGGCAAGACCGCCTGATGCGGATTCTGTCCCAATATGGCCACAGCGTACCATGAAGATATTAAGATACCATTACCGAAAATTTAAATAACTGCCTCGATCGCCGCGAGCAGACTCTTCATATCGACCGGCTTCGAGACATACGCGTCCATGCCGGCCTCCTTCGCAGCAAGCACGTCCTCCTCGAACGCATTTGCCGTCATCGCGATGATCGGCACACGGCTCAGGCTCTCGTCCGGAAACGCGCGGATCGCACGCGCGGCCTCATGCCCGTTCATGACCGGCATGCGGACATCCATGAGGACCACCGCATAATAGCCCTCTCCCCGCTCGCTCACGCGCTCAACAGCCAGCTTTCCGTTCTCCACGGCCTCCGCGCTGATATGCACATTTTCAAGCATACTGACCGCAATCTCGCGGTTCAGCTCATTGTCCTCAGCGACGAGCACGCGGATTCCATCGAGGCTCACCGGCTCCCTGTCCCTTCGTTTTCTGAACACATGAAACTTCTGCCCCGCAGCCGTCTCCTTCTCAGGCTCTTCATTTTCCTGCGCAATCCGGAACGCGAGATTGACCGTAAAGCGGCTGCCCTTTCCCGGCGCGCTCCGGACTGAGATCGTGCCTCCGGCCGCATCGACAATGCCCTTGCAGATCGAAAGCCCCAGACCACTTCCCTCCATGCGGCTCACGGCGGTCCGGTTCTCGCGCTCGAACGGGTCGAAAATCTTTGCCATGAACTCCGGTGACATGCCGATTCCATTATCCTCTACCGTGATTTCCATCGCCACATAGCCGTGCGGAGAATGCGTGCGCCGCTTCACGCCGAGACGCACGCGGCCGCCCTCCGGCGTGTATTTCACCGCGTTGCTGAGCAGGTTCGAGACGACCTGCGAGAAGCGCATGCTGTCACAGTAAATGCGCTTCGGCAGGCTGTCATCAATAAAAATCGTAAGGCGCGTGTGCCGCTCCGCCGCCTGCGGCCTGATCAGATCAACGGCCTGTGTGATCAGGTCCCGGACCTCGTGCGGCGACTCCTCCATCGAGAAGCGCCCGCTCTCGATATGCGTCATGTCGAGAACATCACTGATCAGAGCAAGCAGATGATTGCTCGACTCCGTGATCTTGTCGAGATACGCCCGCATTTTCTCCGGCTCCGACACATGCTCCTTCGCGATGGATGTGAATCCGATAATTGCGTTGAGCGGCGTGCGGATATCGTGCGACATATTGCTGAGAAACAGTGTCTTTGCCTCCGCCGCCTGTCTCGCCTGCCGGAGCGCGGACTCAAGCGCCTCCCTCTGCGCGCTCTCGGCCTGCATTTCCTCCTCGACGCACGCAAAGCCGAGCAGAACATTCGAAACATGCTGGTCTCCCTGCCCTGTCCGGACGAGCTTCACGCGATAGCGCTGCGGCGGAAATCTGTGATCCGGCTGAACTCTGAAAATGAACCGCGCCGCGACCTGGCTCTGCAACTTTCTCCGAATCGTGTCCGCCTCCATTTCCTGCAGAAAATGCCCGCGGTCCTCCGGGTATACGCCAGTCTCCGCGAACGCCCGGATCGATCCGGAATATGTCTCCTCGAAGCAGTCTCCGTAGCGCCGCGTGATATAGGCCGTCCTCCGGTAAATGTCATACGAATCATGGTCGAGGTCCACAAAATAGACGGACTCATAGTCGACAGACAGGCCCTCGATCACGCGGAGACGCCTCATATTTTCCTTCTCGACCAGCTTCTGCTCCGTGATATCGCGCATAATAATGATGCCCACGATATCGCCGCTGTCCTCGTCCTTCGTGAGCGAGAGACTCTCGCGGAGGTACACTTCATTTCCGTTCACGTCATAGACCATGTACTCGATCCACGGACTCCGCTCGCCGACCTCATACATAACGAGCAGGTTCTCGCGATCCATCATCCGCAGAAAATCGCCCTTATTGTCCGACATGACGCGCTCCGCCCAGCTTCTCGTGTTCACGTCGAGCGGTCCCGGAACCGACACGCCCTCGACCGGATAGAAGACATCCGGATTGCGGCAGACGGCCGAGACGACCAGGTTCTGCGTGACATTGATTTCAAATGAAGAGAACGCGTCGGCTGTGATGACGCCTCTGTAAAAACTATCCATACTTACTTCTCCGGGATATATCCCTCCGCAGCAAATGCTTCGAGAATACGCTTGTAGTGCAGAAATTTTCCCTCCTCCGCGAGCTTGCGGATCTCCGCAAACGGCACGATCTGAAAGCCGATCGCCTCGGACTTCTGCAGACAGACATCCTTCTCGTCAAAATCAAGATGAAAATGATAGATGTCGACGAAGTAATTGTCGCCCCTCTTCAGATCAACATTCGAATATGTGTAGACGCAGCCGCCATCCGCGTGCGACACGTCAAGCCCCGTCTCCTCGCGGACCTCGCGGCACACGCCTTCAAATGAAGTTTCTCCGGCCTGCACACCGCCGCCTGAAACCTCCCAGTCGCCGGCAGCCCATTTTTTGTCCATCGCGCGGCGCGTAATCAGAAACCTGTGGTCCAGCCGCTCGAGAAGAGCGAGCACGATCAGCTGGTACTGCCCCTCCTTCAGGAAACTGCCCTTCCGCGGCAGCTTCTCACCGGTCTTCTCCTTCTTATCATTGTAAACATCAAAAAATTCCATGGATACCCTCACTCATATGCGTAAACCAATATGCTTGTATGGTACAAATTATACCGCAAGCCCCGCCCCGCTGTATACACACATAATCCCGGTTTTATGCGCCCTGAGCGGCTGTATAGTAAGCAATTCGTAGGGCTTCGCGACCCGGTCTTGCTTTCAGCGCCTACGCCCTGGCTGAGCCGTAGCGCTTCACGCCCCAATCCTGCTTTCAGCGCCTACGCCCTAGCTAAGCCGTAGCGCTTCCCGACCCAATCTTGCTTTCAGCACCTACTCCTGTAGCGCGTGCGGACGAAAATCCGCCATATCCCCTACGCCCGAGCCAACTCGTAGCGTCTCACCTTAATTTCCTGCCGCCAGCCCCTACTCACGTAGGGCCCGGCGGCATAAAAATCCCCAGACATCCTACACTCCAACACGGAACAAATATCTTTACTTTCACACGTCACCTAATCACGACTAACGTGCGAAAGTAATACATCCCCAAAACTAAATCAAAAGAAAGATGGTATTTCATGGTTTCTCTGCCATAAAAAAGGAGCCGGTATTTCTACCGACTCCCACACGCTAAAAGCATTTGGCAGGCGTCGCCGCTCCTGCATCTCTTTTAGCCCAAAGGGCGCGTGGTTGCAACGAAATTTACCACCTCGAATGCTTTATAGCTTCTTTTACATAATTATCATAGCAAAATTATTCTTTCTTGTAAAGAATCTCCCTGTTTCGAATATAATTCTCAAGCCGCTTTGCGCTGATTTTCCATCCAGAAATGACAGAATTAGCGAGTATTCCATTATGTGAATCTGTGCATATCCGCAATACAATGTAAAGGCTGTCTCCGCCATAAGGAAGCCGCTTAGCGACAAGACCAGTATTTGGTCGCTTGCTATCACGAAAGATATAATCTGGTGAACCTACCGTAGCTTTTAACTCAATCAGAGCTTCCGAATAGGCATCTGGGTGGTGATCCGCCATATGAAGAAGTTGCTTCTCAGAAATAATCACTCGATCTGTATCAATTTCTTTGGTAATGCACTGATAAATTTTGATATCAAGGACACCTAGGTCCAGCACATCAGAATGAAACATATTTTATTCTCGTAAATGTGAAAGCCGAAAAGAATTAACAAGTCAGTAAAGCGGCAACTCATGAAAGCATCCCTTAGAATCAAATACCGATACAGGATTTTTCCGGCTTCGTGCCATCCTGCCTGCAACTCTCCAGATACTCGTCTACAGCACTGTGAAAGTCGCTGGCCAATTCATTCACGTTTGTCCCCTCATAAGAAATCAATGAACGGATCCCCTGAACTTTTCCGTAGAACACGTTATCCTCTTCTGAGAATTCCACGCTTCCAAGATACCCTTTATAGTTCATCCAATTTTTCATCTTAGCCCCTTCTGCCCAGACTTAAATCCAGCTGCCGGATTTCGGATCCCATGTCGTATACGAATTGTCGGATTCGTTCAGGAGTGGTTCCACAAATGTCCTGATCCGAGTCATCGCTTCATTCATGAAATGAGCACCTCCAGATAAGTTCTTATAATGGATTCACACCGCAGCATTCTGGCATACGTATACAGACGATCTATCTGCCGATCCGGTCTCTTCAGGTAGTTATGAAGTATCTCTGCCGTTTCGTGAACCTCTCCACCTGAATAAAATTCAGATGGAGCTTCCCAAGGAGCGGCGTGCTCCTTGAAGAAACATTACGGGCCTGATAAGGAGGCAGTTGTGGGCGGTGATGGTTTGCGCACATCAGCGAT
>JAZHVT010000050.1:0-12561 GCA_036453145.1 Eubacteriales bacterium
CTTCGAGGTGCTTACGCACCCTTGACAGTCCCTTCAAGAGAGCTGGTGGTTAGCTAAGGGATGCAAGGCATCCCTTGGCACCGCAGGTACCTAAGAGCAATTTACACACAAATTTGGACTTGACTCGGATTGCTCCGTTTCTTCGAAACTTTCGCAATCTTGACCCTGGCATCATATACCAATATGTGACCTCTTTTGCAAGTATAGCACGGAATGTCGCATTTTGGAATAAAATGCGGTGATGTCCGATATTTCCGGATAAACAAAGGGAAATTATAATGTAGACAACATGAAACACAGAGTACACGGAAAGGGAGGTACAAGAAATGAAAGCACGAAGGATCACCGCTCTCGGCCTGGCTGGTATTCTGGCCGCGGGCACGGCTCTCAGCGGCTGCGGCTCTTCTTCGTCGTCCGGCAGCGGCAAGAAGATCGAGATTGATCTTGTTCAGTACAAGCCGGAGGCCGTCGACATCTTCGATGAGCTGGAGAAGAAGTTCAACGAGACGCACGATAACATCCATCTGACGATTGAGTCTCCGAGCGACGCGACGACAATCCTGAAGACGAGATTTATCCGCGAGGACTATCCGGACATCATCGGCATCGGCGGCGACTCGAACTACTCGGAATTCGTCGATGCGGGAATTCTGGCAGATGTCTCCGATTTCGACGGCTTAAAGAACGTCAAGCAGTCCTATATCGATACACTGGAGAATCTCGAGTATGTGCCGACGGACGGAACGTTCGGTGTCCCGTACGTTGCAAATGCAGCCGGTGTTCTCTATAACAGGGACATGTTTGAGGAGCACGGCTGGAAGATCCCGACGACCTGGGATGAATTCATGAACCTCTGCGACGAGATTCAGGCAGCCGGCATTCAGCCGCTTTATTTCGGCTTCAAGGACACATGGACGTGCCTTGCGCCGTGGAACGCGCTCGCGGTTGACCTCGTGTCTCCGGATGTCTTCAATGAGGTGAACTCCGGCAAGACGACATTCTCGAAGCAGTACAAGGACGTCGCCGAGAAGATGCTCGAGCTTCTTCCGTACGGTGAGGACGGCGCGGTCGCTTACGGCTACAACGACGCGTGCACTGCATTTGCAAAGGGGCAGTCCGCGATGTACACGATCGGCTCCTACGCGATTCCGCAGATCAAGTCGGTCAATCCGGACATGAATATCGACTCCTTCGTCATGCCGGCCTCGAATGACGCGTCGGAAAATGTACTGAACTCCGGCGTCGACCTTGAGTTCTCCGTCACGGCGGCGTGCAAGCACAAGGAAGCGGCCTACGAGGTCATCGATTTCCTGATGGATCCGGACAATGTTCAGACTTACCTCGATGAGCAGAACGCGGTCCCGTGCGAGAAGGGTGATTTCAAGCTTGCCTCTGAGCTCGACGGCATGAAGGACTATATTCAGAACGATAAGACGATGGACTATCAGGACCACCACTATCCGTCGGAGATGTCAGTCGATGCGCTGATCCAGACCTTCCTCATCAACAAGGATACAGATGCGTTCCTCACAAAGTTTGACAAGGACTGGAAGCGCTATAACCGCGATATCATCCGTAAGGTCCAGGCCTATAACGAGGCGCATCCGGACGCGGATTCGGACACTGATTCAGACACGGCAGCATCCACGGCATCTTGAATGGAAGAGAGGGAATTGATATGAAAACGAAAAGACCGGAAAACCGGAACAGGACATTCGCGCTGATCACAATCCCGATCGTCGCCCTGTTCTTCTGCTTTAATACACTGCCTCTCATCAGAGGCTTCATTTACAGCTTCACGAACTTCAAGGGCTACGGCACCTTCGACTGGGTCGGTGGCAGAAACTACGCGGACCTGTTCACGGACGCGCGGGTCGGCAACTCCTACCTGTTTACATTCAAGCTCGCGGTCACGGCGACCATCATCGTCAACGTGCTGAGCCTTATCATGGCGCTCGCCTTAAACAGCAAGATCAAGTTTAAGAGCGCGCTCCGCGGCCTCTACTTTATCCCGAACATCCTCGGCGCCCTGGTCGTCGGCTATATCTTCAACTACTTCTTCACGTACATCGTGCCGTACCTCACAAAGACGACATCGATGCTCGCTGACAAGAAGACAGCCTGGATCGCGATCGTTATCGTCTGCGCATGGCAGTCAATCGCGATGAATACGATCATCTATATCTCCGGTCTGCAGACGGTTCCGGCAGAGGTTTACGAGGCAGGTGCTCTCGACGGCGCAACGGGCTGGGCAAAGTTCTGGAACCTGACATTCCCGCTGATCATGCCGTTCTTCACGATCAATATGGTTCTTTGCATGAAGAACTTCCTCATGGTCTTCGATCAGATCGTCGCGTTGACGGCAGGCGGCCCTGCACAGAGCACGGAGTCCATTTCGTATCTCATTTACAAGAACGGTATGTCCGGCGGACAGTTCGGCTACCAGAGTGCAAATGCAGTCATCTTCTTCCTGGTGATCGTTACGATCTCTGTTCTGCAGATGAAATTCCTGAATAAGAGAGAGGAGCAGATGTGATGAAAAATACAAAAATCAAAGAAAAGGTCAACTGGCCGGTTACGATTCTTCTTCTCATCGGTCTCATTACGGTCCTCTTTCCGCTGTACATGACGGTCGTCATCGCATTCAAGCAGCCGAGTGAAATGACGAACAGCATCGCCGGCATTTTGTCACTCCCGAAGCACTGGAGCTTCTCGAACTTCGCGCAGGCGATCAAGGTCACGGATTTCTGGCACTCCCTGCTGAACAGTATTCTGATCACGGGTATCACGATGGTGATCTCAATCGTCATCCACTCCCTGATCGGCTACGCGATCTCCCGCAATATGCAGAGAAAGAAGTCGTACCGCTTCGTCTACTACTACATCGTCAGCGGTATGTTCGTCCCGTTCGCGATTCTCATGATGCCGCTCGTCAAGCAGACGGCTGAGCTTCACATCGACAACATCGTCGGCGTTATTGTTCTCTACGTCGTCTTCTACATGCCGATGAACGTGCTTCTCTACACGGGCTACCTGAAGAACATCCCGATTGCCCTCGAGGAGGCGGCGAGAGTCGACGGCGCGACGACATGGCAGACCTACTGGAAGATTGTCTTCCCGATGATGTCGCCGATGCACGCGACGGTTGCGGTCCTCACGGCCCTCGGCACATGGAACGATGTCATGACACCGCTCGTCATTATGTCCGGCAGCGGCATGACAACTCTTCCGCTCGCGCAGATGACATTCCAGACGCAGTTCGGAACGAACTACAACCTCGCGTTCGCGTCCTACCTGCTGGCTCTTCTGCCGATCCTCATTTTCTACATCTTCGCGCAGAAGAAGATCATCGGCGGCGTCGTGAACGGAGCTGTCAAGTAAAAAATCCATGGAGGAGATACACTATGGCAATTACGTACAGAGAGGAAAAGCGCATCTTCAACATCGAGACAAAGCATACGACCTATCAGATGATGGCGGACAGCCACGGCGTTCTCCTTCATCTCTACTACGGGCCGAAGGCAGCCGGCGACATGGACTATATTCTCACGGGCTATGACCGCGGCTTTTCCGGAAATCCCTATGATCTGGGAAATGAGAGAACCTACTCGCTCGACGCGCTTCCGCAGGAGTATCCGACGGAGGGGACTGGCGACTTCCGCTCGCCGGCTCTTATCACGGAGGGCGCGGACGGCTTCCGCGGCTGCGATCTCAGGTACGAGGGCTATGAGATCTTCGAGGGCAAGTACTCACTCCCGGGACTTCCGGCTGTCTACGACGGGCAGGAGACACTGAAGATCCGTCTTGCGGACAAGGCGGCAGGGCTTGAGGTCGAGCTTCTCTACGGCACGGTCGAGGACCTCGACATTATCACGAGAAGCGCCGTGATTACGAACCGCGGAGAGACAGAGATTCATCTCCTTAAGGCGCTCGCCGCAAACCTTGATTTTGTATCGGGCAATTTTGATATTGTAAGCTTCTACGGCCGCCATGGCATGGAGAGAAATATGCAGAGGCAGGCGGCAGGTCACGGAGAGTTCCGGATCGGGAGCCGCCGCGGCACTTCCTCACACGAGTATAATCCGCTTCTCATCCTTGCGGCCAGGAATGCGACGGAGCGCACGGGAAAGTGTCTCGCGATGGAATTTGTCTACAGCGGCGGCTTCAACGCGTCTGTCGAGACAGATCAGTACAACCAGACGAGAATGCAGATGGGCCTTGCGGAGCACGACTTCGACTATCCGGTCGCGCCGGGTGAGTCCTTCTATGTGCCGGAGGTTATCATGAGCGCCTCCTCCGAGGGGCTCGGGAAGCTCTCACAGAACCTGCAGGAGTGCGTAAGAAAGCACGTGATCCGCGGAAAGTGGCGCGATATCGTGCGGCCGGTCCTCTTAAACAGCTGGGAGGGCTGCTATTTCTCATTTGACGGCGCGAAGATCCGTCAGCTCGCGAAAAATGCAGCTGATCTCGGCGTCGACATGCTCGTCCTCGATGACGGCTGGTTTGGAAAGCGCGACGATGACAACAGCGGTCTCGGCGACTGGACGGCAAATGAAAAGAAGCTCGGCGGAACGGTGAAGAAGCTCTCTGACGACATCCACGCGATGGGACTTCTCTTCGGCATCTGGTTTGAGCCCGAGATGGTGAATGAGGACAGCGATCTCTACCGCGCACATCCGGAATGGGCACTTGAGGCGGATGGGCACCGCCCGGTGAGGTCCAGAAATCAGCTCGTGCTTGACTTTTCGCGGCCGGAGGTCGTCGACCATGTCTACAGTCAGGTGAGAGATATTGTGGCGCAGGGCGTCGATTATCTCAAGTGGGACTACAACCGAAGCATTGCGGACGTGTTCTCGCACGGCACGAAGCAGCAGGGCCGCGTGCTCTACGATTATATCCTCGGTCTGTACCGGTTCCTCGACAGACTGACGAAGGAGTTTCCGGATCTCCTTATCGAGGGCTGCAGCGGAGGCGGCGGCCGGTTTGATGCCGGCATGCTCTATTACACGCCGCAGATCTGGTGCAGTGACAATTCGGACGCGATCGACAGACTCAGAATTCAGTACGGCACGTCGTTCGGCTATCCGGTGTCCGCCGTCGGCGCACATGTCTCCGCGGTCCCGAATGAGCAGTGCGGCCGCGTGACGAGTCTTTCTGTCCGCGGAACGGTCGCGATGTCCGGAACATTCGGCTACGAGCTCGATCCGGCGAAGCTCTCCGACGAGGAAAAGGCAGAGATCCGCGAGCAGATCGGGACAAGAAAGCGCCTCGCGCCGCTGATCAATGACGGACTCTGCTACAGACTCTCTGATCCGTTCACGGATCCGGTCTGCGCGTGGTCATTTGTCGCGCGGGACGGCGCTAAGGCCATCGTCAACGCCGTGACGCTTGAGAACCACTGCAACAACCCGGTCTCCTACGTCGTCTGCGCCGGCCTTGAGGCGGGCGCACGCTATCGCGATGCGGCGAGCGGGAAGGTTTATCCTGCGGATGGCCTCATGACGGTCGGCATTCCGGTCCCGAATGAGATGGGCGAGTACCGGGCATACACGTGGGAGCTCGAGAGGGTCTGAGTCCGGGACGCCTGCGAGCTGGATAGGATATTGCGGGCCGGGCAGTTCTTTCGGGAGATACCGTTTGTCAAGTGGGCCGAAATCTGCGAAAAAACTTTGTAACCCTGCAATAATAATCAATTCATGACGCTCCCCGCCGGGATTTTCGGCGGCGGAGCGTTTTTTTGTCATATCTTATTTTCCAGAAGAGGACTATAATGAGACAGATTCACGAAACGCGGCCGTCCATACGCGCCGCAGACCGGCCCGATGCCGCGGGACGTATCGCAGGAGGGCAGGGCCGGAAGTTTCCGGAAGGAGAGTTTTCTATGAAACAGCTTGGCATCTACCTCAGAGAGTACAGGAAGGAGAGTGTTCTTGCGCCGCTCTTCAAGCTCCTCGAGGCTTTTTTTGATCTGCTTGTGCCGCTTGTTGTCGCGCAGATCATCGACGTCGGCATCGCGGGAAATAACAGGACGTATATCATCTCCCGTGTTGTGATTCTCGTGCTTCTTGCGCTCGCGGGACTCCTCAGCAGCTTCACGGCGCAGTGGTTCGCCGCGAAGGCGAGCGCCGGCTTCGGCGCAAACCTCCGGCAGGCGACATTTGACCACATCGAATCGCTGTCTTTCACGCAGCTCGATCGGATCGGGACGAGTACGCTGATCACGCGCCTCACGAGCGATATCAACCAGGCGCAGACAGGTCTCAACATGGCGCTGCGCCTTCTTCTGCGCAGTCCGTTCATCGTGTTCGGCTCGATGGTCATGGCATTTACGATCAATGTGCGGGCAGCGCTTGTCTTCGTGGTCACGATCCCGATTCTCGCACTCGTTGTGTATGGCATCATGATTATCAGCATCCCGCTCTTCCGCAAGGCGCAGGCGGGCCTCGACGAGGTCACGGGGCTTACGCGCGAGAACCTGACCGGTGTGCGTGTCATCCGCGCATTCTGCAAGGAGGCCGACGAGGTCCGTGCATTTGATGAGAAAAATGAAGCCCTGACGCGGCTCAACGAGTTCGTCGGCCGTCTCAGCGCACTGATGAACCCGCTGACTTACGTGCTCATTAATATCGCGACAATCGTGCTGATCCATACGGGTGCCGTTCAGGTCAACTTCGGCCGCATCCAGCAGGGCGATGTCGTCGCGCTCTACAATTACATGGCGCAGATGGTCGTCGAACTCGTGAAGCTCGCATCGCTCATCATCACGATCAACAAGGCGGTCGCGTGCGCGGACCGCGTGGCGCAAGTACTCGCGCTCCCGGTTGGAATGGAGTTCCCGGCGGGGGCAAAAAAGAGCAGCGGGGTGGCGGATGGCCCTGGGACAGGCTCTTCCTCTGAGAAAAATAGCAGCGCCGTCAGTTTCCGCGGCGTCTCCATGGAGTATGCGGACGCCGGCGACGAATCGCTGACGGACATTTCATTTGAAGCGGAGAAGGGACAGACGATCGGCGTCATCGGCGGAACCGGCAGCGGCAAGTCGACGCTTGTCAATCTGATTCCGCGCTTCTACGATGTGTCGCGCGGCGCGGTTCTCGTCGACGGTGTGGACGTGCGACAATACCCGAAGGGCGCGCTCATTGAGAAGATCGGTGTCGTCCCGCAGAAGGCGATGCTCTTTGCGGGTACGGTCCGCGACAATATGCGCTGGGGAAATGAAAATGCCACTGACGATGAGATCTGGCGCGCGCTTGAGACGGCTCAGGCAAAGGACGTTGTCGAGGGCAAGGAGGGCGGTCTTGATTTTCAGATTGAGCAGAGCGGCCGGAATCTTTCCGGCGGTCAGAAGCAGAGGCTTACGATTGCCCGCGCGCTTGTGAAGCGGCCGGAGATCCTGATTATGGATGACAGCGCGAGCGCGCTCGATTTTGCGACGGACGCCGCGCTCCGGAAGGCGGTCCGAAGCTTTGAGGGAAATATGACGACATTTATCGTGTCGCAGAGAGCCTCGAGCATAATGCAGGCGGATCAGATTCTCGTGCTTGATGACGGCAGACTTGCCGGGAAGGGAACGCACGAGGAGCTGATGAAGTCCTGTGAGACCTACAGAGAAATTTATTATTCGCAGTTTCCGGAGCGAAGACCGGTATCTGTCGGAAAGAACGGAGAGGAGGCGAGGGCATGATGAAAGGACAGAAGAAACAGGCGGGAGTCTCGTCTGAGGAAAATGTCGAGATGAAGGGCGACCGCACGTCGTCCATGGAGACGTTCCGCAAGGTCATGCGCGTGATCGGGCGCTATAAGATTCTTCTTGTGCTCAGCATCGTGCTGGCTGCATTTTCCGTTATCCTGCAGCTCTATGTGCCGATTCTCTTCGGTGATGCGATCGACGGGATTATCGCGAAGGGAAGAGTCGATTTCGGGATTGTGACATATTACCTTTCGAGAATTCTTGTGCTGATTATTCTCTCGTCGGTCGCGACGTGGGTCATGAACATGATCAATAACCGCATGACGTACCGCGTTGTGCGGGACATCCGTGCGAAGGCGATCCGCCGCGTGCAGGTCCTGCCGCTTTCGTATCTCGACGCGCACAAGACGGGCGATATCGTGAGCCGCGTGATCGCGGACGTCGACCAGCTCTCCGACGGCCTCCTGCTCGGTTTTACACAGCTTTTTACAGGCGTCGTCACGATTATAGCGACACTCATTTTCATGTTCAGCAAGAACGTCGCGATTACGCTTCTTGTCGTCGTTATGACGCCGATCAGCTTCTTTGTCGCGAAATTTATCGCGGACCACTCGTATGTGATGTTCCGCCATCAGACGGAGTCGCGCGGCGAGCAGACGGCGCTGATCGAGGAAATGGTCGGGAGCGCGAAGGTTGTGAAGGCGTTCGGCTACGAGAAGCGGGCATCGGAGCGATTCGCGAAGGTCAACGGAGAGCTGAAGGAATACAGCCAGAAGGCGACATTTTTCTCAAGTCTCACAAATCCGGCGACGCGGTTTGTCAACAGCCTGATCTATGCGCTCGTCGCGCTGGTCGGTGCATTTGTCATTCTCGGCGGCGGCCTCACGGTCGGCGGTCTCTCGGTGATGCTGAGCTACGCGAACCAGTACATGAAGCCGTTCAATGACATCAGCTCGGTCGTCACGGAGCTGCAGAACGCGCTTGCGTGCGCGACGAGAATCTTCTCGCTGATCGAGGAGGAACCGGAGAAGGACTGCGTCGGGGTGCCGGAGGAGACGGTCTCTAAAGGGCATCGGGCCATGCACGAGGCTGTTTCCTGCGGTGCGAAATCCGGTACGGTTGATATTGACGACGTGTTCTTCAGCTACATGAAGGACCATCCGCTCATTGAGAACTATAATCTTCACGCGAAGCCTGGGATGCGCGTCGCGATCGTTGGTCCGACCGGCTGCGGCAAGACGACGATGATCAACCTGCTCATGCGTTTCTACGATGCGGACAAAGGTGACATTCGCGTCGACGGGGAGAGTATTTACAGCATGCCACGCCATGAGCTTCGGCAGCACTACGGTATGGTTCTGCAGGACACATGGCTCAAGAACGGCACGGTCCGTGAAAACATCAATATCGGAAAGCCGGACGCGACCGATGAGGAGATTATTGCAGCCGCGAAAGAGGCACACAGCTGGGAGTTTATCCGCAGGCTTCCGCAGAAGCTTGATACTGTGCTGCATGAGGACAGCCTGAGCCAGGGGCAAAAACAGCTCCTGTGCATCACGCGCGTTATGTTGAAACTGCCGCCGATGCTGATACTTGACGAGGCGACGTCGAGCATCGATACGAGAACCGAGATCCTGATTCAGCAGGCCTTTGACAAGCTGATGGAAGGACGAACGAGTTTCATCGTTGCGCACCGTCTATCCACGATCCGGAGTGCCGACATCATCCTCGTCATGAAAGATGGAAAAATTATTGAGCAGGGCAATCATGAGAGCCTGCTCAAGGCGGGAGGCTTCTACGCGAAACTATACAACAGCCAGTTTTCCGTATAAGCCCCGCACAGCGGCCCGGGCCCGCCATGCTTGCATGGCGGGCCCGGGACATTGTGCGGGACAACGAAATGAGCATGGAGCGACGCGAGAGCGGCGCGGAAATGCGAATTTCGTTCGGATTGCGGGAGCTGCGGAGCAGCGAAGCAATCCGTGGCTTATACGGACGGGAGGAAGGAGATTGTGCGGGACAACGAAATGAGCATGGAGCGACGCGAAAGCGGCGCGGGAATGTGAATTTCGTTCGGATTGCGGGAGCTGCGGAGCAGCGAAGCAATCCGTGGCTTATACGGACGGGAGGAAGGACATTGTGCGGGACAGCTTTGTATTTCCTGTTGCTCAATTATTTTACTGGATTATAATAGATGCAAGATTTTTGGGGCGACCCGGCCGAAAAACGACAGCGCAGCTCTGTGACAGGAATGTTTTGAGCCGCAGGATATGAAATTTTCTGCTTCGGGCATGGAGACAGGGAATGGCAGGGGATGCCTGAAGGGAGTGGAAACGGGACAATGAAATTCGGGGCTTTGATCCGCGCGAGACGGAAGGTACTTCATATGCAGCAGAAAGAGCTGGCGGATCGGCTCGGGGTCACGCCGTCTGCGATCTGCAAGTGGGAATCTGACAGTACATATCCGGACATCACACTGCTGCTGCCTCTTGCGAGAGCACTCGGAATCACGGTTGATGAGATGCTGTCATATGATGAGGCACGGCCGGATGCGGTGATTGCTGCGCGGAATAGACAACGGCTGTGGGATGAAGCCGCATCCGGAACGGGGGCATTGGGGCAGGTTCTGCAGAACCCGGAGGGGGGCATTGCGCTTTCTCCTTCAAATGAAAGAAATCTGCAGGATGTGCCTTCGGCCGCTTCGGCTGTTCCCGTGCCTTGCCGCAGGCAGGTTCCATCTGCCTTCCGGAACCTGCCGCAGGGCACAGCTGGCGAGGCAGAGACAGCGCAGGGGGAAGAAAACATCGCGACACCTGCGAACAGTCATATTTTTATCTGTACCTTTGGCTTCTTTGATATCTATGTCGACGGGCAGGCTATTTTGTTTACACATGCCAAGAGTAAGGAACTGCTGGCGCTTCTCGTGGACCGCCGCGGAGGGTATCTGACCGCGCGGGAGGCAATCACTTATCTGTGGGAGAACGAGCCGGTCAGTAAGACGACACTGAGTCGGTGCCGGAAAGTTGCGATGCGCATGAACGAGACGCTGAGGAAGTACGGAATCGAGGATATCGTGAAGACGCAGCGGGGAGTCCGCTGCCTTGATATATCGAAGGTGCACTGCGACCTCTACGATTATCTGAGCGGCCGCAGCCCCCGGCTGTATCGTGGAACGTACATGCTCAATTACAGCTGGGCGGAGTATACAATCGCGGAGCTCGATCGCGAGCGCCGCTACCGGCAGTAAACATTTGAGAGAGAAAAGGTGCTGCTGCATGAGCCGGACAGTTATCCGCTGCGGCGGCACCTTTGTTTTTTTGCGGAGCATCCGCGCCAGGCGGCGGGCACATCTTACGTATCCGGGTTAGTCCGCATGGTCCGCGCAGAGCATCGCTCTGAGCGCGCCAAGCGACGGCAGGATCGCCTTTGTCATGGAGAGATCCTCATTTGTCGGCTGCGTGAGGTCAGGAATCATGATTACATCACAGCCCGCGTCGTGCGCGCTCTTTATGCCATTGGGGGCGTCCTCAACGGCGAGTGCCTGATCCGGGCGGATGCCGATCCGGTGGCAGGCGGCGAGATAGACGTACGGTGCCGGTTTTCCGCATTTTACACCTGCATTTTTTGTCGAGATAATATGCTCCCGCGGAAGCGTGATGCCCGCGATCAGCGCATTGCGAACTGCCGTATCGACGGAGGATGCCGTGCAAATGTAATAGGAGATCCCGGCTTTGCGGAGCGCGGGCAGAAGCTCTTTTGCGCCCGGCTTTGCGGCAATGCCATCTGATGCGATGTACGCGTCCATGAGCTCAATGCGTTTTTCGTGAATCCGGGTGTAGGCGGTTTTGTCGTGATAAGTGCGCTCAAAGAGCGCGCGGCAGAGCCTGTTGTCGAGTGAGCGGATCTGGTTTGCGAATGAATCGTCCATCGGGAAGCCAAGTGCGTGCGCGGCCTCCATCCAGAACCGATGGTAGAGCTTCTCCGAATCAATTAATGTGCCGTCCAGATCAAAGAGGACGGCACGGTACTGTGTAAGGCCTGAAGTCTTCATAAAATTCAGCCTCCGGAATCACTGCTTCGCCTTTGCGGCCCGGCTCGCGCGGGCTATTTCGGCCTCGCGCTCTGCCTCTTCCTCCTCGGCGAGCGGAATCTCTGTCAGCTCGGAAGCGTGCTTGCAGAGAGCGGCAAATGTCTCCTCCGAGAGGTCGTGCTCGACCTTGCATGCATCTTCGCGGGCGAGTTCCGGGTCGACGCCGAGATGCGTGAACAGCGCGGTCAGAACTTTGTGGCGCGTGTAGATTTTATTTGCAATGGCCATACCGGATTCGGTCAGTGAGATCATGTTGGCCTCATCCATCGTGATGTAACCATTTTCCTTCAGACGTTTCGTCGCGTAGGTGACAGACGGCTTTGTGACGCCGAGCTGCGATGCGACATCGATCGAGCGCACATATCCTTTTCTTTCTTTGATCATAAGAATTGCCTCGAGGTAATCCTCGGCGGACTGTCTGATTTCCATAAAATACCTCCTGCATTTTAAAACCGCGGTAAAATAAAAACGGTGGAATTGAACATAAGTTAGCACATGTTAACATGAAATGCAATACCTGTGGGACGAACTTCTGTGCGCGTGCGCTGCGGTGACGAACCGGATGAAAATGATCCTGTTTGGTGGTAAGATGAAAACAGAAAAAGTCTTTTGCGTGGCATGTCCCTGAGGATGCGGCCCGGCGGCGTTCTGCCGCAAGGAGGTGACGTCACATGACATTTGATGAGCGTGATCTTTATCTGAACATTATCAATGATTATCCGGAAGGCGTGTACTGTGTCGATGAGAATCGCAAAATCTTCTTCTGGAGTGACGGTGCGATGCG
>JAZHVT010000051.1:0-12073 GCA_036453145.1 Eubacteriales bacterium
GTATTTCTGAAGAATAAAATAGAGCGGAACGATCGTCCCGTGGTCGAGCGAGGGGTCGCGCTCCCCGAGATAGCCGGCCGGGATCTTATGCTCATCCGCGAGATCGCAGAGCCGCGAGGAGAGCTCCTCGTCGTAGTCCCGCTCGATCCGCACCTGCGGTGCGCGGAAACGCGCCATGCTCCCCTCGGCGTGCGTGCCGGGTGAGATGTGCAGATAATCCGCGTACATAATGCTGTGCGGCGACGACAGAACGATCGTCTCCGGCTTCAGCTCCGCGACAAAATCCGCGGCCTTCTCATAGGCATCGATTGTTTCCTGAATCTGCCGCTCCGATCCTCTGCCGACCTCCGGCAGAATCATCGGCGGATGCGGCACCATGATTGCTCCGACAACAGACATAAAGCCACCTCCATAATTGCGATTTATTCAATTTCACTGCATTTAGCAGTTTCCGACGAAGACGTTCGGCAGGTATTTTCTCGCTGCGTCCGCGAGATGATACACGGTCCGAACATCGGTCGCGGGCGTATCAAGCTTCCACCGCGGAAAATACCGGGTGATGTGATAAGCGATCGGCTCCCTTGACGGAAGAGACGCGAGCCACTTCGCGGCTCTTTCGATTTCCCCATCCGAATCATTCTTCCCCGGAATGATGAGCGTCGTCACCTCCACGTGGCAGTGCGATGCGGCCGTCCGGATAAAGCGTTTCGTCTCAGCAAGGCTTCCTCCGACGAAGTCTGTGTAAAACCCGTCCGTAAATCCCTTTAGGTCGATGTTCATCGCGTCGATATAAGGAAGAAGCTCATCCAGTACAGCGGGCTCCGCGGTTCCGTTCGTCACGAGCACGTTCAGCATGTCCGCCTCATGAATCAGCTTTGCTGAATCCCGCACATATTCCCAGGAGGTCAGCATCTCATTGTAGGTGTAGGCCACGCCGATCGTCTCCGGATGCCTTGCCCTCGTCTCCTCTGTGAGATAGAGCAGCTCCTCCGGGCTCACATACCTTGTCCCCTCGCGGTCCCTCTTCTGCGAGATCGTGAAATTCTGGCAGAACGGACAGGCCAGGTTGCAGCCGTAGCTTCCTGCCGATACAACGAGACTCCCCGGGTGGAACATGGCGAGCGGTTTCTTTTCGATCGGGTCGAGGGCAAGAGACGTCAGATACCCGTAGCTGTCGCAGACGACCCGGCCGTTCCGGCAGCTCCTCGCGCCGCAGAAGCCCTTCTGTCCTTCCTTCAGATGGCAGTGCCGGAAGCAGGTATTGCAGATCGCGTCCATTGTTCTCCTCCTTTCGTCATTCCTGATTTCATTGTACCACGAAAATGCAAAGCGGACTGTATGACGGAAATATCTCTCCGGGTGGAAAAATAACGCGGGATGTGATATTGTCACGAGGTGTAATGGAGGATTGAAAACGAGATGAACAGACTGGCTGTTATTTTTCCGGGTATCGGGTACAATTTCGACAGGCCGCTTTTGCATTTTGCGGAGAAGCAGGCCGTGCACTACGGGTATGAGATCAGACATGTCACGTACTCCGGCTTTGACAAGAAGGGGATGCGCGGCAATGCGCAGAAAATGAAGAGCGCCTTTCAGCTGGCGATGGAGCAGACAGAGAGGCAGCTCGCGGATGTCTCGTGGGACAAATACGAACAGATCGTCTTTATCTCAAAGAGCATCGGGACGGTGGCCGCATCGCACTATGCTGACAGACAGGGGATCAGGACCGCACAGATTCTGTTCACGCCGTTTCCGGAGACGTTTGAGGGCGTGACGATCGAAAAGGGGCTTGCATTTCACGCGAAGACAGATCCGTGGATGGATGACGGTGAGACCGTCTGCGCGGCTAAAGAGGCCGGCGTCCCGATGATCTGCTATCCGGAGGGAAATCATTCGCTTGAGACCGGGGACGTGATCCGTGACATCGACATACTGGCGGACGTCTTCCGGAGGACGGAGAAGATCTACCGGGAGTGAGACGGATTTCGATTGACAGCGGTTCCCATGGCAGGTACAATCATTATTACATATAAAACCTGTATGAATTGTAATAAAAAGGGAGGAAAGAACTTTGAGGCGGATCATTGAGAGAGTACCGCTTCCGATGGCCGGTGTGATGCTGGCCTTCGCAGCGCTCGGGAATTTCATGAAGAAGACTGAGATTTTCGGGTGGTTTATTCCGGAGCTCATCTCCGTGATGCTTCTTGTCCTGCTCCTCCTGAAAATTGTTCTGTTTCCGCGAATGGTCAGAGACGGCATGCGCGGCGGGGCCGTGGCCGGTGCGTCCGGCTCGCTCTCGATGGGACTTATGTACCTCGGCGCCTGCGCGGGAGGCTTCAGCCATGCGGCGGGATCTGTGATCTGGTATATCGGATTTCTGGTCCATATCCTGCTCATCGTGTACTTCACGGCCCGGTTTGTGTTTCATTTTCAGATGAAGCAGGTCTACATAACGTGGTTCCTCGTCTATGTCGGCATCGCTGCGGCGTCGCAGGCGGCCGCCTCGTTCGGGCTCGCCGCGGCAGGGCAGTGGATTGTCTGGTACGGACTTGCCGCGACACCGGTTCTTATGGTCCTTATCACGATCCGGTACAGGCGGATTCCGTCGGAGAGACCGCTCCGGCCGCTGCTTACAATCTACGCGGCGCCGGTCAGCCTGTGTCTTGCGGGATACCTTGCGGCCTTTCCGGACAAGAGCCGGATGCTGGTTCTGGTTCTTATCATAATTGCGCAGGTTTTTTATGTATATGGGCTGGTTCAGGCCTTCCGCATGATCGCGGGGCCGTTTTCACCGGCGTTCTCGGGCTTTACATTTCCGCTTGTCAGCACGGCGGCCGTTACGTACAGCAGCGCTGTCTTTCTCGGGACGGAGAGCCCTGCCGGACGCGTGCTGCTTGAGGCCGGCGTGGCAGAGAACCTGATCGGGGCAGCATTTCTGCTGGTCGTCTTCGTGAGGTATCTCATTTTCCTTGGCGGCAGCAGCAAGAAGATGCAAAACTAACAATATCAAACAACATCACAATAAGGAGACTGTATGATCGAGCACATTCACAGCCATAGAAACCTGATCGGATTTGACCGTCATCACTCGAATATCGCCGATGTGGCGAAAGTTCTTATTGAGAACAACGTGCTGATCCTCTCAAACGGCTGCGCATCCTATCCGCTGATGAAGCTCGGCTACTGCGCGAAGGATGCAAATCAGCTCGCGGGCGACAGCCTAAGGAGCTTCCTTGAGCCGGACCTTCCGCCGGTCTGGCATGTGGGCGAGTGCATCGACAACACGCGCTCGAGCGGCATCATGGCGGGCATCGCGGGGGCTCTCGGACAGAAGCTTCCGGACATGCCGTACGCATTTTCTTCTCCGGAGTGGAGCAATGAGAAGGGTGTTGACGCGGCCCTCGCGTTCCGTCTTCTCGGCATTTCGTCCTACCACTGCGTGGAGGCGCCGATCTTCGGCTCGAAGAATGTCATCGAGTTCCTGAAGCAGGGCACAGAGGAGACGCTCGGCTCGCATATGGTCGTCAACGTGGACCCGGTGAAGCTCGGCGAGCAGATCGTGAAGGATATGAAGGAAAAGCGGAAGAAGCTCGGCTGGGACTGAGATGAGAATATAGGATAAGGCTATTGCGGACGATAAAAAACCGGGATTTCCATATGACAGAAGGGTCTGCTACACTGTCCCTATACAAAACAAGGTGAGAGACAAAGGGGGATTTGCCATGACAGTGACAGCACCGTACAGATATGATATTGTTGGAAGCTTTCTGAGACCAGAGTACCTGCGGAAGACACGCGCCGCGTACGAGGCGGGAAGGGCCTCTGCAGAGGAGCTGAGGGAGACAGAGGATAAGGCGATCCGCGAGCTGGTCGCAAAGGAGAAGGAGATCGGACTTCATGTCATCACGGACGGCGAGTTCCGGAGACTGACCTGGCATCTCGACTTTATGTGGGGATGCGACGGCATCCGCCGCGTTAAGTCAGAGACAGGCAACACGACATTTAACGGAGAAGCCGCGGCGATCGATGATGTCACGCTGGAGGGAAGGGTCTCCATCCATAACCACCCGTTTATCGAGCATTTCCGCTTTATGAAGCAGTTCGAGGACGAGGAGACTGTCGCGAAGCTGACGATCCCGGCACCGGGCCAGCTGTACGCGCAGTTCACGGGACGCCAGGAGCTCGCAAACACGCTGAAGTATTATCCGGATACAGCGGCATTTGCGGACGATGTCGTGGAAGCCTACGCGGAATTTATCCGTGAATTCTACGCGGCAGGCGGCCGGATCCTGCAGCTTGACGACTGCACGTGGGGCGGCTTTGTCAATCCGGAGACCGCAAAGCAGCTGACAGGCCTTGAGGGCAGCGCGCTCGACGAATATATGGAGCTTCTTGTCTCGATCGACAACCGTGTCATCGCCACAAAGCCTGCGGACCTTGTTATCAATACGCACGCGTGCCGCGGTAATTATCACTCGACGTATTTCTCAAGCGGTGCCTATGATTCTGTCGCCGATCCGCTCTTCGGCGAGGAACATGTCGATGCCTATTACCTCGAGTATGACGACGCACGCTCCGGAGGCTTTGAGCCGCTCGCAAAGGTAAGCGGAGACAAAAAGGTTGTCCTTGGTCTCATCACGACCAAGCGGCCGGAGCTTGAGGATGAAAATGCAGTGATCGCCCGCATCCGCGAGGCTGAGAAATATATTCCGCTGGGCCGCCTCTATCTGTCTCCGCAGTGCGGCTTTGCATCCTGCGAGATCGGCAACAAGCTGACTGAGGAGCAGCAGTGGGCCAAGGTAAAGCTTGTGAAGGATATCGCGGAGAAGGTCTGGAAGGACTGCTGAAGTACAGCTGAAGTACACATGAAGCAGACAGGGACTTGGTAATATAAAGGCTGCGTGCTATAATGACCGTTAGTCAAAGGTGAATAGCGTCTGAAAGAGATCGAGGGGAACCGGGTGAAAGTCCCGGACGGTCCCGCCACTGTTAAAGCCAGATTGCCTCCTCTTTCCTGAAACTGCGATGGACAGGAATATACGCGCCGGAAATGAAGACATTTCCGGCGTACTTGTATGCTCCGTTTTCGTATCTGCGAAAACGGTCTTTTTCTGTGTGCGCAGTGACAGAACCAGCCGGACGTATGATCTGAAATACAGTGCGGCGGGACAGACCGGCCGGAGACTGGTATCTGAAGACAGCACACAGGAAAGGAACAGAATTATGAAAAAGCAGATAGCAGCAGTACTCACGGCGGTCAGCGTCGCAGCGACACTTGCGGGATGCGGGAGCGCATCCACCGGATCCGGGGCATCGGTCGTTACAGCGGCCTCCGGGGCAGAGGCCGCATCTACAGCGGGGACATCCGGCGATACGGTTGTCATCGGAGAGACATCTATGGTTGACAGCATCGATCCGACCAACAATGGTGATCCGTGGTCATTGACATCCGACGGCATTTCAGAGACCCTTTACAAGCAGGATGAAAACGGTAATCTTGTGTCACATCTCGCGGAGTCTGTCACACAGGACGATGCGCTTGACTGGACTCTGAAGCTGAAGTCCGGAATGAAATTTTCGGATGGGTCTCCTGTAAATGCACAGGCCGTCGCGGACTGCATCAACGACATCATGGCGAACAATGAGATGGCGACTGCGTCCTGCGGTGTAATCACGGCAACGGCACAGGATGACACAACTGTGAAGCTTGCGACGGAGCGCGAGACGACGGTCATGGAGTCTGTCCTCTGCGAGTGGACGAATGTCATTTACAAGAAGGACAGCAGCGGCAATTATGTCTTCACAGGCCCGTATGTCGTGAAGTCATTTGATCCGGGCGTGTCCATGGAGCTGGCACCGAATCCGTACTACGATGATAACGCGTCGAAGCGCCCGAACGTAAAGCTGATGTGCTTCTCGGACACAACGGCAATGCAGCAGGCCTTCGAGTCGGGCGAAATTGACATGGCGTTCACGGTCACGCCGGATGCGGCGACGCAGCTTGAGGGCGAGGGCTATACGGTCAAGGAAATGAACGCCGGCTATCAGTATTTTGCGATCGTCAATATGCAGAAGGACTCTCTGTCTGATCTCAAGGTCCGCGAGGCAATCAATCTTGCCATGAACCGCGACGACATGATTAAGGCATTAAAGGGCGGCCGCGTTGCGACCGGGTTCTTCGCAAACTACTATCCGTTTGCGGGCGATGTGAAGGAGACGACAGATGTAGACCAGGCGAAGAAGGACCTGGCGGACGCGGGTTATACAGATTCCGACAACGACGGGTACCTCGACAAGAACGGTGAGAAGCTGAGCCTTAATCTTGTCACTTATTCGTCGAGACCGGACCTCACAATTATCATGCAGCTCGCAGCGGATGAGCTGAGTGATCTCGGTATCGATGTCTCGACGCAGATCGTGGATTCGATTGATGATACGCTGTCCGCAGGACAGTATGATGTCGCGTTCTATGCACAGCACACAGCACCGACGGGAGAGCCGGCCTATGCGCTGAACCAATTCTTCCGTACAGGTGAGGGAAAGAACCACAACGGGTACAGCAGTGAACTGGTTGACGGTGACCTCGATAAGATGGGCACGCTGCCGGCAGGCGACGAGAGAAATGAGCTCGCAAAGGAGATTCAGGAGCAGGTCTACAAGGATCTCCCGGTCATCTATCTGGTTGATCCGCAGTGGCACATCGCTGTGTCGGATAAGCTCAAGGATTATGAGCCGTACTGCGGCGATTACTATGTTGTCAACGACCAGCTGGGTCTTGCGAATTCATGAGGCGCTGGCTTTCATTTTTCGGCAGATGGCTCGCGATTTTCTTTGCGGCGTCGGTTCTTATTTTCGGGCTGGTCAGGCTCATGCCGGTCAGCCCGGTGGAGCGATGGCTGTCCGCATTTAATTTGCCCTATACGGATAAAAATATTGCCTATGTCACAAAGCGGATGGGACTTGACCGTCCGCTTGCTGTGCAGTACGCGGACTGGATTTTGAATTTTCTCAGAGGTGACTGGGGGTATTCGCTGAAATCTCATCTGGATATCCGGCAGCAGTTTCTGGCAAAGCTTCCGTATTCGGTCAACATCGGAATCGCGGGCATTGTAATTTCTGCACTTGCTGCATTCCCTGTCGGATACAGGGCAGCTGTCCGCAGGGGCGGAATCTGTGACCGTGTGAGTTCTGCTCTGTCGATGCTTACACAGTCAGTCCCGAGTTTTATTGCGTCTATTGTTCTGATCTATTTTTTCGGCGTCAGGCTGAAGCTGGTCCGGTTCTTTACCGGAAACGGGGCGTACGCGATGACCGCCGCGATTCTGATTACGGCTCTCTACGCAGTCGGCCCTCTCTCACGCGTCGTCAGAAAGTCATTCCGCGAGGAAATGAACAGCAGCTATGTCCGCTTTTCGGTGTCCCGCGGCTTTTCTCCGGAGGAGGTTCTGCTTTTCCACGCATCAAGGCCGGTGATCTGCCGGCTGATCTCGACGGTCATGGCCGAGTTTGCGACAGTGTTCGGTGGGAGCTCCGTGCTGGAGTTTGCGTTCGGCATACCGGGGATCAGCACATTTCTTGTGACGAGCATGAAGAGCTCCGACTACAATGTGCTTGAGTCATACATACTGGTTGTCATTATCTGGATGTTCCTTGTGCATCTCGTATTGAATCTGGTGCTGCAGATGGTCGACGTAAGGAGGCGTGAGGCATGAGCAGAAGGCAGAAGATAATGATTGTTCTGTTTACGGTCTTTGTTCTCTTTCTTTTTCTTGCACCGCGGCAGAGTATCCTGAAGACGGATGTCCTGCATACTTACGAGGGGCCCTCGCAGGCGCATCTTCTCGGAACGGACAATCTGGGACGGGACGTCTGGTCTTTGATCCTTGCAGGAGGCGCAAGGACGCTGGAGGTTGTATTTCTTGCGACAGTAATTTCGTTCTTTGCGGGCACGACGCTTGGCATGATTGCGGCATTTCAGGGAAAGGCTGTCCGGGGGCTCATCCAGCTCGCCGCGGACTTCACGCTGGTTGTTCCGTCGTTTATCATGGCGATGGTCTTTTCGGCGCTCTTTGGCTTCAGTCCGGTTGGTGCCGGCGTGATCTTCGGAATCGGGAATATGGGACAGTACGTCAATCAGGCGTATGACCTCTCACAGGGCTTAAGGAGCCGGGAATTTATCGACGCCGAGCGGGTGGTCGGAATCGGAAAATGGCGGCTGATCTTTCTTCATGTTCTTCCGAATATTTACCGGCAGCTGCTCGTCTTTCTCGGGAACCGGGCGGCCGGTGTCGTTGTTCAGTACGCGGGTCTTGCATTTATCGGTCTCGGAACGGACATCACGAATCCGGACTGGGGAACGCTTCTCTATCAGTACCGGGCCTATCTGACGACGGATCCGGCTCTTGTGCTGTATCCGACGGGTGCGATCGCTGTTCTTGTCCTGTCTTTTCATTTTATGTTTGACAGCACAGGGAGCAGAGAGGAGGCAGAGACGATCTATGACTGAGAAGAAGGCTCTCGCTGTGAAGCTTGAACATGTAAGCCTCCGGACACGCGGGAAAAAGAGCGTGCAGATCCTGAGTGATATCAGTCTTGACATCCGGAGGGGCGAGCGCTGGGGCATCGCCGGAGCCTCAGGCGCCGGAAAGTCGATGACGGTATACGCCATGACGGCGCTCCTTCCCGGCAGCATGGACGCGGAGGGAAGGATTGTCTTCGGCGCGGATCCGTTTGGGAGAAATCTGCTCGACATAAAGCGGAATGAGAGGCACAGGTACTGTGCGAACAAGGTGTCGGTCATCCTGCAGGATTCGATCCACGCGCTGAACCCGTATGAGCGAATCGACAGGCAGTGGATTCCGACCGTGAGACTGCATCGCCCGGACATGTCTGCGGAGGAGATCGGAGTCCATCTTCTTGAGAGGCTGGAGCGCTTCGGTATCGCAGGCGGCGCGGAGGTACTTAAGAAATATCCGCATCAGCTCTCAGGCGGCATGCGGCAGCGCGTCGCGATTGCTATGGCGCTCGAATCCGGCGCGGATATACTGATCGCCGATGAGCCGACCACATCGCTTGATGCAGTCAATCAGCGAAAGGTTATTGCATTTCTCGATGAGATCTGCAGAAAGAACCACCTGACGCTGATCTATATCACGCATAATCTCGGGATTATTGAGTCGCTCTGCACACATGTGGCTGTTCTCCGGGACGGAAGGGTCGAGGAGCAGGGGAGAGTCGCCGATGTCTTTCATCATCCGGCAAATGCATACACCGCAAGGCTTATGGCGGAGACAGCCAAGCTGTACGCGGCAAGGCCGGGTATACAGGCGGCCGGAGAGACGCTTCTTGCGGTCAACCATGTCAGAAAGAGCTTCCCGGGGACGGAACGAAGAGGAGCGCGTAAGCGCTTCGATGCGGTGCGGGACGTTTCATTTTCCATGCGTAGAGGAGAAATTCTGGGACTTCTCGGGGAATCGGGCTGTGGGAAGACGACGCTTGCGCGGATGATCCTGGGTCTTGAGAAAAGTGATGAAGGAAGCATCTCTTACAAGGGCCGTGAGATCGGCTCGCTCGGGGAGAAGCGGTTCCGGCCGATTCGAAGAGAAATACAGATGGTCTTTCAGGATCCGTTCGGAAGCCTTGATCCGCGAAGCCGCGTCCACGACCTTCTGATGGAGCCGCTTGCGGTCTGGGGGATTGGAAGCGGGAAGGCTGAGCGCGAGCGAATGATTCGGGAGATGTGCAGGGAGTGCGGTCTGCCGGATGACACGCCTGATCAGTATCCGACTACATTTTCCGGTGGACAGCTGCAGCGGATCGCGATTGCGCGCGCCCTTCTTGTTAGGCCGGAGCTTCTTGTAGCCGATGAGATTGTGTCGGCACTTGACGCGGCCGTGCAGAACCAGGTCCTCGAGCTCCTGCTTCGCATGAAGGAGAAGTACGGCCTGACGATTCTGTTTATCACGCATGATCTTGCCGTGATCCGCAGAATCTCGGACCGCGTCATGGTTATGCGGGAGGGGAAAATCATAGCTTCGGGGACAAATGATGAGATCCTTGAGTGTGCGGAGGACCCGTACATTCGGGAGCTCAGGGACGCGTCATTTATCCTGAGCGTGCCGTAAAGACATGGAAGCTGCCTTCGACTTCCTCCCGAATCATGGTACAATACAGGGTGAGGTTCATTTTCTTTAAGGAGGTAACTGACGATGGAAATTTCCGCAAAGAAGTCGGTGATTACGCCTGAGGGCGTCTTTATTATCGGATCGTATGATGAGAACGGTGTGCCGAACGCGATGAACGCGGCATGGGGCATCCAGTCGGACTACGGCGAGATCACGCTCTTTCTCGCAAAGCACAAGACGACGGACAACATCAAGAAGACGAAGGCATTCACGGTCGCAATGGCGACAAAGGACACGGTTGTCATTTCCGACTACTTTGGCGTCGAGACGGGCAATCGCGTGAACAAGATCGAGAAGGCGGGCTGCCACGTCCACAAGAGCGAGCATGTGAACGCGCCGATCATCGAGGAGTACCCGCTGACGCTTGAGTGCGAGCTGAAGAGCTGGGATGATGAGACAGGTATCCTTGTCGGCAGGATCGTCAGCGAGCAGGCCGACGAGTCGATTCTGACGGATGGCAAGGTGGATCTCGACAAGATGCAGCCGATTATGTTTGACATTGCGACCAGCAGCTACCGCACGATCGGCCCGGTCGTCGGCAAAGCCTTCCATGACGGTCTCGCGCTGAAGAAATAAGTATCAATAAAAGCCCCGTGTCGGCGTTTGCCGGTGCGGGGCGTTGCTTTTCAAGTCAGCACTTAGTGAGCCTCGAAGAAGCGGATGATTCCCTCTTCAACCTCGTTCTGGATATCCTTGTAGTTGTGGATTTCGTGGCGGTATCCGCTGTAGACCTTCGTCGTGATGTCGTGGCCGCTGTCCGCGAGCCAGTTCGAGCACTGGTAGAGACCGGTCGCGTAGGTGCCGAACGGGTCCTGATCGCCGCCGATGGAGTAGATCGGAAGCTTCTTCGGAACCTTCTCCGCCCATGCGCTGCCCTTGACATCATCGATCATCTCGAGGAAGTAGAGCAGGGCCTGATTTGTGGTCGGCTTTGCAAATGCGTCGAACGGATCGAAGGCGTGATCGTACTGTACGTGCGCATCACTGCAGATCCATTCATTTCCGTATTTGACCTGGCCGCAGCGCTGAACCATCCATCCCATCATCGTTGTGGCGGCAGAGGGATCTGATTCCTTCGCCTTCCCTGCGTCGATGAGGGCCTGGCAGGCGCTTCGAGCCTCTTTTGTCGGGAAATCGCCGCACGTGCCGCAGATCGTGGCCGCCTTCAGGTCAGAGCCGAAGCGCGCCATGTACTGCCGTGTAATGACGGAGCCCATGCTGTGCCCGAACATGTAATATGGGACAGCCGGGAACTTCGCGGCCGCAATGTCGTGCAGCTGCTTCTCGTCCTTCACCATCGTCTCAAAGCCCGCGTCGCCCCAGTCGCCCCAGGTGTTGTTCATCATGGCGGTTTTTCCGTGGCCGACATGATCGTCTGCGGCGACGATGTAGCCCGCTTCCAGAAAATGTGCGATCATGTGGAGATACCGGCGGCTGTGCTCGCCGAATCCGTGGACAAGCTGGATGACGCCCTTCGGCTCCGCCGCCGGGACATAAATCCAGTACTGTACCTGGTCACGACCATTCACTGATAAAAAACTATCCTCAAACAGCATAAACGAATACCTCCTTATCGTGGAATTTTGCTTCCTATGGCTCTGATTATACGTCTTGATGATAAAAAATGCACGAAGAATAACTATAAAATCAATGATAATTGTACAAAATGAAAGAAATGTATAGGAAGTGCTCTGGGACTGCGTCGATTAAGGGGTGAAGGCAAGGACTCCTCTTAGGAAGACTAAGCGGGAATCTTCTGCCGGTGAACCTCTCCACCTGAATAAAATTCAGATGGAGCTTCCCAAGGAGCGGCGTGCTCCTTGAAGAAACATTACGGGCCTGATAAGGAGGCAGTTGTGGGCGGTGATGGTTTGCGCACATCAGCGATA
>JAZHVT010000052.1:0-11772 GCA_036453145.1 Eubacteriales bacterium
TAATACCCGAAACACTTCATCCTCCTTCACTGCTCCTTGTACGGAAGCCGGATCGTCACAAGTGTGCCCTCGTCCGAAGTGCTCTCCACAAAAAGTCCGTAATTCTTTCCATACAAGAGCCGGATTCTCGTCGCAATATTTGTCAGACCGATATGCTTTGTCGCCGGCCCGCCCTTCCTCAGCTGCTCATTCAGACTTGCCAGTTTCTCAGGACCAATCCCGCATCCGTTGTCACGAATCCGGATCATCAGCTCCTTCGCCTCTTTTTTCACGGAAACTGCCACAAGCCCAGCCTCAACAACATCCTTCAGGCCGTGAATAACGGCATTTTCAACTACAGGCTGAAGCAGGAACACAGGCACCACGACCTTTTCCGGCTGCAGGTCCTGACCGGTCGTCACAGAATAATTGACCCGATCCTTGAATCTGAACTTCTGAATCCGGAGATACAGCTGCATATAGCACAGCTCGTGTTCCAGCGTCGTCTCCGGCCGACTGACCGACTCCAGTGCATAATGAAAATACTGTCCCAGAAGCTGAATCGCCTCTGCGGTATCACGGTCATCATTGAGAATCGCCCGCATACGAATGCTCTCCAGCGTATTGTACAAAAAATGAGGATTCATCTGACTTGCCAGTACGCGAAGCTCCATCTTCTGCTGCTGGTTTTCCAAAAGCTGCTTCTGATTGATCAGCGCCTGTTCCCTGAGTAACGCCTGGTAAATCTTTTTCTCATTCGCCTTCGTGTGATCGATCAGCATCTTCATGTCGCGGAACGTCTCCGACAGCTCGTCATTTCCCCTGCTCCTCGCAATAATGTCATAATCTCCGTGACTCGCCTTCCTCATTGCATCCCGGAGTATCGATATTCTTGACGAAAAATACGCCGTATACATATACAGGAGAACGCCGGGAATAAGCAGAGTCAAAAGAAAAAGCGTAACATACATGGCGGTCTGCTGCGCAAATTCACTGCAAGCCTGTGTGCTGTAGGTCAGTATACAGAATGCATTGTCATCTGAATCGGGAGACAGTTCAGACTGATACAAAAAGCACGTCTGATCCCCGATCCGTCCTCTGCCCATTCTATTCTTTGATGAGGCCTGAGCATCCGATTTCAAAAAAGGCAGAGACGTCTCCGTTACCTGTCCCTCATTGTAAAAGCAGTGTTTCGATTGAATGCGGATTGCTGTCGGCATATAGGCATTCTGCAAGCGATTCCGCAGATAATTTTCACTGACCGTTATCTTCAGAATTGCGAAATCATTCTGGAGAGGCAACGGCAGATAGCAGTAAAGTGCCAGCTGATAATCCGACAGAGAACCTGCCGGTGCCTTCGATGTGACCCACATGAGGTTCCGGGTAACCGTCAGCGTTTTATACCAGCGGGTCTGGCAGAGCTTTCCTGACAAAAATGTAAAATCAGGGTAGCTTATCGTTCCGTTGTTTGTGTACACCTCGATGTCGGAAATCGACGGCTGATTATCCATAGCCGATGTAAGTTCATGAAATGAATCCAGCTTCCGTCTGCAGGCTGCCCGGTCCGGATACTGCTGTGTCAGCACCTCCGTCATCTGATCGTCCAGCACAAAGCTCCTGGCAATCGCCTCCAGATTCATAGACAGATCCAGTACGATAGAGCGCACACGAATATTTTCCTGCTCCAGCATGTCTCCGTCGTGATTGTAAAGTCGCTTTGTCGATTTCGTAATCAGAAGCGCACCTGACAGAATAACCGGTACAAAGCAAATCAGAAGGATTCGCGAAAACATCTGCCGCTGCACGACCATCCGGTTAAAAATTCCCTTCTTCATCCCAGTCTCCCATAAAAAACGGCCGCAGAGCATGTCCCCTCTCATGCCCTGCAGCCGCCCTTTTTACTTCCTTCATCGGATCCGCCGGATTTTCATTTCAAATGGCGCAAGGCTCATCGTCTCTCCGTCAAGCATAAAGCTCTGCTCCCTGTCCGTCTCATTGAAAATGAACTGCCCTCTGACGCTTCCGTCCTCTCTCTCCCGCGTGTTCACCCACACGTTGTCCGGGAGGTCCGCGATAAATGGCACGCCGGCACTCTCCAGCGTCTCTCGCGCCATCCGCTTCATGAGCGGTCTCTTTCCGCAGACGCCCATATAGAAGCAGGTGCCGCTGCCGCAGCGGTTTCTCGTGATCGCCGGCGTTCCCGCATAAAATTCACTCGCATAATGCGCACAGACATCCGCCCCCTCCGGCAGAAGCAGGTCACACCACACGCTTCCCGTCAGTGTCTCATCCGGGAATTCGATCCGCACATCCTTTTTCCCGATCGGGTCATACTCGTCGACCGAGCAGCCGCAGACCTTGCGAAAAGCCGTCGGAAGCGGCGAGAGTATGCACCCGTTGTCCTTGTCCTTGACGCCGCTCCGGCACGTCACGAGGACTGTGCCGCCGCCGCGGACAAAGGCATCAATGCGCGCGACTGTGACAGGACTTGTCACATAGTGCGCCGGAACAACAACGACGCGGTAGCCATCAAGCGGCTGCTCCTCATCGATGATGTCGACATTGACGCCGAGCGACGCGTACGCCGCCTGCCAGCGCTTCACCTGGTCGCGGTAGTCAAAGCCCGGCGACTGGTACTGCGTCTTGAACGCATTAAGCTGCTCAAAGCCCCAGAGAATCGCGACGGAGCTCTTCACGACCGTCCCGTCAAGCCACTGAAGCTCATGGACGGTCTTTGCCGTGTCCGCAAACTCACGGAACCTGCGCCCCGGCACGTTGCTGTGGGAAATGAGCCCCTGGCAGAATGTCTCCGCGCCCTTGACGGCCGAGCGCCATCTCCAGGACAGCACCATGTCGGCCCCGTGCGCGATCGTCTGCAGGGCATAGCCCTTCAGCATGCCCGGTCTCGGAACGGGCTGCATTTCCCCCCAGCAGCCCATCGGTCCGCTCAGCTGCTCGAGCATCCAGAAATTCTTCCGCTTCACGCCGCGCATGAGGTCAAGGTCAGCCGCGGTCGTATAGACAATATCCGGATCCTCGGGGATCTTCGTGCCCGGATAGTTGTCGTAGCCCGCAATATCAAGGTTCTGAAAGCTCTTGTGGAAATCCATCGTGTGCTCGCAGAAGCACGCATTTGTCGTGATCGGGACCGACTCCGGCACATATTTCCGGAGCTCGCGGATCTGAAATGCGATATAGCCGGCCGTCGATTCCGCGGCAAAGCGCTCATAGTCGAGCATGTAGCCGGGATTGAGCCAGCCGTAGCTGTACATCTGCCCCTTTGGCGTCTGCACCTGACTCCAGTCGCTGATCTGCCCGCTCCAGATGTCGGCGCCCCACGCCTTGTTCATGGCTTCCGGCGTCCCGTATTTCCGGCGCAGCCACTCCTGAAATTTGTGCGTGCACTCCCGGCAGTTGCAGTGATTGGCAGAGAGCTCGTTGTCGATCTGCCAGCCGATGACATGCGGGTTCCTTCCGTAGCGCTCCGCCATGCGGTCGATGATATCCGCCGCAAATGACCGGAACAGCGGGTTTTCGATGCAGCGGTGTCCACGTATGCCTGTCTCCGTCGGAAACCCTGTGCGCTCAACAGAGAGCGTCTCCGGGTAATTCCTGTACATCCACACGGGCGGGCAGTTCGTCGGCGTTCCGAGAATGAGCTCAATACCCGCATCGCCCGCCATCTTCACGAAATCATCGAGCAGCTCAAAATGAAATTCTCCCTCAGAGGGCTCCAGAAGCCCCCACATAAACTCCGCGATGCGGACCGTAGTGACCCCCGCCTTCTTCATCAGTTCGAGATCACGGGACCAGAGAGACCGGTCCCAGTGCTCAGGATAATAATCAACTCCGATACGAATCATATGTCTCCTTTTAAAAAACAGAACTTACAGGTACTCCTCGTCCTCATCCAGCATACCGTTCTTTCTCTCGAGATCACGGAAGATCTTCGAGGCAAATGCACTGATCGTAAAGATCGCGATGACCGGCTTGAAGATATAGCCGAGAAGCACAAGCGTGCTGCTGATCATAAAGAACAGCATAAACTCAAGCGCGAGGCACCCGATGGCCGCGAACGTCTGCTTCCAGTACCACACGAAGATGCGCTTTGCATTTTTCAGGTTCTGGCGGAGCGTGTTCTCATATCTCGCCTCGAGTGCGAAAATGTAAAGCCCTCTGATAAGCACGACGAGGCAGAGAAAGATCGTGATCGCAAGGAAGTACCACGGGTTATTTGCCGTCTTGTCGAACAGCTGCCAGCTGATCCACGCCGCATAGAGAATGCCCCCGAAAATGAGCTCAAGCAGCATACCGTGCTTCCAGTTGTCCTTCCACGCCTTCCAGAACGTCTTCGTGACTCCGACATAGTTGTCGTTGTAGTAGGTCATATCGAGCGTCACGCGGTAAGCCGCGATGATGGACTGGCCGATCGTAATGATCGGCACACATCCGATAAGGAACCACAGTGTAAGCAGAATGACATTGATGAACTGCGTCATGCCTGTCGCAAATTTACTGTCCATACTGAGCCATTTCATATCCATACCTCCCCGGGGCGCTTCGCGTTCCTCGTTGTGCTGAAAATGCAAATTATAATCTCACGACCATCGTGTGGCTGCCGCTCTCCGGCCATGTAAACCGCTCTCCGGTCTTCGCGCCGTCGAGCTCGTAGCTTGTGTTCTCGTCCGCGCGGAACTTTCCGTCCGCCACGATCTGTACCGTGAGGGACACGCCCTTGCGGTGCATCGTATATGTCATGTCCGCCTCCGTCTCCGGATCAAGGCACGGCCGGACGATCATGCCGTCGCCGTCCTCCTTCACGCCGAGCGCCTCGAACATAGACAGCGTGAGCCAGCTCGCCGTGCCGGACAGCATCGGTCCGATATTCTCACCGGTCACGCAGTTGTTGTACTGTGTGCAGAACCGCGGATTGCCCTTCGTGATGAACGGATGCGCAAGCGTTGTGTACGGAAGCGTCTTCCCGATCATGAACCACGCGAGGTCCGCGAGCCGCTTTGCAAGCTCCGGGTCCTTCACTTCCTTCGCCGCCTTCAGCATGGCCGCCGTCGACATCATGGCCGCGTGCTTGAAGACGCCTCCGTTCTCGCGGTCGCCCGGATAGTAGAGGCCTGTCGCCGTGCCGACGCCGAGCTTCTCGTACGCGACAAATGTGCACAGCCGGAGACCTGCGTCTGTCTTCAAATTCTTCTCGACGACGTCAAGCATCGTCCCGATCTGCTCCTCTGTCGCGATATCCGCGAGGATCGACCAGCCGAAGCTGTTCAGGAAGTAGCTCCCGTCGATCGCCGGGTCCGCAGACAGTCCGTCTCCCTTCGCGCCGAGATATGTGTAGCCGCGTCCGTCGTTAATGAGGCAGCGCGCGTAGAAGTTCTGCTTCCATGCGTTCTTCCGCGTGCTCTCAAGCGTATCCTTCGCGACCTCCTTCGCAAATGCAATCTCCTTCTCATACGCCTTGCTGTCGCACAGCGCAAGGAGCTCCGCCGTCTCGTCAGCCGCAATCTTAAGGAGGCACGCGTTCATGACCGACTCCGTCCAGTTATTCTCAAACGGGACAGACGCGTATTCCTTTCCGCTCTCATGAAGCTGCATTCTGTACCGCGCTTCCTTCTCCGGTCCCTTGATAACGACCTTGTCGAGGCGCAGCGTGTCGTTCCAGTCCGCCTTGTCGAGAAGCGGAAGCCCGTGCTTTCCGACGGAGATCCGGCCGCTGTACTGGAGGATTGCGATCAGTGTGTCCGCGAGCGGGCGCTCCGCGTCCTCTCCCGCGATCTTCAGCTCCTCCTTCAGGAAATGAAAATCGCCCGTCATCTTGCAGTACCGATACACGGCCTGTACGAGCCAGAGCTGGTCATCGGAGCAGTCGCCAGGCTCCTTACCCTTCCACGTGAAATCGTGGTACGCATAGCCCATGCGGAAGACATTGACGGCCCAGCAGCTGACGAGCTGCTTTGCGAGGTCCGCGTATCCCGCCGCATTCATGTAATACATGGACGCGTAGATGTCCTGAATCTCGCGGAAGCCCGTCTCGCGGTAGGACTTCTGCGTCCACGCAAATGCTCTCGACACAAATGTCTGATAGAGGACCTGGAACGGAAGGTTGCGTCCGACATAGCTGTCGAACTTCGCGTCGCCTGTCTTCGGGCGGAGGTAGGAGGAATAAGTCTCCTGGAACGCCTCGACCTTCGCGAGCTCCTCATTTGCCGCATCCGGGTCCTTGAAGCGCTGAACCAGCGCAAAGAGCGCATCGTCGAACGCCTCCGACACATCGCCTTCTCTGTCCATCATGCAGGCCATGCTGTCAATCTTCGCCGTCTCGCCGGGCCGTAAGGAAAATGACTTGCCCATCGCGAAGAACGGCACGAAATTCCTGTGCGGCCGCGACGGCATGTGAGCGCCGAGCTCCGGTCTTTCGATCGTGCCGTTTCCGACGAACTCGCTGTAGTTCGTGCAGAAGTCGTCCATCGTCTCGCCGTCCTTCATGAGGACTGCGAACTTCTTCTCGCCCTTCTGCTCCTCCGGCTTGTGGTGCATTGTGACGCAGACCGGCTTTCCATTGTCATCATAGACAATCTCGCTCTGGTTCACGAGGTTTGCGTAGACAACGTCATTCGCGACAGTCACTGCATTTGCGATGCCGAACTCGCCGGTGCAGGCGATCTTGAGGTTCCTTGTGCCCGCCTCGAGATTTTCGATCTCGATGTGCTGCAGCTCCGTCGCATCCGGCATGCTATTTTCCTGCATGAGAAGGAAGATCGTTCTCGTGATCTTAAGTCCCGCCGCGATACAGGTGATAACCGTCCTGTTCTGGCTGTGCACGCAGTGCGCGCTGTTCATGGCGTCTACGTCCAGCGAATAGAAGATCTGCTTTCCGTCCTCGTAAATGTAGAACTGGCGGTTTACAGGCTCGCCGTTCTCCTCAGGCTGCAGGACGCAGCGGCTCGCGAGTACCTGGTGAGGGCCTCCGGCGCGGAACGAGCCGCGCCCGAGACTGTCGACCGCGCTCTTCGGCGTCGTAAAGAGCGGCGCCGGGAAGCCGTATCTCCAGCCGAGCAGCAGATTGACATTGTAGTGCGGACCGACCGGATAGGTCTTGAGGTCGAGTGTGAGGCTGCCGTCCTTTCCGATGGCGCCGCGGCTCAGTGAAACTTTCGTGAATATTTCAGCAATATCCGCCGCTGCATCTCTGTCGAGCGAAACCTCATTTCCCTTCTCATCCGTCAGCAGAACGCCGTCGGAGAAATCAAGGAGATAGCTTCCGCCGTTCTCAAGAATGTCCCGGAGACCGCTGACAGTCCGCAGATGATCGCAGACCGGCATGGCGTAGGGAAGCCCCGTCGCCGCCAGCAGACGGGTCCTGTCACCCGACAGATAGGAAGCATCCGTGTTGGCGAAGAGACGGTTTCCAAAGAGCTCCTTCGCCTGTGTGAGCGCCGTTTTCGACGCGGTGCGCGCCTGTTCATGAATGTAATGCATGTATTCCTCCCAGATAAGAGCCGGAAAGAGCCCGCCGGACCATGGTTCCGGACGATCCGACAGACTCTTTCCAAAAGCAGAAACTTATAACCTTATGATCCTTATGATCCGGATGCTGTTGAAGCCGCCGTCGTGGACGCCGCTGACTCCGAACCGATGACAGAGACGGTCGACTCGCCGTTCTGCTTGAGGTATTCATTCAGCTCATTCTCAGCCTTCGCGCGGCTCTTTGCTTCCTTCTCATAGTACGCGTTGACATCGCTGATGCCGTACTCCTTGCACTTGGAAATCATTTCCTTGATGATGGAGTTGAATTCCGAATCAGAGGAGGCCTCCATAGCCTTCCAGCTGTAGGTCTTGATGCAGTCCTCAACCTGGTTTGCCGTGACGGTCAGCTCATCGCTCATCGAGGATGCCGCGTAGTTCGTGCCGGGGCTCAGTGTGTAGTTCGTGGAGCGCATGTACTCATCGATCGACTTGCTGCCTGTCGCAGTCTCCCAGTCCTTCGTGATCTGGTAGGAGCTGTCGGCCTCATTGGACGGCCAGCTTGTCGAATTGTATGTCACGGAGCTATCATTCGTGCCGAGGATCGATGCGTCGAGCGCCCATGTCGTGTTGTTCATCTGATCCGTGCCGTCCGAATACTTGCCGCTGTAATCGCCCGTCAGCTCAGTTGAGGAGTCGGAGTGGCACTTCTTGCCGAGGTCCGTGAAGGACGGAACGCCGTTGTCATCAAGTGTCCAGCAGGTGTTCTCCGGTCCATAGAGGTCCGTGAGCTTGCCTTCCGGTGTGCAGAGCCAGTTGATAATGGCCATGCAGAGCTCCGGATACTCGGAGTCATTGCCGATGCACCAGATGCGGTTGCCGCCGTAGATATTCTGGCCATAGTTGATGGTCGTTGCCTTGGACGGAACAACCGGGTACATAGCCTCACCGGCCGCGAGATGCGCATCTGTGTTGAACATCTCATCGCCCATGTAATTGAACGGTGTGAAGAAGCAGTTGCCGTTCTTGATATCCTCGGAGAAGCCGTCCCAGCCCTGCGTCTCAGAATCAGGATCCATGGCGCCGGCCTGATACAGCTTGTTGTAGAATTTCAGGGCTTCGACATACGGGCTGTTCTCAGAGACCGCCGGGATATAGGACTGTGTTCTGGAATCATAGAAGCCGATACCGAACTCATCATAGCCGTAGTACGCGGTGACCATTGCCTTCGGGAACATCGCAAGGCTGCCATCCCAGTCACTGAACAGAGAGACCGCATAGTTCTTCTTGCCGTCCGCGCTTGTCGGCTCCGCCTGCTCCATCTTGATGAGCATGTCGGCGAAGGAATCGAGGTCTGTGACAGCCGGGCTGCCGATCTTCTGATAGAGATCATAGCGTGTCGACCAGTCGTACATGAAGGAGGTCGGCGCCGTCGCGGATGTTCCGATATCGTAGCCGATGCCGTATGTCGTGCCGCCTGAGATCTTTGCATTGGACTTCAGGGCTGTCTGCATGTTGTTGTAAATGTAAGGCCCGTAGTCCTCAACAAGATCGTCATCATTCCAGTCGAGGAGCATGCCCTTGTCGACTGCCTGCTGATACTGTGAGGAATCGGCGAGAATAACGATATCACCGAGATTGCCCGACTCCATGCGGGTCGAGAACGCGCCATCCGTCTCCGGAACGATGTTGATCTTGACGTTGAACTTGTCCTTCAGGACCTGTGCGAACCAGCCGGTCATCTCGCCGGAGTAGTTCGACAGCTGTGAGTAGCAGGTCAGTATGACGGTATCATCGGGGATGATGTCACTGAGATCATCCGCCTCAAGACCGTTGGAGGAGTTATCGGATTTGCCTGTCGATGACGTGCCGGAATCTGTCCCCGTCACGACGGATCCCGTCGCCGATGCGGATGTGCTTCCGCAGGCTGCGAGACCGACTGCCATGGCTGCGGAGAGAGCCGCCGCCAGGACTCGCTTGCATGTGCTGTTTTTCATAGTGTTCCTTTCCTTTCCTAATTTGTTTCTGTTCAGCGTTCCGAGTCTGTGGGGTGCTGAATAGCTACTTTATTTGTCTGTGGGGTGCTGAATAGCTGCTTAACTTATATGATCAGCCCTTGACCGCGCCGAGCATGATGCCGCCCTCGAAATACCGCTGCATGAACGGATAGAACGCGAGGATCGGGATGACCGAAACGGTTGCGACTGTATACTTGATGACCTTCATGTTCGAGAGGTTCTCAACCGCCGCGGAGCTCACGCTGCCGGAGCCCGACATCAGTGATGAGAGGTTCGACGACTGGTTCAGGTAGATATACAGCCTGTGCTGCAGTGTGTAGAGCTTTGGAGCGCCCTGCATCAGGATCAGGGAATCCTGGAAGGAGTTCCAGTTGTTGACCGCACCGAAGATCGCGATTGTCGCGAGGATCGGCTTGCTGAGCGGAAGAATGATCTTGCTGAACCGCTGCCAGTATCCCGCGCCGTCGAGCTGCGCCGACTCCTCAAGTGATGGCGGAATCGACTCAATATATGTCTTCACAAGAATCAGGTTGTAAGGGACCATGATGCCCGGAAGAATGTATGCCAGGTAGTTGTTCGTGAGACCCAGCATGCTCATGTTCAAGTACCACGGGATGATGCCCGCATTCAGGTACATCGTGACGATGACGAAGCGGTACCAGAACTTCTTATGCCACATCTCATTTCTTGTGAAGAGATAGCCGCAGAGCGCTGAGCCGAAGACCCTTCCACAGGCTCCATGCCAGCATCTGCAGCCACACGTGATGGCCATTGGCGAGCATGTTCACGCCCTTCTTCCAGATTCCCGCGTTCACCATGAGGCTTGAGATGAAGCCGTCCGATGAGAAGATCGCGGTCGCAATTGCGAAGATCAGGACCCAGGAAATGAAGTTCGGGATCGTCGTGAATGTCTGGACGAAGCGGCGGTAGTGCTTGTTCTTGATCTCATTTAAGAAGATCGCGAATGCCATGGAGCACCAGCTCGTCGCAATGCCGAGGCCCGAGATGCCGAGCGTGTTCTTCATGACCCGGATGATATCGCTTCTTGTCGAATCGTTCGTAAAGAGGTAGGTGAACCACTTCGTGCCGACGAAGTTGTCAAGGCTCAGCGTGCCGCCGGCCTTGTAATCGAAGAACGCGTATCTCCAGCCGTACAGCGGCAGATATCCGAACAGGAAGCACAGAATGATGAACGGAAGACACATCGCGAACAGCTGGTACTTCGATGGCATCGTGACGGGATCACCCTTCTTCGACCGCTTGCCGAGAACCATCGCGAGGACCGCTGCGATCAGCATGAGCGCCGTGATCACCAGCATCGCGAAGAACGTTCCCGGAATTTCCGGAAGGACCTTCTGCGGCTTGATGGTCGTCGTCATCGTAAGATATGAGAGATAAATGCCAACACTGCCGATGATTGCAAGTGCCGTTCCGCCGATGACAGCCAGTGTGCTGATCCGCTTCATGCGGTTCGAGCCTGTCGTGAAGACGCTCGCCGCACACTGGGCGATGATGCCGATGATGATTGCGAGCGAGCTGAACTGCAGCCCCCGCATGGTCGCTTCAGTCACCCACGCCTTGCGGAAGGCTTTTCCGAAGCCGTTCGTGAGCGCGCTGTAGGACACGCCCGTTGTGAACAGTGAGATGTTCTTGTTGATCAGTCCGCAGATTCTCGCCGGATTCAGACCCGGAAAGAACAGGAAGAAAACACTCACAACTGCCACAATCCGGATAAACCTGTAGATTGGATCTGTGCGGTCTTTCACGGCTGCAGGTGCCACCTTTCCGCTGACCGCAGTTCCATTTTTCATAAAAATCCCTCCTTGCCCGGGAGCCGGCGGCCGGCCGGATCCCGTTCCATCACTCGTACCCGGTACAATGTAATTGAATTGTAAATTTTCGGAGGCATTTCAAACACCGATTTTTTTTAGAAAAAATACCCCTCTTTTTTGTCCTGCAGGAATTTTTCGACATGAGGAAATGGCGCTGTTCCGCAGCGTCCGGACGCGAAAAAACCGCGGAAATACAACAAAAATCCGCATGCTCCGTTCGTAGGTCACGGGGATGCGGATATACAGGAATTTTTCTAGGTCGCGAAATTTCACCAATTTTCGAGGTCGCTTTTTTGGTTATTTTTACATCTATTGACCCCTAATTTTCCTTCGATATAATGAGTTCTATGCAGGAGGGAGAGATATGTACAGTGTACTGATTGCCGACGATGAGCCGCTTATGCTCGAAGGGCTGAAGAGCATTATTGACTGGAAGAGCCTCGGATTTACTGTCTGCGCGACGG
>JAZHVT010000053.1:0-11320 GCA_036453145.1 Eubacteriales bacterium
CGAGGTGCTTACGCACCCTTGACAGTCCCTTCAAGAGAGCTGGTGGTTAGCTAAGGGATGCAAGGCATCCCTTGGCACCGCAGGTACCTAAGAGCAATTTACACACAAATTTGGACTTGACTCAGGCTAGAAAGGGGGTGTATGAAATGATTGATTATGGTAAAGTAGATTGGAATGGATTTAAAAACTACCTCCTTGATGGAGGATTTACCGACGACGATATTACAAGCATTTTTAACAACGATAGTGATGGTAATTTGTCCGATGGATATGATCCAATAAATCCAGACGTTATGACAAAAGAGGGGTTCGATGAGCTGGTAGATGATTTTACTAGTACTCATCAGGAAAATCTTAACGGATCGCAGGAATATGTGATTCTTCCTAAGTGATGAAGGGAAAGAAGCAATAGTGAAAATCGGGGTGTGCGGGATGTCCCGCTGCCCCGGTTTTTCTTTGCGATTGCCATATATGCAGAGCAAGTAGTGCCACTGCGTTTTTCATTCGGCCTCATGGACTTGATGGGAACTGCATGCTATACTACAAGACATGATTGATATTCATTCCCACATCGTGCCGGGGGTCGACGACGGGTCGGATTCCCTGGACGAATCGATTGACATGATGCTCGCGGCGTATGGAAGCGGCGTGACTGTTATGACTGCGACTCCGCACTGTTATCCGGGGCTCTATGAGAATTACGCGGACGGGTTAGTCGCGGAGAGATACAAAGCTCTTAAGCGGGAGATCGCCAGACTTGACGTTCCTGTAAAGCTTGTCCGGGGCATGGAGTGCATGGCCGACGAGCGGCTGCCGGAGCAAATTCGAAGCGGTCTCGTCTGGACGTTAAATGGCACCTCGTATCTTCTCATGGAGTTTCAGTTCGGTGAGGATCCTGATTTCTGCGCGTACATGATCGGCCTTCTTATGGAAGCCGGCATCCATCCCGTTATTGCGCATCCCGAGCGGTACTTCTTCATCCAGCGAAATCCGGAAATTGCATTTGACTGGTGCACCGGGGGCTGCGCGCTGCAGCTCAACAAGGGCTCGGTTCTCGGGCGTTTCGGACAGGGGCCGAAGAGGACGGCTGAGAGCCTGCTCCGGCATGGCCTTGCCGCGTGCCTTGCGTCGGACGCGCATGGAGCCGTCCACCGGACGGCGGACATGGCGGACGCAAGGCTCTATATAGAGCGCCTGTTCGGTGAGAAATACGCAAAGCTCCTCACAGCGGAGAATCCGAAGCGGATTCTTCAGGGCCGCCCGCTGCTCGGGTATCGGCCGATCCCGTACAGAGAAGAGGACATGGCAGTGGAACGAACGTAGCATCACAAAGCGCCTCTGACACTCCGGACGCATGCAATACTGAGCAAAGGACGGCAACCTTTTCGTGACGGCAAATCAGGTGAAACGGAAGAGGCGTTCCGGATTCCTGTGAAATCGAATGTCGATATGTAAGAAAGGAGAGAGCGGCAGATCCTGCCGCGAAACATGATTTGAAAAGACTGCGAATTTTTCTTCTTGTATTTTTCATCGCGGCCGCTGCCATTTTTGGCGTCTACAAGGGCCGGGAGCTGATGACCGCGGACAATGAGGCGCCGGTGATCAAGGCGCCGAGCGATTCATTTGAAGCGAGTGTCTCGGCGACGGACGCGGACCTCATGAACGGCATGACGGCGACGGACAACAAGGACGGGGACGTGACGAGCTCGATGGTCGTCGTCTCGAAGTCGAAGTTCATCTCGGACAACACGCTGAAGATCACGTACGCCGCATTTGACAGCCACAATAATGTGGGTACACTGACGCGGAAGGTGACATACACGGACTACCACAGTCCGCGGATCTCGATCACATCTCCGATGCGGTTCCTGTCCGGAGACACGGACAACAACTACCTGGCCAATGTGACGGCTAATGACTGCCTCGACGGCGATATCAGTGGGCAGGTCACGCTGGAGTACACGGACGGCTCGACGTATGACAGCACAGAGTCGAAGGTCCCGATCCGGATCAGCGTCACGAACTCTGAGGGCGATACCGGCAGAGTCGCGATCCAGGTGCGGCTGTGCAATAACGAGGAGTACAATAAGCCCTGCGCGGCACTCTCAGACTATGTCGTCTACACAGACCTGAACAAGAAGCCGGACTATGCGTCACTGGAGCAGGGCATCTGGCAGAACGGCAATGTGACTTCATTTGACGATACCAATGCCTATTCGGCAGGCAATGTCGTCTTCGACGACAGCGAGGTCGATTACACAAAATCCGGCTGCTACCAGTGCTTCGTCACGCTGAAGGATGCAGACGGTGAGGAAGAAGGCACCGTCAATCTGGCCGTCTGGGTCGGCGCGGACAATCAGGGAGAATAAGAGGGGTATGGAAGAGAAAAACGGAAATTCGATGCAGCCTAGGGAGCTGGATGCATTTTCCCTTGTGAGGGACCTCATCCGGAACCTGTGGGCGATTCTCATCGGCGCGCTCGCTGTGGCGATGCTCGTCAATGTGTATTACAGCTTCACCTATGAGAGAACGTACACGACGACGGCGACATTTGTCGTCACGTCGAAGAGCTCGGGAAATTATGTGTACAAGAATCTCTCGTCGGCACAGACGATGGCGGATACGCTGTCCAATATCCTGAACAGCTCCGTCCTCAAGACGGAGGTCTGCCGGGACCTCGGCGTGAGCGAGCTCAATGCGCAGTGCTCGGCATCGGTCATCGACGAGACGAACCTGCTGAATCTGTCGGTCACGGCGGACAGCCCGCAGAATGCATATAAGATCATCCGGTCGATTATGAAGACATATTCTTCACTCGCCGGCTATGTGTCCGCGGACATCGTCATGACCGTGCTCAAGCAGCCGGCGATTCCGACCGGCGCGGACAGCCGGTCGAGCGCGATGGCACAGGCGAAGAAATGGTTCGTGTATTCATTTCTCCTCTTTGCCGTGCTGTTCGGCATTCTGTCGTGCTACCACGACACGATCAAGTCCGAGAAGGCCATGACGGAAAAGCTCGACGCAAAGACGCTCGGCACGATTTATCACGAGCGGCGGTACAAGACGCTGCTGTCGGCGCTGAAGAAGCACCGGAGCGGGATTCTCATTTCCGATGTGACGACGAGCTTTGAGTATGTCGAGCGCTTCAAGAAGATCACAGCGAGAATTCTGACGCAGGGCAGAACAAAGGTGAAGAACCCGAAGGTCATCCTCGTCACATCCGCATCGGACGGAGAGGGACGGACGACGGTCGCGTCGAATATCGCGATCACGCTGGCGCATCAGTCCGGTCACGTGCTTCTCATCGACGGCGATATGCGAAAGCCTGAGGTCGCAAAGCTTTTCGGCACGAAATGCGCGGCCGGCTGTTCGATCGCCGATCTCGCGAAGGGAAATGCGACAATTGACGAGGCGCTGCTTCCGTCCGGAACGGACGGGCTGTGGCTCATTGCCGGCGGCCGGCCGAACAGGAATTCCACCGATCTCATTGCCAGCCAGGAAATGAAGAACGTCATGAAGCAGCTTCGCCAGAGGATGGATTACATCGTCATTGATACGCCGTCCATGATGGCGGCGCCTGATGCCGAGGCATTTGGCGAGCTCGCTGATATCAGCGTTCTTGTCGTCAAGTATGATGACATGCTCGCGGAGGACTTGAACGACGCGATCGATTCGCTGAAGGACACGAACGCGAAGCTTGCGGGCTGCATTTTAAATGACGTGATGGTGCTCGGATCAAGGCGCGTGATCGGCAATTACGGCTATGGCTACGGGTACAAGGGCTACGGCTACGGAAGCGGCTACGGGACGTACGGCCGATACGGCAGGTACGATCACTACGGCAGGTATGGCCGCTACGGACGATATGGACGTTACGGACGATATGAGCGGGCTGCGGAGACTGCGACAGAGACGGAAGGCTCTTCCGGACAGAAGACAGCCTCTGCGGGGACGGCGGCTCACACAGTGAATGCCACGGAAAGCAGCTTTTCCGGGATGACGGCCCATACAGCTGCTGCAGCTGATACGGCTGCTAAAGCATATGCAAACCTTGTGTCCGGCTCCGATGATAAAATTACCGGAACAGAGGCCGGGACTAATGCTCAGACCTTCACGGGCCTTTCGAATGATTCTCACGAGACTTCATCAGTTGATACCCATGACCACGCTGACGCCGGTAAATACCAGATTCCGGAGACGATGCTGCACCACACAGATGACATGTTCTCGGCAGGAAATTCAGCTGCTATTTCGGGAACTGTGGACACATCGGTTTCTGTCGACAAATCCGGAAAGATCGGCGCGGGACGCGGCGAGTCAATGGCTGACTACGACTATGTGAAGGCCGGCGAGGACAGAGATATGGTGAAAAGCATCCGCTCTGAGCTGGATACGAATGCATTTGCAGGAAAGAAACCGTCAGTAAATACGGCGGAAAAACCGTCAGCAGAGCCTGTGTCCGGACATACGAAGAAGTCCTCTGCTACAGACGGTCTGTCCAGGGAGGATATTGATTTCCTGAACAGCCTGTATGAAACCGGCAAATCAAGAAGAGCGCGGACGGACAGAACGGGAAAGGAGGATAGCCATGAGTGATTCACAATCATCTTCATATGAGCATGCAGCTCCGAAAAAGATCGATATCGTCTCCGGACTGTATGAGTTCTTCCGCTGCTTCCTCAGAATGTGGTGGCTTCCGGTTATTCTCGCGGCGGCTCTCGGCGCGCTGATGTATTTCCGTGTGTCGACGAGCTATGTTCCGTCCTACAAGGCGGAGGCGACAGTTTCCGTGTCCGCGGAGGCAGGTGCAGGCTCTGACTCGGCAACCGCTGAGCAGCTCGGCAAGGTATTTCCGTATATTCTCTCCTCTGGTGCGCTGTCGGACATCATTGCGGAGGACCTCGGGATGAATTCCGTCCCCGGCTCAATTTCGGTCACAAATGTCGAGGGCACAAACCTGCTGACAATCACGGTGACGTCGTCGAATGCACAGGATGCCTATAACGTCCTTCAGTCTGTCATCAAGAATTATCCGCAGGTCTCGCAGTACGTCGTCGGTCAGACGACGATGACGGTCATCGACGACAGTGGCGTGCCGACAGACAGCGGCAAGACAGTGACGATTCGCGGATCCGTGAAGAAGGGTGTGCTTGTCGGCTTTGGCATCGGGCTTCTGGTCATTTTATTCTATATGGCGTCCTACCGGACAATTCGCACATCAAATGACCTCCGGCAGGTCCTGCACATTCCGTATCTCGGCACTCTTCCGGTCTACACGAAGAAGAAGAGAAGATCGGACCCGTCGACCGGTATCAATATCATGAGCGACAATCCGCAGCAGGACTATGTGGATTCGCTTCGCCTCATCCGGACGCGTGTTGAGCGCGAGATGGAGAAGAAGCACACGAAGACCCTGATGGTCACATCGTCTGTCCCGGGCGAAGGAAAGTCGACTGTGTCTGTTAACCTTGCGATCTCCATGGCGCAGCGAGGCAAGCGCGTGATCCTTGTCGACTGCGATCTCCGCGCGCCGACAGACCAGGGAATCTTCGGTGTCCGCGAGAAGCGGCCGGGCCTCAGCGAGGTGCTGACGGGCAAGGCATCGCTCGAAGATGCGCTGTATTCATTTGACGACAAGGGAATCAGCCTCAAAGTGCTCTTCGGCGCGGAGAAGCCGACTGAGAAGGTCGAGATGCTCGGCGGAAGCGCGATGAAGGATCTCGTTGAGAAGCTGAAGGGAATGGCGGACATCGTAATCTTCGATACACCGCCGTCCGCGATGCTCGTCGACGCTGTGTATCTCGTTCGCTATATCGAGACGGCGCTCTACGTCGTCCGCTGCGATTACGCGAGAACGCAGTACATTTTAAAGGGTATCGAGGAGCTCTCTGAGACGGACATCACGATCGCAGGCTGCATCTTAAACGGCGGCCGCTCAAGCTCCGCATCGAGGCTTGCGGAGCGTCGCGCCGAGAAGCAGGAGAGCGGGGAAAACCTGCAGGAGTACGGGGCGAGGTAACGAGCGTCCTGCAGTCGGCGTATCGAATGGATGAAATTCCTGCTTGACAGGATCTGGACCATATGGTAGTATTCTCAAGTGTGCCGCACGAAGAGGCTATAAGTGTGTTCGCGGATCTTTCGATCACACGCGGACAGCGCCGAATTCGGCGAGTATTGTAAAGAGGAGGTAAGTCATGTACGCAGTAATTGCTACCGGCGGAAAGCAGTACAAGGTTTCTGAAGGTGATATCGTCCGTGTCGAGAAGCTCGGCGCTGAGAAGGGCGATACAGTCACATTTGACAATGTTCTGGCTGTCAGCAACGATGGTCTGAAGGTTGGCGAAGACGTTAAGGGCGCAACTGTTGAAGCAGAAGTCGTTCGTAACGGTCGTGCAAAGAAAGTGATCGTTTACAAGTACAAGCCTAAGAAGGGCTTCCACAAGAAGAACGGCCACAGACAGTATTACACAGTCGTCCGCATCAATAAGATCAACGGCTGATGCAATGATTACGGTAACGATCAGGCGAAGGAAGGGAGAATATACGGGATTCTCATCGGAGGGCCACGCAGGCTACGCGGATGAGGGCTACGATATATTCTGTGCCGCGGTTTCCGTTCTCACAGTCAATACGGTGAACGCGATCGAGCGAATCGCCGGCGACCGTGTCGAGGATTACTCGGAGAGCGGACTTATCACCTGCGATTTTCCTGACGGGCTGAGCCATGACGGCACGGTTCTCATGGATGCAATGGTGCAGGGTCTGCAGAGTATCGCGGAGACTTCCGGTAAATCTTACCTGAGACTTCGATTCAAGGAGGTGTAAGCTATGCTGGAAATGAATCTTCAGCTCTTCGCCCATAAGAAAGGTGTCGGTTCCACAAAGAACGGCCGTGATTCTGAGGCTAAGAGACTTGGAGCCAAGAGAGCAGACGGCCAGTTCGTAAAGGCTGGAAACATCCTTTACAGACAGCGCGGTACCCACATTCATCCGGGCGCTAACGTTGGTATCGGCGGAGACGATACACTGTACGCAAAGGCTGACGGTATTGTCCGTTTTTCAAGACTGGGCAGAGACCGCAAGCAGTGCTCGATTGAGCTTGTTGAGACAGCATCTGAAGCAGCTGAATAAGCCGCTTTTTCCGGGCTGAACAGGCAATATCACGCATTGCATATGGTCCGGACGTGACGCACCATCTGGTGCATGATTCTTTTAAAAATTTTCCAATTATCATTAACGCACACTGCAAGGGCTTCGAATCCCACAAGGGTTCGGGGCCCTTCTTTCATTTGCGGGCAGCCGGTGTACACCAGGATTCGCTGCTGTCCGGATGTACATACGAGGTGAGATTTATGTTTGCTGATTTCGCAAGAATACACATTCGCTCCGGCAAGGGCGGAGACGGCCACGTCTCGTTCCGGCGCGAGAAATTTGTGCCGAATGGCGGGCCGGACGGCGGCGACGGCGGCCGCGGCGGAAGCGTGATTTTCGAGGTCGACAAGGCCATGAACACGCTGTTTTACTACAGACACAGATATCAGTTCCGCGCGCAGGATGGTGAGCAGGGAGGCAAGCGCCGCTGCCACGGCGCAAATGGCGAGGATATTATCCTCAAGGTTCCGGAGGGCACGATTGTGCGCGAGGAGCACACCGGAAAGGTCATCGCGGACCTCTCGGGTGATACGCAGCGCGTCACGGTCCTTCGCGGCGGACGCGGCGGACGCGGAAATATGAATTTCGCGACGTCGACGAACCAGGCGCCGCAGTACGGCGAGCCGGGCAAGCCGGCGCTTGAGCTCGATGTGACGCTTGAGCTGAAAATGGTCGCCGATGTCGCGCTCGTCGGCTTCCCGAATGCCGGAAAGTCAACGTTCCTTTCGCGGGTGACAAATGCAGACCCGAAGATCGCAAGCTATCCGTTTACGACCATCGATCCGAATCTCGGCGTCGTTGATTTCGGCGATGGCGGCGGCTTTGTCATCGCGGATATGCCGGGGCTTATCGATGGTGCCTCCGAGGGCGTCGGTCTCGGACACAGGTTCTTAAAGCACATCGAGAGGACCCGCGTGCTGATCCACATCGTCGATGCGGCTGCATTTGACGGCCGCGATCCGGTCGATGATGTCGTGAAGATCAACGAGGAGCTTGAAAAATACAACCCGGACATCATGAAAAAGCCGATGGTCATCGCGGCAAACAAGGTGGACTGCATTTTCAGAGATCCGGATGATCCAAACTGGCAGGACCCGGTGCAGCGTCTTAAGGATGCGTACGAGCCGAAGGGCTGGAAGGTCTATCCGATCTCTGCGGCCACAGGACAGGGCGTGAAGGAACTTCTGAACGATGTCCGAAATCTTCTTGCTACGTCTGCGCCGAAGCAGGTATACTATGAGCAGGAGTATTTCCCGGAGGACGAGCTGATGAAGCAGAATCTTCCGTACACCGTGACAAGAGACGAGGACTCTCATACGCACGAGGAGTTCTTCCGCGTCGAGGGTCCGCTGATCGAGAAGATGCTCGATTACACAAACCTCGATACGGAGCGCGGCTTCGTCTATTTCGGCCAGTTCCTGAAGCGCCACGGCATCAACGAGGCCCTGAAGAAGGCCGGCGCGAAGGACGGCGACACTGTAAAGATGTACGGCCAGCAGTTTGAGTATTATGACGAGACGGCCGATATCGGTAATGAGGACGACGCTGAATAAGTTCAGACGGCCCTGGTCGGAATAAGAGACGAGAGGCTGATATTGAAGGAGATGAGATACATGCTGACAAGTAAACAGAGGGCGTACTTAAAGAGCCTCGCGATGAACGAGAATCCGATTATCTGGCTCGGAAAGGCGTCTCTCACACCGGAAAATACGAAGAATATCGATGAGGCGCTTGCGGCCCGCGAGCTGATCAAGATTGGCGTGCTGAAGAACTGCGCGGACGATCCGAAGGCGATCGCGGAGGCCGCTGCCGGACGGACACACGCGGAGATCGTGCAGGTCATCGGAAAGAAGATTGTCCTGTACCGCGAGGGCAAGGACGACAAGAAGAAAATCGAGCTGCCGCGGTAAGACCGGTTTCTCTGCGCACGCGCAGGAAAACGGCTGATCGGACACGGGATTTTTGAGGGAGGAGCGTTCATTTTGAAGATAGGGATTATGGGAGGGACGTTTGATCCCATCCATATCGGGCATCTGATTCTCGGGGAGAGCGCCTGGCAGCAGCTCGGCCTTGACTACGTGATCTACCTGCCTGCCGGCAATCCGCCGCACAAGCAGCACCGCGAGGGGCGCGCGACGGACCGGCAGCGCATGGATATGGTCCAGCTCGCGACGGCGGAGAACCCTCATTTTATTGTATCGGACTTCGAGATGAACGAGGACGGCTTCACGTACACCTACCGCACGCTGGAGCATATGCGAAAGGAGTATCCCGGCGCAGAGATTTACTTCATTATCGGCGCGGATTCCCTGTTCGATTTTGACACCTGGCGCGAGCCGCAGAGAATCTGCGACAACTGCACGCTGGTTGTCGCGACCCGCTATCATACGAGCGCAGAGAAGCTGGACGCGGCCATCAGTCACTGCCGGGAGACCTACCACGCATCCATCGTGAAGCTTGACACGGAAAATATCGACTGCTCGTCGCGGATGCTGCGCGAGTGGATCAGCCGCGGGCATTCGATCCGGTATTATATGCCGGACAGTGTACTCGAATATATCCGGAAATACGGGCTGTATAAGACACTTCAATGCTGACAGAGGGGATGGAACAAAGCTATGCAGGAATATGATCTTGAATCCATGAGCAGAAAGCTCAGCAAATACATCGACCAGAACCGCTGGTACCACACGCAGGGCGTCCGCTTTATGAGCGCCGCGCTCGCCATGGCGCACGGTGCTGATCTGAAGAAGGCGGAGCTTGCCGGACTTCTTCACGACTGCGCGAAATGCATTTCCGATTCGAAGAAGATCAAGATCTGTGACAAGAACGGCATTGCCATCACAGATGTTGAGCGGAATAATCCGTTCCTGCTGCATGCGAAGGTCGGCGCGTATATCGCGCGGGAGAAATATGGTGTGACGGAGGAGGACGTGCTGGACGCAATCCGCTACCATACGACCGGCAGACCGGGCATGACGCCGCTTGAGCAGATCGTATTTATCGCGGACTATATTGAGCCGCGCAGAAACAAGTCGCGTCACCTCCCGGAGATCCGGAAAATGGCATTTCGCGACTTAAATGAGTGCTGCTATCTGATCCTGAAGGATATGCTCCTCTATCTCAATTCAAAGAGCGGGCAGATCGACAGCAACACGCAGGATGCGTACGCATTCTATGAGGAAGTCCACGACGAGCGGAGAGACTGAGGCGGAGCTTTACGAGGAAGCTCCGGTATGAGAGCTCATGCGGAATATGATATACGGAAAGGAGATAAGCTATGACGAAGGAAGAGAGCAGAGAGCTTGCTGCGATCGCCGTCAAGGCGCTTGAGGACAAGAAGGGTGAGCAGATCGAGGTTATCGAAATTGACGAGATTTCACCGCTTGCGGATTATTTTGTCATCGCGAGCGGCCACAACACGAACCAGTGCGATGCGATGGTGGACGAGGTGCAGCAGCAGGCTGCGCGGGCCGGCTTTGAGCCTGACCACGTCGAGGGTCACCGCAACGCGAACTGGACGCTGATCGACTACAAGGGTGTCGTTGTCCATGTATTTGATGACGAGGCGCGTGAATTCTATGACCTCGCAAGAATCTGGCGCGACGGAAAGCAGATCGATCCGAAGACGATGGAAGCATACGCGGACAGGAAAGAGTAAAGATCCTTCTTTAAAGATATGACAAATACATGGAAAAGGCACATGGCGGCCGCTCTGGCCGCTGTGCTTACGGCCGGAGCGCTGGGCGGGTGCTCCGGTCTTTCTCTACCGGATGATATTCATTTGCCGCTCCTTACGGGCTCAGAGAGCACACCGGCAAATGAAAGCAGCGCGGCGTCTGCCGGGCAGGCTGTGAGAAGCGTGACAATACAGTCTGAGGATGGAACAGACGCTGGCAGCGCAGGAGCCGCGGAGACAGCCTCAGAGGGAACAGGCGGATTCTCATACGGCACACTCACGGAAAGCCAGCAGGAGACGTATCAGGAGCTCTACACGGGAATTTCACAGCGCGAAGAGACGGTCACGGTTAATGCCGGATCAGACGGCGACGTTCAGGAGGCGGTCACGGCGCTTCTCGATGACCATCCGGAGTTTTTCTGGCTCGACGGCTCCGCGACGATGGTGAATTATCCGCTGCTCGGCATGTGCCGGCTGACTTTTAATTTC
>JAZHVT010000054.1:0-11296 GCA_036453145.1 Eubacteriales bacterium
AGGGCCTCCTTGCGGAGTCCCGGAAGTATGTCAGAGACAGCATAGAAGATCAGGAAGATCTGCCTTTCGAATGAGACGGAATCGACATCTGATCGCTGTTTAGTTGTAAAATCTCTGGAAGTTAACAGCTCTGTATAACATCCATTATCACCTGATTCTGGTGACGAAGTACCGGAGGGCATGCATCACGCCGGCCATGTTCCGCCTGTTGAAGGCACAGGCGGAGAAAGTATTCGGGCTTTATAACATCGACGTTGAGGAGATAAACTATGAGGCTGACCATGTCCATCTCCTGCTTCAGGCCCCGCCAACCGTCTGTATCTCGTCGGTCATCAACAGCTACAAATCCACCAGTTCCCGTCTGGTGAGAAAAGAGTTCGCGGATCACCTGGCGAAATTTTACTGGAAACCGTATTTCTGGAGCCGGAGTTATATGATCCTGTCATCCGGAGGCGCTCCCATCGAAGTGATCAGAAAGTACATACAGGAACAGGGAACACCGGAGCATGCCACAAAGAAAAGGAAATGATCCCGCCAGAGCAGGATCAGATGCGCCTCTAACTCCACCTGATGCAGTAGCTCAGATGGAGAATGCGAACCGGCGCGTATGTTCAAAGGTCAGCCACGCACGTTTCCATGTTAAAATAGATCTGGCCGCCGTGCATAACCACCTGAAAATGAATATCCCGGAGGAAGAGACATGGGCTTTACAATCGAAGATATGCTCGTCATCTCAAAAACGAAATACAGCATGAAAATTATCGCCGGCAAGAACGGCTGGTCCAACTCGATCAGCTTCCTTCTCATGCTCGAGGACGACACGATCATTCGGAATTTCACCGGCAAGGAGCTTGCGGTCACGACCGGTCTCGGCTTCCCGACGGAGGCCGGACTGCTCAGCCTGATCCACCTCCTGATCGATCATCACGCGTCCGGACTGCTCGTGAACACCGGCTTCTACATCACGAAGATTCCGGAATCGGCAGTCGCACTCTGTAATGAAAATGATTTCCCGTTGCTGACGGTCCCGTGGGATGTCTATCTCGCGGACATGATCAAGGACCTCAGTATCCGCATTTTCCTGCAGGGCTCAACAGACGAGCAGATTTCTGAGGCACTGATCCGGGCCATCGAAAACCCGGAAGCCACGGAGAAGTCACGCCAGGAGCTGCTGCCCTATTTTGATGTCGACGGTACATTTCAGCTGTATCTCATGTACACGGATGGACTTGACAAGATGGACACCGTCGAGCGGAAGCGTATCATGTACCGGCTGCAGCTCTACCTGACAAATCTCACGCACAACGGACATTTCTTTTACTACGACGCGTGCTTTGTCCTGATTATCAACGCGCTCGATGACAAGACCTCGCGAAGCATCATAGAAGGCTGCCGGCGCAGGGCCGCACTTCATATGCCGGAGATGCCGATTGTCATCGGTTGCAGCTCGCGCGTCAGCGACGTCTCCAGGCTGAGTCTCGCCTACCGCCGCGCAAAGGCCGCGCTCCACATGGCCCTCGCGACAGGGAAGGACCTCCTGTACTTTGACGACATGGGCGTGTACCGTCTGCTCTGCTCCGTCGATGATCCGGCGCTTCTTCAGGAAATGAGCACCGGCCTTCTCGGCCCACTGATTGATTATGACAAAAAGCATGGCTCAAACTATGTGGAGACACTGACCCTTTATTTAAAATACGATGAGAGCATCCAGGCCGTCGCGAAGGCGATGTTCACGCACCGGAATACGGTCCTCTATCGGATGCGGAACATACGAAAGCTCCTCGGCTCGGACTTAAAGACCGGCGAGGAGAAGCTCCCGTATGCGATCGCGTGCATGATCCTCAAAATGAACTGATCCTCGAATACCGTTCAGAACTCGAGCCGGAAGCTCCCGTCTCCCTCTGCGATTACACTTCCGGAGAAGAGCACCCGCGCGGCCCGGATGAGGTACGCCGTGTCGCGGATGCCCGCCGTCTCATAGGATGAGTGCATCGCAAGCTGCGGCAGACCGATATCGACCGTATTCAGAGCAACCTGCGTCGTCGAGATATTGCCGAGCGTCGAGCCGCCCGCCATATCGGAGCGGTTTGCAAATGTCTGATACGGCACGTCCGCCTTCCGGCAGATTTTCCGGAAAATCGCACCCGACACGGCATCCGTCGTGTATTTCTGGTTCGCGCTGTATTTGATGACGATACCACGGTTCATGACCGGCCGATTTGTCGGATCCGCCTTATCCCCGTGGTTCGGGTGCACGCTGTGCGCATTGTCGCTGCTGACCATAAAGCTCGAAGCGAGTGAGCGCAGATAGTCCTCCTCCGAGCGGCCGAAGCTCATGTTCACCCGGCGCAGAACGTCCTTCAGGAACGTTGAGGCCGCACCCTGCTTCGTGCCGCTCCCGACCTCCTCATTGTCGAATACGCAGTGTACTGCGACGCTGTCCTTCGGCTCCGCAGAAAGGAAGCCCATGAGCGATGAATACGCGCACTGCAGATCATCAAGCCTTCCGCTTGAAATGAACTCCCCGTCCGCGCCGAAGATGGTCCCCTTCATCCGGTTATAGAGAAGCAGGTCCGTATCAAGAATGTCTTCCTTCTTTACGCCGAGCTCGTCCGCGACAAGCCCCAGAAAATCGCGGTCCGTTCCCTCCTCCGCAAAGAGCGGCTCGAGGTCGATCTGCGGATTAAAGGCATAGCCGCTGTTGATGTCCCTGTTCATGTGAATCGCAAGCGACGGAATCACGAGAAGATCGCGGTCGATATTAAGGAGCCTTGATTCGACGCCATGTTTCGTGCTGACGAGCACGCGGCCGGCGACAGACAGCGGCCGGTCAAGCCAGGTATACATGATCATGCCGCCGTATTTTTCAACATTCAGCTTCACATACGCAGACTCAGCCGTCCGGTCTGCATTTGTCTTGACCCTGAGCGCCGGAGAGTCGCAGTGGCTCGCCATGATCTGAAAGCCCGTGTAGTCCTTCTTCGGAACCTGAAATGCAATAAGCGCCGAGCCGTTTCTTGTCACAAAATAGCCATGTCCCGCCTCAAGCGTCCACGGCTCCGCCTCGCGAAGCTCTCTATACCCCGCGTCACGCAGCATATCCGCCATGTTCTTCACGGCAAAGAACGCGTCCGGCGTCCGGTCAATAAAATCAAGAAGCTGCCGGGACGTGCCCGTAAAATCAAATGTGTGCATGTTATCCTCCCATTACTCCTCCAGAATCGCGCGGAACAGATCCGCCGCGCGTCCGAGATTGCTGTCATTGAAATTATAGCCGCTCGTATGAAGCGGTGCGTACGTTTCCCCGTTCCCGAGATAAAAGATCGCGCCGGGGCAGGCCTTCGTGTAGTAACCGAAATCCTCAGACGCGCGCCACAGCTCCTTCATCTCGATGACCGGCATCCCGCAGGCAGCCGCTGCCCGGCGAACCTTATCGAGGCATTTCGGGTCATTTTTCGTCTCCGGAAACGGATCAGAAGTGGCATAGGACGGAGTCAACCCGTCCTGTATGCACAATTCCTCTGTCTTATCGCGCAGGCTCCGCTCCAGCTGATCAAGCTCATCCTCATATTCCGCGCGAAGCGTCACCGACAGCTCGCCGCTCCCGGCGGAGACGCCGAAGTCCTTCGTGCCGACATCGATGTTGACAACCGCGCCGAGGACCATGCCTCTGTGCGGCTTTGCGAGCAGCGTACCAAGATACACCACAAGCTCCGCGATCGCAAGCGACGGATTTCTGCCCTGCTCCGGATTACTCGCGTGGCTTGTCTTTCCCTCCAGACGGATGGTCAGTCCCCTGGATGCCGGCTGCGTCAGTCCCTCATGGATCACGACCGCGCCCTCCGGATAGCCGCTCAGGTTGTGAAATGCATATACCTCAGCGATGCCCTTCTCATCGATCAGCTGCGCGCATTCCTTCCCGCCTGCGCCGATCTCTTCTCCGTACTGGAAAATGAGATACACGTCCCGGTGAAGCGTCTTTCCGGTCAGTTCCATGGCAAGCCCGCACAGAGCGGCGCTGTGGCCGTCATGACCGCACGCATGGCTTCTTCCGTCACAAGCGGAGGCGTAGGAGACGCCCGATGTCTCCCGGATCGGCAGCGCGTCAAAATCCGCGCGGAACGCGATGGGCTCCCTTGTCCGGTCATTTTCCGCCGCATACCGCACGGCATAAAACCAGGCCCCGCGGTCCTCAATCGTAAAATCTGTATATGCTTCGATGAACTCCATCAGATGCTTCTTCGTCCAGTCCTCATGCAGCGAGAGCTCCGGATGATGGTGAAGCTCATGGCGCAGCTGCGTGACGGCGGCCTCTGTCATTTCATTCATAAGAATCATTCTCCTTCTTTATTATCATACCACATCGCCGTTGGCAGAACAAACGTTTCCTTCCCGCGTGATTTCTTCCAGGAAACGAAAAATCCTCTGTGGGCAGGACCAAAGTCCCATCCGCAGAGGATTTTACTGTATAAGCCCTTGTCGCTGCTGTTGCACGTCGGGGCCTATATATCTGGCGGCTCAAGTCATGTACATATATGCTCAGAGCCTCACGAGAAGTTCGTCACTAGCGTTACAATTCTCAGGCAGAAGAGTACGAAGACGACCCACATAACCGGGCTGACATCCTTCGCCTTCTTCTCGAACACCTTCAGAATAACCCAGACAAGGATTCCGAACATGATACCTGTTGCGATAGAATATGCAAGCGGCATCATCAGCATCGCCATGTAAGCAGCTGCTGTGTCCGCGATATCGCCGTCGAATTCAATCTTCTTCGCGGAGGAGATCATCAGCATTCCGACATAGAGAAGTGCCGGAGCTGTTGCGAAGCTCGGGATCGCAAGGAAGATCGGGCTGAGAAGCAGAGATGCAACAAACATCGCGCCTGTTGTGATTGCTGTCAGACCTGTGCGTCCGCCGGCTGCAACACCTGCGCTGGACTCAACGAACGATGTAATGGTCGATGTACCGAGGCAGGCACCTGTGACAGTACCGATAGCGTCGGACATAAGAACACGGCCTACGCGCGGAAGATTGCCGTCCTCATCGAGAAGGCCCGCCTTGTCAGCGACACCGACGACCGTGCCGACGGTATCAAAGAGATCGACATACAGGAAGCTGAACATGATCGCGATGAACTGGATCAGGTGCTTTGCCGCCCACGGGAAGTCGAATTTAAATGCCGTCTTTGTAATTCCGCCGAGCTGAAGACCCGATGAGAAATCCGGGAAGACGCTGTAGACGCCCGCCTTCGGGTCAACAACATACCAGCCGATGCCCTGCGCGATCATACCGAGGACCCATGTCGCAAGGATTCCGATCAGGACCGCACCCTTGACGTTGTAATGAACAAGAACCAGGATGATGACAAAGCCAATCAGCGCAAGCGCCACATCCGGCTTCGCGAAGTCACCGAGAGCCACCTTTGTGGAATCATTGGAGACAATGATGTTCGCGTTCTGCAGTCCGATGAAAGCGACAAACAGACCAATGCCGGCGGAAATTCCGTTCTTCAGGTTTGCCGGAATTCCGTTGATGATCTGCTCACGGATCTTGAACAGCGACATAATGATGAAAATGATACCCTCGACGAAGACCGCTGTCAGTGCGATGGTAAATGCATTTTTCGCACCGCCGAGCTCTCCCTGGCACACCGTGTACGCAAAGTACGCGTTCAGGCCGAGGCCCGCAGAGAGTGCGATCGGGTAATTCGCGAAGAAGCCCATGATGAATGTCGCAATCGCGGAAGCAAGCGCTGTCGCAACGAAGACACCGCTCCGGTCCATGACAGTACCCAGAATGTTGGGGTTGACGGCAAGAATATATGCCATCGTAAGGAATGTTGTGAGACCGGCAACGATCTCAGTCCGCACGGTCGTCCCGTGCTCTTTGAGTTTGAATAGTTTCTCCATCTCCATTTGCCGGAAAATCCGGCCCCTCCTTTAGAATAGTGATAACTGTTCAGCCCCAGACTCGGAACGCTTCGCGTTCCTCGTTGTGGGCAGCCAGAGCGGCTTCGCCGCTTGTCCGCCCCTCGGAGAATCAAGAATGATTTCGGGCAAGCAAGCTTGTCCTTCATCTTTCTCAATTCTCCTGAGGGGTGCTGAACAATTACAGAAAAATGAAAAACCACCATTTAATAGGATATTCGAATTTGGGATGGATGTCCATAGGATCGGGGCATTTTATGGCTTTTTGAGGCTCATTCCGTGGCAAAATATTCTCTAAAATTATTGAATTGTGTGAAACAGGCAGTTAAAACCAGCAGAAAATCCGTAACGTACGCTTTACCCTCTGCTGGTAACGGAGTTTACCTTGGCTGTGTTACCCTCTTCCTTGCAGCATTGATCATTTTTGCACATCAACATGCAAACAGACTTGCAAACATTGAAGGAGAACCCATGAAAAAGAAAATTCTTCCCCTGTTAATGGCATCCGTGATCGGCATCGGCGGAATACTCGGCGGCTGCGGATCGACCGCATCCACGAGCACAGCGACTGGTTCAACCGTAACGACAACCGATTCATCCGCAGCCGGATCCGGCACGTCTGCGGCGACTTCCTCTGATGGAACGGAGCAGAGAACAGTTCCGTCCGACAGAACTGAGGTTAAGTTCTGGTATTCGGGAGGTAAATCCGCTGTAAAGGTCGTGGAAAAGATCGTCGACGAATTTAACGACTCACAGGACAAGTATTTTGTGACGACTGCGACCCAGGCCGACTATGATGAGACGTTCCAGAAGCTGCAGGCGGCAATCGCCGGCAACGCAGCTCCGGACTGCGTGCTCCTCGATACAGACAAGACGAGAGCACTCTATGAGAAGAAGCTCGTCACGGCCCTCACGGATTACACATCGAAGGACTCCGATTTCAACCAGGACGATTACGTCTCTGTATTTTTCGATCAGGGTGTCTACGATGACGGCACGGTCTATGCGATTCCTGCCTATGGAACGACACAGGTCATGTACTACAATATTCAGACCTTCAAGGACGCAAATGTAGATCCCTCCTCTATCAAGACGTGGCAGGACCTCGCGGACGCGGCAAAGAAAATCAAGGATACCGGCAAATATAAGTACGGCTGGGAGCCGATGTGGGGTCGCGACAACCTGATCGACGCCGCATTCAGCAATGGTGCCAAGGTATTCAGCGATGACGGTAAGACCGTAACGATCAACTCTAAGGAGTGGGTCGATGTCTGGGAAGCCTTCCGCAAATGGATCCACGACGATCAGATCATGGCCATCCACTCCGGCGGTCAGGGCTGGGAGTACTGGTACGCGACAATGGATGACGCGCTGAAGGGAGTCGCCGGCGGATACACCGGTTCCTCAGGCGATCAGGCAGACCTCGATTTCAGCGTCGTACAGGCCATGGAGCAGCCGGCCTTCCAGGACGGAACACAGTCCGCGCCGATGGCGGAAGCGCTTCTCCTCAGTGTCCTGAACGGCTCAAAGGACTACATCGCCAAGAACCCGCAGGCCTCCGTCCCGCTTGAGCAGGCAAAGCATGCGAGCGTCTATCCGGTCGATCCGACAGACGGCGCTGTCATCGATGCACTTTCAACCGCTGCCGATGCCGTGGAAATCGACGGAACGTCCGCCAAGGAAGCCCTCGATAAGGCGCAGAAGACCGCGCAGGCAGCCCTCGATGAGGCCCTGTCATCCAAGTAATGTCTGCACGCTCCGCAGGCAGGAAATAAGCATCTTGTAAAAGAAAAGCCCGTGCTTCTGCCATCACACGCAGAGGGCGCAGGGCTTTTCTCTATGAATCATGGAGACATCATGGACAACGTACAATATAAACGAAAGCTGAAGGCAAAATACCGGCTGAACATTCTTCTCTTTGTTCTCCCTGCCTTCATTCCCCTGATCGTATTCTGGATTTATCCGATCCTCCGCTCCTGCTTCATCAGCTTCACGGACTGGGACTTCATGACACCCGACTACCACATGGTCGGCCTGAAGAACTACATCTCCCTGTTCCGCGACAGCCGCTTCTACAACGCGCTCTGGAATACGCTCGTCTTCACAGTGGGCACGCTGGTCCCGACCATCGTGTTCGGCCTTATTCTCGCGCTTCTCATGCAGAAGAAATTCCGCGGAAAAGGGATCCTTGAATTCATTCTCTTCTCGCCGTGGATCACACCGACGGTCGCTATATCGATCGTCTGGACATGGATTTTTCAGCCGGACAAGGGTCTTGCGAACCTCGTGCTCGGCTTCTTCGGTCTTCCCGGGCTGAAGTGGATCTCAAACTCGCAGACAGCCATGTTCTCTGTCATCCTCGTCACCGTATGGAAGAGTGTCGGCTACGCCATGATCTTCTATCTGTCGGCGCTTGAGAAGGTCCCGGAGTCACAATACGAGGCGGCAGCTCTCGACGGTGCAGGCGGCTGGCAGAAGCTCTGGTACATCACGATTCCGTCCATCTCCCCGACCACGTTCTTCCTCATGATTATCACGATGATCAACTCCCTGCAGGCCTACGACCAGATCCAGATCCTGACGCAGGGCGGTCCCACAGGAAGCACGCGTACACTGCTCTATATGTACTATCAGCTCGGATTTGAGGAATTCAAGATGGGCCAGGCGACGGCAACAGCCGTGATTATGATCCTGATCACAGCCGCATTATCGCTGATTCAGTTCAAGTTTTCGGAAAAGTGGGTGAACTACGCATGATGAAAAAAATGAACACACTAACTCATAAAAAGAAAACTGCCGGCCAGTATATTGCGGACACCATCAAGGGAATTGTGCTGCTGATCGCCTGCCTGGTCACTGCATTTCCGTTCCTCTGGATGATTCTCAGCTCCCTGAAAACCAAGGATGAAGTCATGAATGCAAGTCACCTGCTGCCGGCCGTTCCGCAGTGGGGGAATCTGACCTATGTCCTCTTCCATTCGCCGATCCCGAAATACATCGCAAACAGCCTCTTTGTGTCCATCCTGACCGTGGCGCTTCAGCTTGTGACAGGCGCGATGCTGGCGTACGCGCTGGTGTTCCTGCATTTTAAGGGGAGAAAGCTCCTGTTCACGATCGTCATGGGCACATACATGCTTCCGGTCGCGGCGACCTATATTCCCAGCTACATTATCCTGTCACACTGGCATCTCCTGAACACGCTGTCCGGCATTATCATTTCGAGCACAGTCAGTATGTTCGGTATCTTCCTGCTGCGGACCGCCTTCAAGCAGGTGCCGCCGGCCCTGCAGGAGGCCGCGCTGATCGACGGGGCGAGCCACTGGAGTATTCTCTGGCGCGTAATCTTCCCCGTCTCAAAGTCATCGTTCATCACATTCGGCCTCATGAGCTTCATCAGCACCTACAACAATTACATGTGGCCGTCCCTCCTGACAAATGACCAGAACAAATACATGGTCTCGCAGGGCCTCCGCAGCTTCTTCATCGAGGGCGGTGCCTACGGCACCGAGTGGCAGCTGGTCATGGCCGCAAGCGCCGTCATCATCGTCCCGCTCCTCATTCTCTTTGCCTTCACGCAGCGCTGGTTCATCAACGGCATCGGAGGAGATACGGGACTGAAAGGGTGAGCTTCAGGTCCTGTCTCCGTGTCCGAACTGACCGACCAGACTTCCTCCGGCAAGGATGCCGCAGCCTTCGATTTCTGTCTCAAGGCGCCTGAAATCACACGGCGCGTCCATCGCCGGACGGATGCCTGAAGGATCGCGTAAGAGCGCATACACATAAACCGTATACGCATGCTCTCCGGTTCCTGCCGGCGGATACGGGCCGATATAGGCGCGCTCATCCAGCGCGCCTTCCGCAAGATGCGTCGTCCACGTGCCTGCTGTAAACATATGCAGCCAGTTATGGGCCGACTCATCCACAATCAGCGCAAGAAAATAAGCGGCACCGGGAACATCGTCCCAGGAAAGCTCCGGGCTTCTGTTCTCTCCAAGCGGCCGGTTCGGGCTGTGCGCTGCGGCGCAGATGGTCTTCAGCTTTCCGTTAATGATTGAGTTTGATGTTACATTTAACTGCTTCATGCAAATACCTCCCTTACGTAGTTTCTGCTTTACTCAAAATTTCCTCAACCAACTTATATACCGCCGTGACAGATTGTGCTTCTGAAGGACTCTTCATGAGCTCCTCAATTTCACGTTCATATTTCTTTCTTGCGATTTTTATTGCTGTATGCACATTTCCCATCACCTCGAGTTTTTGAAAGATCTGTCGGTCGTTTTTCCCATACTTATACTTTAGTTGTTTCTCCAGCTTTGCTGAAAATGCCTTCCAGCATTCCTGCGAATTCATGAACGGAGGCATAGAACCCAGATAGGCATGGAACCATATTTCAAAACATGGATTCGACCAGCCTACCTGAATGCCCTCATTCTCTGCCTTACGGATCATCTCATCAAACCGGGGAACCTCATCTCGATCGAAAACAATCCATGGCCTGCAATATTGTGCCATCCCCATGGATAATTCTTTTGTTCTATGAATCAATTGCTCCGTTGTTTTGGACTTCTCTACTCGGATGACAAGGTTCTTACGAATATCTGGCCTGATACTGTCTCTCAAGCCATTAAAATAGTTCTGTTCTGTTCCCACCGTGTCAGTTACTATAAGATAATAACCAAGTTTTGGAATACGGATGCCAACTCTTGCGTTGCGATCCCCTCGCTTGCCAGGCCTTCTTTTTTCATTTGCCATCTTCATCCCCTTCCTTCAGCATAGATAATGGTGACAGGGTAGGGATCCCGCCATACTCTCCGTACAGATAGTGCTTTGCAAGTCCCTCATTTTTCCGCGCTTTATTTCCATCTTCATCCTTAAACTCAGCGACGGAATAGAGGCTGGTCACTTCCTGATCATCCTTATCAACAATCCAGATCTCATCTCTGCGAAGAATCTCATTCGAGAACTGCCATACGTCATGCGTTGTAAAAATCAGCTGCGCATGCCTTGGATTAAGCTCCGGATTTCCAAAAGTAAGAATCAGATTTCGAAGAAGGAGAGGATGCAGTCTGGCATTAAGCTCATCCACAAAAAGGAGACCTCCGTTTTCAAGAACATTCTTCAACGATGGGTAGAGCGCAAACATCTTCAGTGTTCCACTCGATTCATTTCGAAGTGGAATGGCTACAAGAGTATCCTGCCCATGAACTTTGTGAAGCGTCTCGATCTTATATTCTTTGTCTTCGGACCCATCTGCCGCTGGTACTTCCTCGACTTTGAAATCCTGAATTGATGGATCAAAAGAAGCAAAAAATCGAATGACATCCTTCTGCACAGCTCGGTCCTGCACAAAATGGTCCGGGATACGG
>JAZHVT010000055.1:0-11051 GCA_036453145.1 Eubacteriales bacterium
GACAACTTCGGCATCGCAGGCATCGGCACTGTGGATGAGGACCTGAAACTGTTCGGTCTTGAATAATAGATACGCAATACAGATTAAGGCAAAAAGGATCCGGGAATTTCCCGGGTCCTTTTTTTGCTGCGGGCAGAGCAGGTCACAGGAGTTGACGCACCGCCGCGAACCAGTTAAGATAATGACAATGTATCAGAGGCAGACACATCAAAGGCTGATTATGTCTGGCTTCCGCTCCGCTTCATTGAGCCCTGCGACGAATATCCCGACGGAATGGTCCGGATCGACTGGCGGGATGAATGGCGTATCGGCGACTACGACTGAAAGGAAATTTTGGACAGAAGGAAACATGGAAGATACCCGTATTTCGTTCCGGCAGATTCCGCTGTTTGCGCACATCTCGGACGACAATATAAAAACCCTGCTCCACTGTATGCAGAGCAGGGAACGCGCATATAAGAAAAATGAAATCATCATCCTCGAGGAGGAGCACATCCGCATGATCGGCATCGTTCTTAAGGGACGTGTCCATATGATCAAGGAGGACATGTGGTCGAACAAGACACTACTCGCCTACATGCAGGAGGGCGAGCTCTTTGGTGAGACCTTCGCCGTGCAGGAGGACAGCACCTCGCATGTCAGCTTTGTCGCGGCCACTGATGTCCGCATCCTCTTTATTCCGGCCTCGAACATCATCCATCAGTGTCCGAACATGTGCTCATTTCACACGACGCTCTCGGAAAATATGTTCCGACTGCTTGGAACGAAGAACCTGCAGCTCATGGAGAAGATCGAGATCACCTCAAAGTCGTCTCTCCGTGAGAAAATCCTCGCGTATCTCTCGATGCTTGCTCAGAAGCAGAATTCGACCTATGTCACAAGTCCGCTCTCGCGAACGGAGCTCGCCGAATATCTCGGATCAAACCGAAGCGCGATGACGCGCGAGCTCGCGGCGATGCGCAGCGACGGGGTGATAGACTACGACGGGAACTGCTTCCGGATCCTGACCTGAATACCAGGCCGGGACCGGAAGCAGTTCCCGTCGCTTATCATACAACCATCATTTCTCGTCGTATCGCTTTCCGCCCCAGTAGACGGTCTGGCTGACCTCGGCCTTCGGTCCGAGCTCGACGCCCTCGAGAATCCATTTCTTGAACTCCTCAAAGCCGACGCGGTCGACGATGTAGCCGATGTGCTCCTTGTGCTCAACCGCATTCGGATCGATATACTCCTCGATAAATGCGTAGACATTCTTGCCGATCTTAAGGACTGTGTCCTCGTCCGCCCACTTGATGAAATCCTGCGCAAGGCGCGGGTTCTTCTTGCCCGTGCGGCCGAGAAGAACGATGCGGAAATAGTGCTCGCGGCTTCTCGTCCATGCTCTCGTCGGGCAGTAGGTGATGCAGACGCCGCAGCCGATGCATTTCTTCGTGTCGCGGACAATCTTTCCGTTCACAACGGAGAGAGCTCCGACCGAACGCTTCCGGCAGTAATTGACACACTGCTCACAGGTCACGCAGCGGTCCGGATTGTACTGCGGCTCTGTCATGCCGATGATACCGACATCGGACATGCGCACCTTCGCGCAGTCGTTCGAGCATCCCGTGAAATCGATCTTCACATGGCGGTCATTCGGGAAGATCTGTGCCTCCATCTTCCGCGCAAGCTCCGTCGTATCATAGCAGCCGAACGGACAAAGTCTCGCGCCCGGGCAGGCGATGACATTTCGCGTGCCGGAAGACGGATAGCCCTTGCCGCGCTCACTCTGATTCGTGCCGATCGAATCGATGACGGCCTGTACCTCCTCGTTGACCTTGTCGACATCGTGCAGATCAATGCCCGGGATCTCAATACCCTGACGGTTTGTGATGTCGATCGATCCATTTCCGTATTTCTCCGCGATCTCGACGATCCGGCTCATGGCCTTCGCATCAATGACACCGCCCGGAATACGGATTCTTGACGCTGTCTCTCCGCGCACCTTCGAGACACGGAACGCATTTTTCTTCAGCTTTCCTACATTGATATCAAGTTCACCCATGATTTTCTCCTGTCTTCATGGCAAAATTCTTCGCGCAGGCAGCAGGTTCCCCGCCGGCGCGTATTTTCCGTAAAATGAAGTACCGATTCAGATCAGTCCATCAGATCCTTTGCTACTGTGTAATTAAAGACCGGCCCGTCGAGGCAGATATAGGTGTCGTTGACGCGGCAGTGTCCGCATTTGCCGAGACCGCAGCACATCTTCCGCTCGTAGGAGACGGTGATGTTCTCGTCGACGAAGCCCTTCTTCTTGAGCTCGATAATCGTGAACTTCATCATTGGCGGCGGACCGACAACGACTGCCTTCGCCGTCTTCGGATCGCGAAGCGGAAGGTCCGCGATGTACTTTGTCACGAGACCGATGTTGCCCTGATAGCCCTCCGGCGCGCCATCGACCGTGAGCGTCAGATTGAGCGCCTTGTCCCAGGCCGCGAGGTCATCGCGGAACAGCATGTCCGCCGGGCTCCTGAAGCCGACGATTACGTATTTATCGGACGCATCCGGCATCTTTGCGAGCGCGGAAATGACGCCGCGGACGGGCGATACACCGGTTCCGCCGGCGACGACGACAGTCTCACCATCCGCATAGAGCGGAATATCAAAGCCGTTGCCGTACGGGCCGCGGAGGAATAGTGACTGTCCCTTATAGGTCTCAAATACTTCATTTGTCACGCGGCCGACACGGCGCATCGTGAGATCGACAAAATCCGGGCCGATGCCGCTCACCGAGATCGGGGCCTCGCCGAACTTCGGCACGGAGACCTCGAAAAACTGGCCTGGCTTCACATCGCCCTCATAGTGCATACGGAAGGTGTACTCCTTCTGCGTATGCTTGATGACATCCATGACCTTGGACGGAAACGGAATGTACGGGTTCTTCGCCGCGCGGACGGAAGCTGCGAGGGACACGCCGTCGCCGACACCGGCATTCTTCAGACTGACAATTGCGCTCATGCCTTCTCCTCCTCTCCATGTTCCGCGATCGCGGCCGCCTTCTTGATGATATTTGAATAGGAAATGTACTCCGGACATACGTCGTCGCACCGTCCGCAGCCGACGCACATATCATAGCCGAAGCGCTTGCGGAAATCGTAGATCTTGTGCATGACCTTGAAGCGCATGCGCTCGCCCTGCGTCTTCCGGTACTGGGCACCGCCCGCAACCGTCGTGAAGCCGTCGACCATGCAGGAGGACGCGACGCGGCGCCGCTCACCGACACGGCCGTTGTCCGTGTAGCTTACGTCTTCCATCGTCCAGCATGTGCATGTCGGACATACGAAGTTGCAGCGGCCGCAGCCGATGCAGCGCGTCGTATACTCATCCCACATCGGGTCCTTCAGGATGCTGAGCGGGAACGTCTCCGGGATGTGAACGCGGGTCTCATTTTCCGTGACATGAAGCGGGACGACTGTCTCCTCGCGCTCCGCATTCTCTGCAAACAGAGAGGCAAGTGAATCATCCTTTACGTCGCTGTACAGCTTTCCGTCGCGGACATCAACCGAGAAGACGTATCCGTCCTTTGTCTCGTTGCTGCCCATCGACGCGCAGAAGCAGTTTGCAAAGCTCTTTTCGCAGCCGATCAGCACGAACTTCACAAGCTCGCGGCGGCGCGCATAGAACCAGTCGCTCTCCTGCCCGTTTGCGAGATACATCTGGTCAAGCCGCTTCACAGCATGCATGTCGCAGCTTCTCAGGAAAATGAGAACCGGCTTGTCCGGCAGATCCGCCTCTTTCACCTGCTCCTCAGTATAGAAGAACAGCGTCTCGGAGAGCGGTGTCAGAAATTCCTTGAAGGAATAATCTGATTTTTTCAGGAGTTCAATCTCCTCCGCAGAATGCACCTCGTCATACATGACGACGTCGGTGTCCGTAAAACGGCCCGCGCCGGTCTTCACCACCGGTGCGTAGACCCGGTAGGTCTCAAGCAGTCTGTCGATGACCTGCCCGAAGCCGTCGCTGCTTAATACATAGCCCATAATCAGCCTCCCTGCTTTCTTTTTTCCAGATACCAGTCCCGAAGGACCAGTGCCTGGTTGTGCTTCTCATCCTTTGCGCCGTAAACCAATGTCACATTGCCATGCGCAAGAAGCTCTGTGACAGTCTTCATAAGCTCTGCTGCCGCGGGATTTCCGTCCAGCTCCTCCCTGTATTTTTCAGCAAATGCCGGAAGCCTCTCCGGATCATGCGCAAACCACTTTCGGAGCTCCGCGGACGGCGCCGCCTCCTTGGCCCACTCGTCGAATGCGCCGGAATCCTTCCGGATGCCGCGCGGCCAGATCCGGTCGACGAGAATCCTCGTGCCGTCCTCCGGCACCCGTTTCTCATAGACACGCCGCACTCGAAGCTCTCCTTCCGATCCTTCCACCATGTCATTCCTTTCTCTGCCGCAGGAAACCGGACGAAAATATGAGCTGCCCGCTTATCTGTCCCACTGCAGATTCTGCGCTCTGTTACAGCAGACCGTTTTCGGCAAAATGACAAACAGACCGCCGCCAAGATACGCATTACTTATAAAGATTACACAAAGCATAACAGACTGTCCGTTGCGTGTGCAACATTTTACATAAATATTACCCTGAAAGGCAAAGAAAAAATCCCGGGGCGGCTCAGCCGTCCCGGGACCTTTTTATTTCGATATTTTCATCACTTTCCGAGCTGCGGATCGTCGTTGCCGGAAGCAGATGTGAACAGATCAAGCATATTGATCGGGTCATCATAGTCTGCAAGCCAGCCGCCGCGGGCAACATCGAAGTTGCCGGACTTACGGTCATTGAGGAATGTCTGCCAATCCTCGACGGAGATCTCCATATCGATACCGATGGCAGCGAAATCCTGCTGGATCGCCTGTGCGACACCCTCGTGGCCGGTGCCGTCATTTGCCAGGTAGTTGATCTTCAGCGGTGTCTCAGCAGAAAGCTTGTTGTCGTCGCCGAACTTGAAGCCAGCGTCCTTGAGGAGCGCGATTGCGTCGTCCGTATCGACATCCTCCGGATAGTAGCCGACAGAAGCCTTGTCCGGATATGTGTAATCCGAATCGTTCTGCTTGAATGTGCCGCCGTTGCCGTCGCTCATGCCGATCGGAACGAAGGATGTAGCAACCTTCTGCTCTGTCTGGCCGACTGTATCAACGATGTACTGTCTGTCGATCAGCATCGAAAGCGCACGTCTCGTCTCAGCAGCCTGAACAGCTGTCATGCCACTGAACATATCGCTGTTGACGTTGAAGCAGACATAATATGTACCGAGGTTGTCGATGACGTGGAATTCCGGTGTATCCTTCAGGTTCTGGATCTCGCCTGTCGGAACTGTATCCGCGTAATCGAGGTCGCCGGACTGGAATGCTGCAAGAATTGCGGAGTCATCAGCGGAAAGCATGAAGTCAAGCTCGTCGACAGATACGTTGTCTGCATCATAGAAGTTCGGGTTCTTGACATAGGTCATGGACTCGTTGTGCTTCCATGTCTTTAATGTGTAAGCGCCGTCTGTGATGAAGCCAGCCTCGGAAGCCCATGCGCCCGGGTTAGAGCCGTCTGCATTTGCCGCCTCGACAGCCTTCTGCGGAACCGGCATGAAAACCGGGAATGCAAGGAGCTGCATCATGTACGGGCACGGTGCTGAAAGCTTGAAGGTGATTGTGTTGTCATCTGTCGCCTGGGCGTTGATCTGTGTAGAGCCGTCCTCTGAATATCCGTCAAAGACAGAGAAGAGGTAGGAGTAATCAGATGCTGTAGCCGGATCTGATGCTCTCTTCCAGGAGTAGATAATATCATTCGCGTTCAGTGTCGAACCGTCAGACCACTTGAGACCTGTCTTCATCTTGATTGTGTACTCTGTGCCGTCATCGGAGACCTGCGGATCACCGTCAGCAAGAGCCGGGACGATGTCGCCGTCAGAGTTGTATGTGTAGAGACCGACGAAGGAGTTTGCTGCAAGAGCGGCACCATCGACCGTCGAGTTGAGCGCCGGGTCGAGATGGTCCGGCTCAGACGCAAGGTTGATGTTCATCTTGTCGACGTTCTTACCGTTCTTCTTCGCATACATGAAATATTTTGTACCGAAGACAGTAGCGAAGTCACCTGAGAATGCTGTGTTCTCAAGATACAGATCGTTGTAATAATAGATCGGGCAGACAGCTCCTGTCGCCATGAGCATATCCTCTGCCTGATGAAGCTTTGCCTCGCGGTCCTTGAGATCTGTGTCCTTACGGATCTGATCGATGAGGGAATCATAATCGGACCAGTCCGGAGCCTGAGAATCACCCTTGATCAGGGCATTCATTGTCTTGTTGACGTCAGTCGCATCAAAGGCGTCTGCCATCGAAGATGTACCGGAAGACTCTGTTGTAACGACGGAGCCTGTTGCGGCGGCTGTTGATGCTGTGCCCTTGGATGTCATCGCATTGCCACAGCCGGCAAGCATGCTGACGACCATGGCGCCGGTCAGCGTGCAGGCTAAAACCTGTTTCTTTTTCATAACCTTTCCTCCTTTTCTATCTGACGGTTTGGAAAACCGTCATCATCGAAGCCGTGCCTTCCTTTGTACACGGCTTCGTGATACATGGAATCATACCGCGCCTGTGAAAAATCGTCAAGAAAAAGCCGTTCTGGAATCGGTTTCACAGGTGGATTTGCCTTATTTCTCCCAGCAGGCGACCATGTGACCGTTGCCGCGGTCTGTGAGCGGCGGGCATTCTGCCGCGCAGTGCTCTGTCGCGTACCGGCAGCGCGTACGGAACGGGCAGCCCGTCGGCATATGGAGCGGTGACGGAACATCGCCCTCCAGGATAATCCGGTGAGAATGTCTTGCAGTCTCCGGGTCCGGGATCGGAATTGCGGACAGCAGGGAGAGCGTGTACGGATGGACCGGATGATTGTTCAGCTCATCGGCATCCGCGACCTCGACGATCCGGCCAAGGTACATGACCGCAATGCGGTCGGAAATATGATGGACGACGAGCAGGTCATGCGCGATGAAGAGATACGCGACGCCGAGCTTATCCTGCAGGTCCTCGAACATGTTGATGACCTGTGCCTGAATCGAGACGTCGAGGGCCGATACCGGCTCATCGCAGACGATGAAGCTCGGGTTAACGGCGAGCGCCCGGGCAATGCCGATACGCTGTCTCTGACCGCCGGAGAACTCGTGCGCGTAGCGCGTCGCGTGCTCCGCATTGAGACCGACCAGCTCCATGAGGTGCATGACCTTGTCATGGCGGTCCTGCTTTGTCGTATAGAGATGATGGACATCGAGCGGCTCACCGATGATATCCTCGACCGTCATACGCGGATCGAGTGAGGAATACGGGTCCTGGAACACCATCTGCATCTTCTTGCGGAGACGGAAGATGTTCTTGTCCGTGACAAGCTCTCCGTCGAACCGGAACTCACCGCCAGTCGGCTCATAGAGCCGGAGCAGTGTGCGGCCGACCGTCGTCTTGCCGCAACCGGACTCGCCGACGAGACCGAGGGTCTCGCCCGGCTTGATATTAAAGCTGACGCCGTCAACGGCCTTCAGCGGAATGGTCTTGAGGAACCCCGTCTTGACCGGGAAATATTCCTTCAGGTCCTTGACCTCGACCAGATAATCACTCTTTTTCTTCTGTTCTGCAGCCATTACGCGTTTGCCTCCTTCTTGCCGGACTCGGCCATCTGCTTATCCCTGACATTGATCCAGCAGGACGCGTAATGTCCGTCCGCGATCTTCATTTCCTCAGGGACCTCCGAGAGGCAGATCTTCATCGCAGCGTCGCAGCGCGGGCAGAAGGCACAGCCCTTCGGCATCGCGAGAAGATTGATCGGAGTTCCGCCGATCGGGACAAGCTTCTGCTTCATATTGTCTGCGCGCGGGATCGAGCGGAGCAGACCCTTCGTGTACTCATGGTGCGGTCTGTAGAAAATATCATCCGCCGTACCGCGCTCGCAGACGCGGCCGCCGTACATGACAATGATCTCATCGCACATGGAGGCGATGACGCCGAGGTCGTGCGTGACGATAATAATCGCCATGCCGAGCTGCTTCTGCAGGTCCTTCATGAGCTCAAGGATCTGCGCCTGAATCGTGACGTCGAGAGCGGTTGTCGGCTCATCGGCGATCAGAATATCCGGCTCACAGGCAAGCGCCATCGCGATCATGACACGCTGGCGCATACCGCCGGAGAGCTCGAACGGATACTGCTTGATCCGGCTCTCAGGCTCATTGACGCCGACCATCGTGAGAAGCTCGACCGCGCGCTTCGTCGCGGCTTCCTTCGTCTTGTATTTTGTGTGGAGCTGCAGCGCCTCGCGGAGCTGCCAGCCGACTGTGAAGACCGGGTTCAGGGCCGTCATCGGGTCCTGGAAAATAATGGAGCATTTATTGCCGCGGAAATCCGCCATCTTCTGCTTGTCCCATTTCAGAATGTTCTCACCCTTATAGAGGATCTCACCGTCGATGATCTTGCCGTCCTCATCGAGGATCTGCATGATCGAGTACGCCGTGACCGATTTTCCGGAGCCGGACTCACCGACGACGCCGAGAATCTTACCTCTTCCGACATCGAAGGACACGCCGTTGACTGCCTTCACCTCGCCGGAATCCGTGAAAAATGAAGTATGTAAATTGCGCACGGAGAGGACTGGTGTTTCGTCCTCTCTGGCCGCCGAAGCGGCACCATGTTCATGTTCTGCCATAATTGGTTCCCTTTCTCATCATTAATCCGCACAGACCGTGCGGACGAAATTCATTTGCGCAGCTTCGGATCGAAGGCATCGCGAAGCGCATCGCCGATCAGGTTGAACGCAAGAACGATGAGGACGATCATAGCCGCCGGGAAGATCAGCTTCCACGGATAAGACTGCATACCGGAGCGGGCTGTGTTCGCCAGAGAGCCGAGAGACGGCATCGGAAGCGCAACACCAAGACCAAGGAAGGACAGGTATGACTCCGTGAAAATGGCGGACGGAATTTCCTGCGCCGTCGTGATAATAATGACGGAGAGGCAGTTCGGCAGAATATGCTTCCGGATGATGCTGCCTGAGGACGCGCCCATCGATTTCGCCGCGAGCACGTACTCATTTTCCTTGATGGTCAGGATTTCGCCGCGGACGAGTCTCGCCATGCCGACCCAGTAGAGAAGGCCAAAGACGATGAACATCGCGACCATATTCGTACCCAGCTTTCCGATCAGCGGCACCTTCGAGAAGTCCATCGTCTCCTTGAAGACGACTGAGAGAAGGATGATGATCAGAAGGTCGGGCAATGAGTATATGATGTCGACGATACGCATCATGATGAGGTCGACGCGCCCTCCTGCATAGCCGGATATGGATCCGTAAATCGAGCCGATGATGAGGACCATGAGGGCCGCAAATACACCGACGAGGAACGATACTCTCGTGCCGTAGACGACGCGGATGAAATAGTCGCGGCAGAGCTCGTCAGTTCCCATGATGTGCGGGAACAGCTTGACGTTATTTTCCTTCATATACTGCTGCTCCGCCTGCGAGTACTCAAACGGAGCGAGGTTCGCAGCCGTCTTGTCACGCTGTCCGTTGACGGAAATGATATCCGAGTAACCATACGGGACGATCATCGGCGCGAAGATCATAACGCAGATGACGAGAACAAGAATAATCATTGAGATGACAGCCAGCGGGTTATGGAACAGCTTCTTCATACCGTCGCGGAAGAACGTCGTGGACTTCGCCATGACATCCTGCTGTCTCTTCTCCTCATCCGTGGCCTTCTCGAAAACCTTCGGATCAAGCTGCAGGCTCAGCTTATTTTTCTTAGGTGCTGGTATATCCAGATTTTTTGCCATTTCTTACATTCTCCTTACTAAGCAGATTCCGGATCCGTCAGTCGAGCTTGATTCTCGGATCGACGATCTTGTATACGATATCGGACAGCAGGTTCATGATGACCATGATTGTCGCAAGGAAAATCGTGGTGCCCATGATCATGGTATAGTCACGGTTCGTGATACTGTCGACGAACTTCGAGCCGAGGCCGCCGATTGTGAAAATCTTCTCGACGACAAGGGAGCCCGTCAGAATCGAAGCAATGAGCGGTCCGACATACGTGATGACCGGAATCAGTGCGTTCCGGAGCGTGTGGACGAATATGACCTTGAGCGGCTTCACGCCCTTCGCGCGCGCTGTGCGGACATAATCCTGCCCCAAAGCATCGAGCATGCTCGTCTTCGTCAGTCTTGTGATCGTCGCCATCGGTGACAGCGAGAGCGCAATGACCGGCAGAACGTAGTTCGGATTTGCCGTGCTCCAGACCGGCACCCAGCCGAGCTGGATACAGAAAATGAGGAGCAGGAACGACGCCGCGACAAAGGACGGCATCGCCGTAAATAAGGTGACGAAGAAAATGATGACATGGTCGATCCATGTGTTGCGCTTCAGAGCGGCGAGACATCCGAGCACAATACCGAATACCAGGGCGACAACAACCGCCATCAGACCAAGCTTTGCGGAGATCGCGAACGACTCACGAATCGTCTTCGCGATGCTGCGCCCTGTCTTCAGAGAAATACCGAAATCTCCATGAAGAAGGTTCTTCATATAATTCATAAACTGCACGCCAACAGGCTTGTCGAGTCCATAGCGCTTGTTCAGCGCGTCCATGACTGCCTGTGTTTTTGCCTTTTCACCGTTGAACGGTCCGCCGGGAATTGCGTTCATGGCGAAAAAGGTGATAAAGCAGACCAGGAACAGTGTGACAATGGCCAGAAGGACTCTCTTCACGATATACTTTGCCAACTTTTTACCCTCTTTTCACTGATTTTCACATTCTGTTTATAAAACATCAAGAAAAAAGGCAATGGCACCCGCCGCACCATTGCCTCAGATGTTTCACAAAGAATATGTATGGATTACCTACAAATTTCGGTCTCAATAAAAGTCAAGTCCAAATTTGTGTGTAAATTGCTCTTAGGTACCTGCGGTGCCAAGGGATGCCTTGCATCCCTTAGCTAACCACCAGCTCTCTTGAAGGGACTGTCAAGGGTGCGTAAGCACCTCGAA
>JAZHVT010000056.1:0-10733 GCA_036453145.1 Eubacteriales bacterium
TTCACGAATCCAGACGTGCAGCAGAATTCAGCGCTTCTAAACCTGACGCGTCCGCAACTGTCGTGTCTGACCGAATATACAGAGACGGTTTGAGCCCTCTCACTACTCAGATATCATACCATATTCCCCATGAAAATGAAATCCGCAGGAACCCGAGGCGGACCGGATTTTCACCGTGAAAATTTTGCTGTCACAGGCAGGAGATCTCGCATCGCAGTACGAAGCATTACAGATGAATGCAGTCCTTCTTTCGAAGCGCGAGGACAACCTCCTCGCCCTCCTGTCTAACATTTCCCATGTCAAAGAGCTCGTCCGCATCGATCTGCACATCGCCGCACATGACCGCATAGCGGATAATGTTGCCGTGCGGAAGGCTCGCGATGACTCTGCCCTTCGCGCGGAGAACATCCGCGCCCGCATACTCGTCAGAGGAAGCATCTGCTTTCGCAAGAAGATGCACAACCTCCGGACGGAATGCCGTGACCTCACTTTCCGGCTCTGTCTCAAATGCGCTCTTCATTTCCCCGTTCTTCAGCACGTTGTAGTGTCCGATGAAGGACGCGGCAAACCGCGTGGCCGGCTTCGTGTACATGACGGCCGGTGTCCCGGACTGCTCAATCCGTCCCTGGTACATCAGATGGATCGTGTCTGACATGACCATCGCCTCATCCTGGTCATGCGTGACAAAGATCGCCGTGATGCCGAGCTCCTTCTGGATCCGGCGGATCTCGATCTGCAGGTTGTGGCGCAGGAGCGCGTCGATCGCCGAGAGTGGCTCGTCAAGAAGAAGAACCTTCGGCTCTGTCACCAGCGCGCGGGCGAGCGCCGCCCGCTGCTGCTGGCCGCCGGAGAGGCTGAGCGGATACTGGTCCGCCTGCTTCATGAGGCCGACAACGTCCAGAATCGAAGCTACCTTCTCTTTAATTTCATGCTTCGGAATCTTCTTGTTCTCAAGACCAAAGGCGACATTTTTCGCCACTGTCATGTTCGGGAAGAGACTGTAGTGCTGAAAGACCATGCCGATGTCCCGCTTCCGCGGTTCGACATCTGTGATGTCCCGGCCGTCGAGTACGACGCGGCCGCTCGTCACATCCTCAAGGCCCGCGAGACACCGGAGAAGCGTACTCTTGCCGCAGCCCGACGGACCGAGCAGCGTTGCAAGCTCTCCCTTCTCGATCCCGAGCGTGATTCCCTTCAGCACCTGCGTGCTGCCGAACGTTTTCGTCACATTCTGAAACTCAATATAAGACATCTCTTATCCTCTCTTCGCCGCTCCTGCCTCACGCCGTCTGCCGGCAAGCACCAGAGCTGCAATTGTAAATGTCACCAGCATGATCATGACGAAGACGGCGCTCGACTTCATGCTGTCCGACTTCATCGCCTGGTACATGTAGATCTGTACATTTGTCACGGTCGATCCCGACAGGTTCCGGATCAGCACGTAGTCGCCGAAGATAATGCCGACCGCGAGAAGGGCTGAGACGATGATGCCGTGCATCATATTCGGGACAACAACCCTGAAAAATGCGACCAGCCTCGAGTAGCCGAGCATTTCCGCCGCCTCAAGCAGCGTCTTCATATCGATCGCGCGCATGCTGTTGCGGATTCCCTGATACATATACGGCAGAATGATAATGCAATATGCGCCCATCAGCATGAGAAGCCGGTTGCTTAGGATCGAGTCACTGCCGACATACAGGGAGAGAATACTGACCGAAAGGATGACACCCTGGAGCGTGTACGGGATCATGCAGATGATCTGTATGTATTTCTCGAGCTTCGGGAAATACACGACGACCGCATACATCGCAAGGAGCACGACAAGTATCGTGATCAGAATCGGCGGGATGCAGAGAAGCAGTGTCTCAAGGAGCGCGCTCCAGAATGCGCCGTTCCGGAAGAGCTCCGCATAGGCGGAAAGTGTGAAGCCGTGCGGCACGACGCCGGTCCAGTCCGAAAAGAGCGAGTAGATCACGCAGGCTGCGAGCGGGATCAGGAGATAAATCATGATGAGCCAGATTACGATCACCGTCGCCGGAGAATTGCCGCTCTTCATTTTCCGAGTCTTCTTCATGTTCTCACTCCCTTCCGGAACGGCTTCGAGAGCCCGTTGGTAATCAGAATCATCACGACCATAATCGCCATCATGACACACGAGAGCGCGCCGCCGAGTCCCTTCTGGATCTTGACCTCACCGACAAAGCAACCGGCGATCTGGATCGGGAGCAGCGAGAGGCTGTTCATCATGAGTGCGTAAGCCGTCGCGTAGGCTGCCAGCGCGTTCGCGAAGAGCACACTGAAGGTCGACAGAATGCTCGGCATGAGCACCGGAATGCCGACCTTCATCCAGAACGCCGACGGTCTGGAGCCGAGGAGTGACGCCGCCTCCTGCCACTCCTTCCGGATCCCGTCAAATGCAGGGAGCAAAAGGAGCGTCGCGAGCGGCACCTGAAAGTACACGTAGATCAGGCTCATGCCGTTGCGCGAATACAGGTTGAAATTCGCCAGTGCGTGGATGCCGAATGCTCTTCCGAACTGTACCATGACACCCGCGTTGCCGAGCAGGATCATGTAGGCGAACGCAAGCGGAATGCCGGCAAAATTCGACACCATATTGAGGATAGTCGTGAAAACAGTTCCAAGCCTGCCTTTGCAGTCGCGCGCCGCACGCGCACCCAGGAACGCGATGATCATGCCGATAATGGCCGACATCAGCGAAATACGGATACTGTTTGTGATCGCTTTCGTATAGAGAAGCTTGGAAAATACGGTTTTGTAGTTAGCCAGCGTCAGAGCATTGGTTGTATCGCTCCGGAAGCTGCTGGCAATCACCATGATGAGCGGAAGAATCAGGTACATCATCGTGAGCAGAACAAATGGCAGGAGCGCCAGTAGATATATACAGGTTTTCTTTTTCATCAGAAATGTCCCGGGAATTTCCCGCGGCGCCAAAGCGCCCGTCAGATTGGTCAGTTCTACAAGAATGAAACGGAAGAGACTTCCATGGCGGACGGCTCTCCCGTTTCGATTCAGAAGCATATTCCTGCGGATGGCCGAAAACATGCGGTCATCCGGTCTTATTACCGATTTCCGTTCCGGATCCGCTTACTGGACAAGAAGCGGAACGATTTCGTCGTTCCAGCGGGAGACGACAGTCTCGCAGGCCTTCGTGTATGCCGCTGTGTCTTCCATCGGAACTGCATTTGCATAATCAGAGGTCTTGAAGGACTCCTCCTGTACGCTCTCCGGGATCTGTACGTCTGTACGGGTCGGGATACCGCCGGCAGCCGCGAGATTTGCCTGTCCCTCATCGCTGAAGAAATACTCTCTCGCAAGTGCGGCTGCGTTCGGATGCGGCGCGTACTTATTGATGACGGATGCATAGCCGCTCAGAATCGAGCCGTCGCTCGGAATGTCAGCTTCCATCTTGTACTTCGTTATGTTGTTCTTGTAGGTGATCGCGTTGAAGCTCCAGATAACGCCCATCGGGACCTCGCCGGTTTCGAAGTTCTGCTGCGTGATATCGACGGAATTGATTCTGCCGGCCTTCGCCATTTCCTTCCAGAAATCAAATGCCGGATCGAGATTGTTGAGGTCGCCGCCAAACGCATACGCCGATGCAATGACCGCTGCTTGCGCCGTGCCGCCGTTGATGTCGCCGATTGCAACCTTGTAATCGCCGTTCTTCACATCCTGCCAGCTCTTCGGAGCGCTGCTGACCTCATCCGTGTTCGTGAGGAATGTCGTCGCACCAGTATAAGCCATCATCCATTTGCCGTCCTCGCCCTTGGCCCAGTCCGGAACGCTGTCCCAGTACGAAGTCTTGTAGCCCTGCACGAGATCCTCGTCGATTGCCTGCTGGCCGAATGCCTGGCCGACATCACCGATATCCTTCGTGCCGTTCTTGCCTTCTGTCTGGAACATCTGCAGCTCCTCAGCGGAGGACATATCGGCATCCGTGTGCGTGATCCCGTATTTATCCTTGATCGCCTTCCATGCATTGCCCCAGTTCGCCCACTCGTCCGGCATACCGACGGACTCGATGTCTCCCTCCTTCTTCGCGTCTGCGATGATCTGATCAAGCGACTTGCTGTTCAGATCGTCGCTACTGTCTGAAGATGAAGTCTCTGTCTGTCCCGATGCGGTCGTGGAATCTGCTGCAGTCACCGTTCCTGTTGATGAAGCGGATGATGAATCAGATGTTGAACCTGCGCCTCCGCAGGCCGTCAGTGCCATGACGCAGCCCATCATAACCGATGCAGCTGCAAGTACTTTTCTTTTCATTAAAATAACTCCTCCGTGATGTCTTGGTTATCAGGTCCGTGGAAAAGGGTACCACGGACTTAAAAATACTTGCTATCACGAAGGAGTTAACGATTGTAAAGCATACCTTATCGATATTAAAGAAATGTTTTCTAAAAATTTCAGTTTATTAAGGCATTACCGCGGTACCGGCGCAGGGAAAGAGGCACAATTCCGGCAGCTTCGTGCATTTTCAAATGCAAGGAAAGCTGCCGAAGAACCTTAAAGCCATGTAAACCATGCTGCATCGAACCATGTGACCCGTCTCACTTGCGCAGCTATAGCGCGCCTCACTCAATCACATGGATCCTGCTCTCATCAAAGCGGTCCTGCTGCGTCCTCGTCTGGGCCGGATAGCCGAGCGCGAAGATGCCGAATGCCCGCTGTCCCTCCGGGATGCCGACTGTCTTCTCGACATATGTCATGCGGTCCTCAATCGGCGCGATACCGAGCCACACGCCGCCGAGTCCCAGCGCGTCCGTCTCAAGCCACATATTCTCCATGCAGATTGAGAGGTCGATCTGCGCGTACTCCGGCATAAGGCACTTTTCGCGGTACGCGGTGACAATCGCGACCGGCGCATTAGCGACCGGCCCCGCATACGGACTTGCCTTCGCGAGGGTCCCCAGCATCTCCTTATTTTTCACGACATAGAACTCCCACGGCTGCTGATTGCCCGCGGACGGCGCCTGCATGGACGCGCGCAGAATTTCACGGATCTTCGCATCCTCGACCTCACGCGGCTCGAATTTGCGGATACTGACTCTTCTGAATAAATCCTCCATAGAAATAAAGCCTCCTTACTGGATTCCGGCTGCGAACGTCCCGGAAAATGCCGGCAGAACGGATCCGGCCGGAACTCACGCCTCTACTATAGCACGCGTTCGCAGCTCCCGTAAGTACACACTTTTCTGAAACTTAATATGCCTACTGCCAGACAGCTCCGGAGATTCAGACGCAAAAAAGAATTCCGTCACCAGATTCCCATGACATGCTGCTGTTCAGACCAATTGCCGCCACCGTTGTGATCACCGCTTTGTACCGGATTGCGGCACATGAAAGGCTGATCCGCCCGGCATCAGACTGTCATCTCCTTCCGCAGCGCAAGATACAGGATAACCGCGTCCGAAAACTCCCGTGGATCAAAGCCCGTGACGGTCTTGATCCGGTCGAGATGGTACTGCAGTGTATTTTTGTGAACAAAGAGCTTTTCCGCCGCCTCCTTGAGACTGCAACCGCATGCAAAATATGTCTCAAGCATCTGTCGGTCCTTATCACCCAGCTTTCCCGCCGTCTTCTCCGCGTACTGCCGCCGGACATCCTCCGGAACGGACGCAAGCAGGATCTCCAGATGAAGCGAGCTGTACTCCGCATATCCGCCGCGCGTTCCCGCGGCGCGCACCGCGATGTCCGCCTCCCCGTACGACCGGTTCTGATGAATGAGCGAGTGGCTCATGCCGATGCCGACCTTGAGCAGTTCTCCGTACTTCTCCGCGATCTGACGGAACCGGTACTCGTAGGGCCTGTACTTCTCCTCCCGCAGGATGAGGATGTATTCATTTGGGTATTCAAATGTAAAGAGCGGCGATTCCGTCTGGCGGAACGCGGACAAAATCTCCTGCTCAACCATCGACAGATTGGCCGGATTATAGCGGCGGTCAAGCCGGACGAGCACCGTCATATATTTCACGGACTCGTCGATCCCGTGCGCATTTAAAAAATCGAGATAAAAATCATGGTTGACCGGCTCCGCCCGGACAAGCGAGCGCACAAAATAATGGATCTCCGCGCCGGCGTTCCGGCTCCGCGCATCGTACTCCTGCTCCCTTAAAAGAAGGCCCGTGATCCGCTGCGCGAGGTACGCGTACTTCCGCACCTCATCCGGGTCTCCCGTAATCCCGATGACGGCCTTAATCTCACCGTGATAGGAAAATGGCAGGTTCACGCCCTGCTGCGTCCCGTAGAAGCTGTCATTAGCGCTGACCTCAATCGCCTGCCCCGTCTGCGCCGCCTTGTACCCGATCTCATGGTATGTGCCGACGCGCTCCGGATTTGTGCTCGCAAGAATCATGCCGTCCGGCCGAATAAAATTGATATTGTAGCCGCAGACGTCCTTCACCGTGTCGACGATCTGCCTCGCTGTTCTCTCACTGATCTCCGCCATATCTGGTCTCCGTAACAAAGATTTTACGTATATTATACACTTTCTTATCACAAAGGACATATCCCGCAAAATGAAAATCCGCTATGATACAGACAGAACGAAACAAGCACAAGGAGGTTTCTCATGAAGGCTGTCATCGCAATCGATTCTCTGAAAGGCTCTCTCAGCTCGCTCGAGGCGGGCGATGCGATCCGGGCAGGCATATTGCTTGCGGACAAGGATGCGCAGGTCATTGTCCGGCCGCTCGCGGACGGCGGCGAGGGCACGGTGGAGGCACTCACGCTCGGTATGGGCGGAACGCTCACACATGTCCGCGTGACCGGACCGCTCGGCGAGATGGTCGACGCACAGTACGGCATTCTGAAGGACGGCCGCACGGCAGTCCTTGAGATGTCGCAGGCCGCCGGCATCACGCTTGTCCCGGACAAGGACAGAAATCCGATGCATACAACAACCTACGGCGTCGGCGAAATGATCCGCGACGCAATCAAACGGGGCTGCCGCCGCTTTATCGTCGGCATCGGCGGCTCGGCCACCAATGACGGCGGCATCGGCATGCTGCAGGCGCTCGGCTACGACCTGCTGGACAAGGAAGGAATGCCGGTCCCGTTCGGCGCGAAGGGTCTCCGCGTGCTCGAGACGATCGGAGACGAGCACGTCATCCCGGAGCTTTCGGAATGCCGCTTCCGGATCGCGTGCGATGTCACCAACACGCTCTGCGGTGAGCAGGGCTGCAGCGCCGTCTTCGGACCGCAGAAGGGTGCGGACGCGACGATGGTCATGCAGATGGACAAATGGCTCGCCTACTACGCGGCCCTCTCGCGGGAAAAGTACCCGAAGGCAAATCCGAATGAGGCGGGCACAGGCGCTGCCGGCGGACTCGGCTTTGCATTTCTCACATATACGAATGCGATTCTAGAGTCCGGCATCAAAATCGTCCTTGAGGAGACGCACCTTGAGGATTACGTGAAGGACGCCGACCTCGTGATCACCGGCGAGGGACGGCTTGACAGCCAGACCGTCATGGGCAAGGCGCCGATCGGCGTCGCAAAGATCGCCAAGAAGTACGGCAAAACAGTTCTTGCATTTGCCGGCTGTGTCACAAAGGACGCAAGGGTTTGCAACAGCAGCGGCATCGACGCATATTTCCCGATTCTTCGCAGAGCATCCACGCTCGAGGAAGCCATGAATCCGGGAAATGCACGGCAGAACATGATTGATACGGTTGAGCAGGTCATCCGGCTCTATGAAATTGCGCAATAAGGAGAACATCAAATGGACGTGACATTTACAACACTCGGAGCGGTCATCGGCCTCGTGATCGCCATCGTACTGATTATCAGGAAGGTCAATCCCGCCTACAGCCTCATTCTCGGCGCACTGATCGGCGGCCTCATCGGAGGCGGCGGACTTGACGGAACCGTGACAACCATGGTAAATGGCGCCGGATCGATGATGTCATCGGTCCTCCGCATCTTAACGAGCGGCATTCTCGCGGGCGCGCTGATCAAGACCGGCTCCGCGCAGAAGATTGCCGAGACGATTGTCGATAAGCTCGGTGAGCGGCGGGCCGTCGCCGCGATCGCGATTGCGACCATGATCATCTGCGCCGTCGGCGTCTTCATCGACATTTCCGTCATCACAGTTGCGCCGATTGCCCTCGCGATCGGTGAGCGCGCCGGCCTCAGCAAGAGCGGCGTTCTCATCGCGATGATCGGCGGCGGCAAGGCCGGAAATATCATTTCCCCGAACCCGAACACGATCGCCGTCTCGGAGGCCTTCAAGCTGGACCTGACCGCAGTTATGATGCGGAACATCATCCCGGCTATCTGCGCACTCATCGTGACGATTCTCATCGCGTCTGTCCTGACAAAGCGGAAGGGTGACCCGATCACGGCAAGTGATCTCGAGGAGACCAATGACGCGGAGCTTCCTTCATTTCCGGCGGCCTTCGCAGGCCCGCTCGTCGTCATCCTGCTTCTCGCGCTTCGTCCGATTGCCGGCATTGCCATTGACCCTCTGATTGCGCTTCCGGTCGGTGGCATCGTCTGTGTCCTTGTGACAGGCCACACGAAGGAGCTCATCGCCTGCACGGAATTCGGCCTCTCGAAGGTCATCGGCGTCGCGATCCTGCTGATCGGCACAGGCACGATTGCCGGCATCATCAAGGCCTCCACGCTGCAAAGTGACGTGACAAGACTGCTTGAGGCCGCAAATATGCCCGCTTTCCTCCTCGCTCCAATCGCCGGCATCCTCATGGCGGCAGCAACAGCCTCCACAACAGCAGGCGCCACGGTCGCCGCGCAGACATTTTCAGGTACCCTCCTCAGCGCAGGTGTCCCGGCTCTGTCCGCGGCAGCCATGATTCACGCGGGCGCCACGGTTGTCGACTCCCTGCCGCACGGCTCGTTCTTCCACGCGACAGGCGGCGCCGTCTACATGAATATCAAGGACAGAATGAAGCTGATCCCGTACGAGGCTATGGTCGGACTGACATCGACGGTTGTATCAGTCATCGTATACCTGGTCGCAGGGTAAAAAAGTTCCCCGATGCGGATACTGCATTTGGCAGTCCGCATCGGGGAATATTGTTCGTCTTCAGAAAACCATCGACACAAGCGACGCGAAGAACTTCTTCAGCTTTTTGAGGCTCCCACGTTTCTTTATGCAAAGAGCATGAAAATCGTCACAGTAATCGTAATTTTCTGCTCTCATCCACTCCGGCTCGTTGTCTTTGAAGGTACGACCGTAATAATAGTCAAGCTCTCTCAGTGACATAAGATTCAGCTCCTTTCTGGTTTTATGTCTTCCTGTTTCTGACTATATCGTACCATTTGCATGCCGAAATTCCATATGCCATCACTCTAAATCCGGAGGCCAAAATATGTGCTGATAGCACAAGTAATGAAACAAGGCGGTCCTGCCGCGCTTTTTCTCTTTTTCTCTTTTTTTCTTTTCTTCTCTCTTTTGTCCTGCCTTCGGCCTGCCCGGACTGAAGCGGACGCGCCGGTGAATACGGAACGGTTCTTTTTTTCTGCTTTTTCTTTTGCTCTTTTTTCTTCCTCCGCTGCCCCGCCTCAAGGAGATGAAGGAATCGTACGATTTATCGAGATAAATCATACGACATTCTTGTGTATTTTGTCCGTTTGCCTTATCATAGATATGAGCCTGAGTATCAGTTGCAAAGGAGGGATCAGTATGTCGATTACAGCAACCGAACTAAAAAACCATCTCGGTAAGTATCTTCAGCTTGCAGAAACGGAAGATGTTTTCATCACCCGTAACGGCAAAACTATCGCCAAGCTCTCCAATCCCAACCAGGATAGAGTAAATATTGCCAAATCCTTATTCGGTATCCTTCCAAATGATATGACATTGGAAGAATCAAAGGAAGAAAGGTTAGATCAGATATGAGAGCTGTGATTGACACCTGCGTCGTTGTGGACGCGCTGCAGACTCGTGAACCATTTTATGAAGATGCACGGTCGATTTTTCTGCTTTGCGCCAATCGGCAATTCGAGGGATTCCTGACAGCAAAATCCGTCACAGATATCTGCTTTCTGACACATCGGCAGACGCACAGCGATAAGGCGACACGAGCGGTCTTGACAAAACTCTGCGTACTGTTCGAACTGCTGGATACAACAGAATTGGACGTTCGCAAGGCAATCTCGTCTGAAATTGCTGATTTTGAGGACGCCGTAATGGTTGAGACAGCAGTTCGCTCCGATGCGGACTGCATTGTCACACGAAACATCAAAGATTATAAAAATGCACCTATTTCCGTGTATACTCCTGCCGGATTTATAAAACTCCTAACTGGTCCGTTTGAGGATCAGACATGATGTCCCCAGACACAGCAGAAGCCCCTGCCGGAAGGTTTGTTCCTTCCCACAGGGGCTTCTCTCAGGCCGTCAGGACCGCTGCTTTGCTGTTTTTGCGACGCTGTCTGGAATAAATTCAAGTTTAAGTCTCATGCCAAGACCGTTAGCAAGCCGTTTAACCATCGCGAGAGATGGATTTCTCCATCGTGCGGAGGAAATACCTCGCGGCGATGTTGTAGGAAGCAGACAGGTCGCAGTCATACCGCTTCCCTGTCTGAAATGTGCATTTTGAAAAATCGGACATATCCCTGGTGATTTTCCCGGAACCGTCGTAGGCGAGGGCCGATGTATTCCTCGGATTGATGAGGAATACCCGGATATGGGCGCGGAGCGCCATGCTCTTCACAAAATCGCGGATACGGCATTTACACCAGTGATGAATG
>JAZHVT010000057.1:0-10507 GCA_036453145.1 Eubacteriales bacterium
TCGAGGTGCTTACGCACCCTTGACAGTCCCTTCAAGAGAGCTGGTGGTTAGCTAAGGGATGCAAGGCATCCCTTGGCACCGCAGGTACCTAAGAGCAATTTACACACAAATTTGGACTTGACTTTACAAGCGTAGAAGGGAGCATACCAATGCATATATAATGCTCAGCCGGAAAACAGGAGATCATCTATTGTCTATCCATGACTTTTGATATGGCAGCAGGAGGTTGGGAAAATGAAATTTATACGCAGGCTGCTTACTGTGCTGTGGATCATTTGGGGAATCATCCTTCTGGTAATGGTTGGTATATCCGGCTACAGCAGATCACTTGACGTAGTTACCCGGGTGTATGCATATCTAACGCCTGCGGTGATCATTGTCCAGGCGGTACTCGGAAGAATCATTCATAAACAGGATTAATTTGTGCAGGAGGAGCTGTTTTCGGACGGTTCCTCTTTTTGTATGGTGCAGACTGCTGCTCCATTGTATAGGAAATGCGGGCGTGGTAATATGGTGTTACAGTGCGTCTGCATTTAGATTAAGGAGAAATAAGCGTATGTCAAAATTCAGTGAAGTGTACTGCCGCATGTGTGAGAAGGGCGACGCGGCGCGCGATAAAGGGCTTGTGACGCCGGACGATGTCGTGCGCTATGACAATATTTCCTATGGGGAGGACGCGGTTTGGAACCTTCTTGATGTCTATCGTCCGAAGCAGATCCGTGACCCGGCGGATGTTTCCGGAACGCAGATGGTTTCTGCCGAGGGAAAGAAGCTTCCGGTCATCGTCAGTGTGCACGGGGGCGGCTGGGTCTATGGTTCCAAGGAGGTCTACCAGTTTTACTGCATGTCGCTCGCAGAGAGAGGCTTTGCTGTTGTGAATTTCTCGTACCGCCTCGCGCCGGCCGCGAAATTCCCCGCGCCGCTTGAGGACACGAATCGCGTCTTCGGCTGGATCATGGCGCACGCGGACGAGTATGGCTTTGATACGGACAATATGTTTGCGGTCGGCGATTCCGCCGGCGGAAATGACCTCGGCCTCTACGCGTGCTTCCTCACCAATCCGAAATATGCGGAGAAGTTTTCATTTTCCGCGCCGGAGGGTCTGAAGCTGCGCGGCGTCGCGCTCAACTGCGGCTGCTATGAGATTGTCATTGACGGTGCGAAGGAGCATGAAATGAACACCGCCCTGATGCGGGATTATCTGCCGGAGGGCGGTGTGAGAGAGGAGCTTGACGCGATCAATGTGAAAAAGCATGTGACGTCCGCGTTCCCGCCCGCATTTGTCATGACCTGCACGGGCGATTTTCTCGAGAACCAGGCGGAGCCGCTCGTCCGCGTGCTGAAGAAGAACGGCGTCAAATGCCATTTCGGCTATTACGGGGACAATGAGCATTCGCTCGGGCATGTCTTCCACTGCAATATGAAGTCCGATTTTGCAAGGGAGTGCAATGACGATGAGTGCGCGTTCTTCCGGGGACTGATGTCAACTGACTGACCACTGGGCAAATCCGATAGTTTTCTGAACAGAGTGCTGACAGCTTGCGATTATCATAGGCGGCCCGCGCACCATGAGAAGGCGCGGGCCGTTCTTGCGTCCGGATCACGGAAATGATTTCCGGGGTTCCACTCGAGCGTGATGTCTGTGCCCTGTTTCTGCAGCTGCTTATACTGCGCTTCAATCCGGTCCGCGACGCGGGCCATCGTCTGATTCTTCGTCTTCACCTCGCGATCGCCGAGGCTTAAGTAGACATGGCGGGCGTGAACCGGATGCTCTTTAATAAAGCTGTCCCAGCCTTCAAACCACACGGACGGCGAGGCGGCCGCGATTCCGCTGAATGCGTCCGTCTCATATCCTGCCCAGAGCGCAAACAGCCCGGCAAGCGAATAGCCGCCGAGGATGAACTGCGTATCCTCCGGAAGCAGAAAGTGCTTCCTTGCGGCCGGAATCACTTCCCTCAAAATGAAATCAAGCGTCGCGGGAGCGCCGTCCCCGAACGCCATACTTTTGTAGATGGCGGGCGCTCTCCAGGGTGAGAGTTCACCTGACCAGTCGCTTATTTTCACGGAGATGTGGACGAAGGGAGTGGCTGCCAGCTCCTTCGAAATTAAGCGGAGCTCATTTTCACGGACCTCCTCGTCGTGATCGTCCATCGGCTGGATCATGCAGATCCTCGCGCCTGCCTGTCCATAGAAGAGACAGCGCCTGCCGGAGAGGTCTTTCTCGAAGGAATTCAGATGGTCCTCAGGGAGCTTTTCTTCGATCTTATTTTCATTCATCATATTTTATCTGGCAAGATAGCTTTTGCGGTCTTGCCGTGAATCATTCCTTTCTTAAACTTATATCCATTGTACAACGACACGGCTCAGGGAGACAATATTCTTCCGAGCAGCAGGGGAGTAGCTGGCGTAGGGGCTGGCGGGGCGTGGAGCCGGAGAAACGCTACTCGAGTAGCGTATGAAGCAAGATTTGCTCCTGAGGCGCTCCGAAAGAGACAAGGCGTAGCACATAGTGAGGAGAAAACCAAATAAGAGAAAATTCCCCTTGACACATACCGTGGTGGGGTATAAGATGGGCACCGTAAGGATACCGGACAGGGGTATAGGTCCGGGCCGGCTTCTGAAAAGATACAGAAACAGATGCAATATCATAAGGAGGCATTTAATGGCTGATACACAGAATACCTGCTGCGGCGGCTCTGCGACAGAGTCTGCGGATAAGGCAGCAGATCATAAGGAAGAAACGCCCTGCTGCGCATCGTCCGCGGACCTTGAGAAAGCGGAGAACGCGGCGGAATCGGAGGGTGAATCCTCCTGCTGCGGCAGCGGCCGTCATAAAATGAGGACCCCGGAGCAGCAGAAGGCGCTTCTTACGAGACTGAAGCGCGTCGAGGGACAGATCCGCGGCATCGAGCGGATGGTCGAGAACAACGCGTACTGCCCGGACATTCTGGTGCAGGTCTCAGCGGCGACAAGCGCGCTGAACAGCTTCAACAAGGTGCTGCTCGGATGTCATATCCGGAGCTGTGTCGCGGAGGATATCCGCGAGGGCAAGGATGAGACAATCGACGAGTTGTGCTCCGTGCTGCAGAAGCTCATGAAGTGACAGTCGATATCCGATAACTAGTTCAGGAAGGATGGTCAAAGTACAATGAGTCAGTATATTGTTACAGGCATGACGTGTGCGTCCTGCCAGGCCCACGTCGAGAAGGCGGTCTCGAAGCTGCCGGACGTGAAGAACGTATCCGTTTCGCTCCTCACGAATTCCATGGTGGTTGACGGAACCGCGACAGATGATGAAATCATCAAGGCCGTCGAGGCGGCGGGCTACGGCGCGCAGCCGAAGGGCGAGGCCGTGGCGAAGCAGAGCGCGAGCGCAAAGCTCGCGGCAGAGGAGGACGCGCTGAAGGACCGCGAGACACCGAAGCTTGTGAAGCGCCTCGTCAGCTCCGTCGTGTTCCTCGTGCTTCTTATGTATGTCACGATGGGCCACAACATGTGGGGCTGGCCGGTCCCTGCATTTCTCGTGCACAACCACATCGGCCTTGCGACGGTGCAGATGCTTCTTGCGATCGTCGTGATGCTGATCAACAAGGACTTCTTCGTGTCCGGCTTCAAGTCCCTTGCGCACGGTGCGCCGAACATGGACACGCTCGTCGCGATGGGCTCCAGCGTCTCATTCGGCTGGTCCCTGTATGTCTTCTTTAAAATGACATACCTCCTGACGACGGGGACGAGCAACATGGACCTCATGCCGCTCTACCACAATCAGCTGTATTTTGAGTCGGCGGCGATGATCCCCGCGCTGATCACGGTCGGCAAGACGCTCGAGTCTCTGTCGAAGGGCCGCACGACGGACGCCCTGAAGAACCTCATGAAGATGGCTCCGAAGACGGCGGTCGTCGAGAGAAATGGCAAGGCCGTCACGGTCGGTATCGACGATGTGATGCTCGGCGATATCTTCGTTGTGAAGCCGGGCGAGTCAATCCCGGTCGACGGCGAGATCATCGAGGGAAATACCGCAGTTGATGAGTCGGCACTGACCGGCGAGTCGATCCCGGTCGACAAGGCCGTGGGCGACAGCGTGTCGGCAGCGACGATCAACCAGTCCGGCTTTATCCGCGCGAAAGCGACGAGAATCGGCGAGGACACGACATTTTCCCAGATCATTCAGATGGTCAGCGACGCGGCGGCGACAAAGGCGCCGATCGCAAGAATCGCGGACACGGTATCGGGAATCTTCGTTCCGGCAGTCCTCATTATCGCAGCGATTGTCTGCGTGATCTGGCTTGCGATGGGACAGAGCGTCGCGTATGCGCTGGAACGCGCAATCAGCGTGCTCGTCATTTCCTGCCCGTGCGCACTCGGCCTTGCGACACCGGTCGCGATCATGGTCGGCAATGGTATGGGCGCAAAGAACGGTATCCTGTTCAAGACATCTGAGGCTCTTGAAAATGCAGGCAAGGTTCAGATTGTTGCACTCGACAAGACCGGAACGATCACAGCCGGCAAGCCGGAAGTCACAGACATTTTCCCGGCAGAGGGTGTTTCCGGGCAGGAGCTCCTCGGCGCGGCTTACGCGCTTGAGCAGAAGTCAGAGCATCCGCTGGCACGCGCCATTGTCGAGAAGGGCGATGCTCTCGGCCTTACGGCGGAGCCGGTGGCAGATTTTGAGGCGCTCGCAGGCCACGGCCTGAAGGGTACAATGAACGGACAGACACTGTACGGCGGATCCGGGACATTCATTTCCTCCCTCACAAAGGTCCCGGAGAGCCTGAAGCAGAGAGCTGACAGCCTCGCGGAGCAGGGCAAGACGCCGCTGTTCTTCACAAGAGACGGAAAGCTCATCGGCATCATCGCCGTGGCGGACGTCATCAAGGATGATTCCGCGCAGGCGGTGAAGGAGCTTCAGAACATGGGCATCGAGGTCGTCATGCTGACCGGCGATAATGAGCGGACAGCGAGAGCCATCGGTGACCAGGCGGGTGTCGACCGTGTCATCGCGGGTGTTCTGCCGGACGGCAAGGAGAGTGTCATCCGCAGCCTTCAGAAGAGAGGCAAGGTCGCGATGGTCGGCGACGGCATCAACGATGCGCCGGCACTCACGAGAGCGGATACCGGTATTGCGATCGGCGCGGGCACCGATGTCGCGATCGATTCCGCGGACGTCGTCCTGATGAACTCAAAGCTTACGGACGTCTCCGGTGCGGTGCGCCTCAGCCGTGCGACGCTCCGGAACATCCACGAGAACCTGTTCTGGGCATTTGCCTATAACGTGATTCTGATTCCGATGGCGGCGGGCCTCTACCACAACATTCAGATGAACCCGATGTGGGGCGCGGCGGCGATGTCTCTGTCAAGCTTCACGGTCTGCATGAACGCGCTGCGCCTCAACCTCTTCAAGGTCCACAGTGCAAAGCATGACCATCCGATGAGAAAGAGAGCGCTTCCGGAGACAGAGTCTGCGAAGGTGATTGTTGCGGAAAATGCAGTGAACGGCAACCCGGGTGCGTGCCCGGTTCCGGCGGTCTCCACAGAGCAGGGCGCGGACGGATCCGATGCTTCGCAGAACACAGCGGCCGGCCCGCAGAAGACGGCAGTCGTCTCTGTGGACGGCATGATGTGCAACATGTGCGAGAAGCACGTGAGCACGGCACTCCTTTCGGTCCCGGGCATTACGGCCGCAAAGGCAGATCACACGACAGGCAAGGTAGATATTTCATTTGTCAGTAATCCGGACGAGGAGGCGATGAGGAAAGCAATCGCCGACGCGGATTATGAATATAAGGGAATCAAGTATAATCAGGAGGATCAGACAATGACAGAGACAGCAAAGATCGAAGGCATGATGTGCAATATGTGCGAGAAGCATGTAAAGAACGCACTTGAGGGACTTGACGGCGTCGAGAACGCAGTTGTATCCCATGACAACGGCACGGCCGTCATGACAGTCAGCAAGAAGGTCGCAGAGGCTGACGTGAAGAAGGCTGTCGAGGACGCGGGCTACAAGTTCGTCGCACTCGACGCGTAAGAACTGCATATGACGAGCAGAAGAGCCGGGGAAGAATCATTTTCCCCGGCTCTTTTTGTGCACAGCAATGAAAATGTAACAAAAATGTAATATTTTGTCCCGGACCAGTAGCAAAGCCCGCCGATGTCTGCTACAATAAGACCCAGTTATGTGAAATTCATGTATACGGATCGTTCGATCTGTACTTCTTACAAAGGATGGTGGGAAAATGAAAAGAGCAGCTGCATTTCTTGCGGCTATGTCGCTCGCGGTTCTTCTCGCGCAGCCGGCGGCAGCCGATACACTGACGGCGGGACAGACAAGCTCCGTGGCAGTCGGCAGCGCGGACACATCAGATACGGCACAGGCAGACACGGCACAGGCAGACACGGCTTCGGGCAGCACAGCATCGGATCAGACTTCGGCGGAAGCCACGGCGTCCTCGGACAGTGAATCTTCAGACAGCAGCTCCGCGCAGGCGCAGGCAGCATCTTCGGACAGCAGCTCCGCACAGGCCGCGGCGGCTTCGGATAGCACGTCTTCGGACAGCAGCTCCGCGCAGGCGGCGACGGCATCCACGGCAGCGGCAACCATGCAGGCCGCGAACGCGACGCTTGTCGGCGCGGCGACCGGATCAGAGGGCGACGGCGTCACGACATATGACTCCGGGATCAGTGCATTTGTCTCGAACGTGTACCGCATGTACAACCCGAATTCGGGCGAGCACTTCTACACGGAGGACGTGACCGAGCGGAATCATCTCGTGTCCGTCGGCTGGAACTACGAGGGCATCGCGTGGGTCGCGCCGAAGACCTCGTCTCATCCGATGTACCGTGTCTACAATCCGAACACAGGCGATCATCACTACACGTCGAGCCTCACGGAGCGCAACTGGCTTGTGTCTCTCGGCTGGAGAGCAGAGGGAATTTCCTGGTACGTGCAAGAGTGGTCCGAGCGGCCGTCCTCAAAGTACGGCTTCAGTGAGATGCACCGGCTCTACAATCCGAACTGCACGGGGAGCGGGGCTCATTTCTTTACGATCAGCGACGACGAGAAGGACTATCTTGTCAGCAAGGGCTGGAAGTACGAGGGCGTCGTTGGCTATTCGCTCAGCACATCTCCGGCTGTCTCAATCTACGATGACAATGCAGACTACTCGATCGAGGCAAATGTAACGCTCACGGGCTCGCTCACCTCGGACGGCGGCGTCATTGCGAAGGTCATGATGCCGACGGCAAATGGCGGCGCGGAGGCATTTGACTTCGTGTACGACAAGGGATGGACGTCAAACAGCTACAACACGTACTTCTATGTCGAGAACGTCATGTCGAATATCACGGAGGCAGGCACGAAGGGCAAGTCATACGCGTACCTGAGCACGCCGGTCGTGCAGGTCGGCACACCGATTAAGCTCCGGATCAGCTGGTACAAGAGCACAAGGCAGCTGAAGGCGTATATCAACGACATGCTCGCATTTACGACGACGACAAGCAACACGACGCCGACGATGTTCGCGTGCGAGGGTGGCGGCAAGTACCGCGGCGACACGGTGAAGGCCGTCTTCTCGGATATTAAATACATCAAGAACGGCAAGGTCACGGCTCTCACCTCGACGGCGAACTGCCCGGTGTCCGGCTTTAACGGCTACACGGCCACGAGGACTTCGAGCGGATTTACGATCTCCGGAACGGCAACTGTTCCGGCGGGCGTGAACTGGGATACAGCGATCTCTGTGACCGGAAGCGCGATGTCGGCTTACGGCATGATTACACTGAACTGAGAAATGATACGTGGCGCGGACAGGGTCCGCGCCATTGTCATATAGAGAGGAAAAGCGTATGAAGATCTGGCTCATCAGACACGGACAGACGAAGCTGAACAAGACGAAGAAAATGCAGGGTCTCACGGACGAGCCCTTAAGCGACAAGGGCCGCGCCCAGGCGCGGGCGGCGAGAGAGAACCTCGAGAAGCTCGGGGACGTCTCATTTGACGCGGTCTACGCAAGCCCTCTGGACCGCGCCATCGAGACGGCATCGATCGTGAGCGGCTGGGACAGAAAGGATATTGTGACGGACCGGCGCCTCATCGAGGTCAATTTCGGGCGGTACGAGGGGAAGAAGTACTACGCGCTCGGGCTGCCGATGACGCTGTACTGGGCTCTGCCGGAGGTCTTTCCGGCGCCGAAGACGGTCGAGACGATCGCGCAGATCAGGGAGAGAAGCCAGTCGTTCCTCCGGGAACTCGAGAAGAAGGATTACGAGAACGTGCTTGTCGCGGCCCACGGCGGAATCCTGCGCGGTCTGAACGGCTACATGCTGGACCGCCCGAACGGGATCCGCTGGAGACCGAAGATCCGGAACTGCGAGATGATGGTCTACGAGTCGGTGGGCGGGAAGCACACCTTTCTCGGGGACTACAAGGTTGATGCATGACATGAATAAAAATGGGCTGCTGCACCATAACAGTGCGACAGCCCATTTTTTTTGCAGCCTGTCATGTCGCCTGTCCCGCGAACTGCGTCATGTAAAGCTCGTAGTAGCGACCCTTCTTTGCGAGAAGCTCCCTGTGATTTCCGGTTTCGACAATCCGTCCCTGGTCCATGACGATGATCTCATCGACGTCCTGAATCGTCGAGAGACGATGCGCGATGATGAGCGAGGTCCTGTCCTTCATGAGGTTTGCCATCGCGTCCTGAATGTTCTACTCGGTCCTCGTATCGACGCTCGAGGTCGCCTCGTCGAGAATCAGGATGTCCGGCTTTGAGGCGAAGACGCGGCCGATCGCGATCAGCTGGCGCTGTCCCTGCGAGAGACTTCCGCCCGATTCGGTCAGGACAGTGTCGTAGCCGTTCTTCAGGTGGCTGATGACCTTGTCTGCATTTGACAAATGAGCGGCCTCCCGGACCTCTTCGTCCGGAATGGACGGATCCGCGTACGTCAGGTTGTTCCGCACCGTGTCCGTAAAGAGCACGGTGTCCTGCAGCACGATGCCGATCCGGCCGCGGAGCTCCGGGAGCGGAATACTGCGGATGTCCCTGCCATCCAGCAGGATTTCACCGCTGTCGATATCGTAGAAGCGCATCAGCAGGTTGATGATCGTCGTCTTGCCGCTGCCCGTCAAGCCGACGAGCGCGATTTTACGGCCTGGCTCGATTGTGAGCGAGAAGTCGTTGATGACACGCTTCTCCGGCACATAGGAGAAGTTTACGTGGCGGAACTCGATGCGGCCGTCAAGGCTTTGCGTCCTGTCTGCGGAGTCCGTCCCGACCACGGCCTGCTCTTCATTTTCGTCGAGGATTGCGAAGATACGCTCCGCGCCGGCGATCGCCGTCTCGATCTGACCGTAGAGCTGCGCGATCTGGTTGATCGGCCGCGAGAACTGCTTTGAATAGATGATGAACGCGGAGATGACGCCGATTGTGATCCAGCCCTTCAGGGCGAAGTACGCGCCGAAGACCGCGACGACAACAAATGCGACGTTGCTCAGCATGTTCATGACCGGTCCCATGCTGCCGCCGATGATCTCGGCGATGATGCCGACGTGCGTGAGCCTGTCTGCCGTGTCGGAAAATGCACGGATCGTCGGCTCCTGGCGGTTGTACGCCGTGACGGTGTGGCAGTTTGTGACATACTCCTCGACCGTGCCGTTCAGCTCGCCGAGCAGCTCCTGCCGGCGCAGGAAGTAGCGGCTCATATATTTCGTGAGAAATGCGGTCGCAATGACCGAGAGCACAACCGTCGAGCACGAGATCAGCGTCAGCGGAACGCTGTACCAGAGCATCATGACGATGGTGCCGATCAGCGTGAGAATACCGGAGAGCAGCGAGCTCAGCGACTGCGAGACGATATTCGAGATGTTGTCCGCGTCGTTCGTCATGCGGCTGATGAGATCGCCGTGCGAGTGGTTGTCGATGTAGCGGAGCGGAAGATAGATGATCCTTTCAAAGAGGTCCGAGCGGAGCCTCCTTACGATTCGCTGGCTGAGCGCCGCGGAGATCCATCCCGACGCGAGCGTCGCCGCCCCGGAAATGAGATACACGGCCATCATGAGAAAGAGCATCCGCGGAAGACCGCTGTAGCTCCCGTCCACGATGAGATCGATCGCGCTGCTCTGGAAGGCCGGCGCGATGACCGACGTGATGACGGAGACCGCGACCACAAGGAACAGCACGATCACGAGAAACATTTCCGGCTTGAAATAAAGCAGGAGCCGCCGGAGCGTCTTCTTTCCGTTCTTCGGCTTTTCAACGACGCCTCCCCGGCCCGGATGGCGGGCGAAGGCCTGTGATGCGATGTCCGGTTTCCTGGAAGTACTGCTCATGCCCGGCCTCCTTTCTCTCCGGAAGCTGCGGTCCCGGAGTCGTGAATCTGCGAGTTATAAATGTCAATATAGGTCGGACAGGTGCGCATGAGCTCATCGTGGCCTGCGCACGCGACAATCGTGCCACCATCGATGACAGCGATGCGGTCCGCGCGGCGGACGGATGCGATCCGCTGCGCG
>JAZHVT010000058.1:0-10102 GCA_036453145.1 Eubacteriales bacterium
CACCTGTTTTTCATAAACAAGATGTTGAATCTCTCCGTTAAGTGAAGGCACCACCTTGCCTTACGCAGCGCCGTTATTTTTCTTGAATGCCAGCGATACGGTTTTAAACAGAATCCGGATGTCTCCGCAGACGGACCAGTTGTCGATGTACTGACAGTCCAGGCGGACGACTTCATCGAAGTCCTTGATGTCGGAGCGGCCGGAGACCTGCCAGAGGCCGGTCATTCCGGGTTTCATGCTGAGCCGTCGCTTGTGAAAACTGTTGTACTGATTGAATTCACTGACTGTCGGCGGGCGGGTTCCGACAAGAGACATGTCGCCTTTGAGGACATTCCAGAACTGCGGAAATTCGTCAAGGCTCGTCTTGCGGATGAAATGGCCGATCTTTGTGATACGCGGGTCATTCTCCATCTTGAACATGAGCCCGTTCATTTCATTTTGTGCAAGAAGTTCCGCCTTCCGCTTTTCCGCATCCTGATACATGCTGCGGAACTTGTACATGCGGAACTTGCGGCCATTTTTTCCGATTCGCGTCTGCGCGAAGATGACAGGCCCGGGCGAGTCGAACTTGATAAGCGGTCCGAGAATTATAAAGAGTATGCCACAGATCGCGAGGCCCACGATCGAACCGATGATGTCGATCGCGCGCTTCATGATTGAGGCGATCATGCGCTTCCGCGGGCGGTCAAGGATGAGGGCCGGACGGCCGTCGATGCCGTATTTGATCTCTTTTGTGTAGGCGGGCTGGTAGTTTACCGTGCCGTTGCCGGAGGGCATCATAGAATTCGCAGATTCCGTATCCGTTGAATTCGTTCCAACATGGCCTGCCGTCTGAACCAGACTTGGACCAGAGGATAAGGCACCATTTTTCTCCGGCCGCATGACGGCCGCCTCCCGCTCAAGCTCCTGAATCTCCGGGAGGTTGATGTGGACGCGGATGCCCATGCGGATCATTTCGCGGACAGCCGGCATGACGAGGGGACGCTCATTTTCCTCGATCTCAAGGAAAACCTCGTCGATTGCCTCTCGCTGGATGCGCTCGAGCAGCGTCTCCGGTGTCGCGAGGAATGCGATGTCGCCGAGGTTCTCGATGTCAGCCGGATTGCCGCCGTCGACGAGGCAGACGCCGACGATCCGGCGGGTCCAGTCCCCTCGGAGTGCGTGCATGGCCTTCTGCGCACGGTTGCTGTTCGTGACGACACAGATAAGCGATGCGTCCGGCGACTTCTGAAAGGCTTCGAGAAGGAAGGCCGAGATATACGCACTCTCGAGCGTCATCACCAGAAAGTTCAGAGCCAGTGTAGTGATAAACCAGAGCCTCGATTCGGTGACGCCATTCTTTTCGAGGACGAGAAGCGCGGCCAGAATGCATCCGAATAATCCAGTCTCTCTGAAAGCGCGCGCTGCGCACCGGAAGGCAGACATTTTCTGAAAATGATAGTCTGTCTTGTGAAGCATGAAGACGGTCGTCGCAAAGCCCGCGAGAATCAGCGGAAGCATGACCGAAAGAAACAAGTTGTGACTAAAGAATTCTGCTGTGAGCCTGCCGGCCCAGAACAAAATGATGATTGACAGCATACCACTGAAGATAGCGGTCAGAAGGTAGCTGAAGAATGATATTTCAAATTCCAGATGTCTTCTTTTCATTTATGATCTTCCCTCACTCATAAATAAAAAGATGCATGCCGAGGTAACCAGGACCGGCCGCAATAGTATCAGTCCTTCATCTCACGCCGCGCGACCACTGCTGTGCTTTTTCCTCTCCCATTCACTCCGAATTTCTTCATTCGGACTACACTGTGCATTTTAAGGGATCGCTGCTTCCCCGCACATTGCCTGCATCCAAACTCAAAGATATAACCCCCGCGCAGCGCGCGGGATTGAATCTTCCAGAGAGTTCCCCAAATTTGCTGCGAACCATTGTAGAAGGTTCATATTCCTGTGTCAACAAGATCCGGATCTTATAGAACCAGATCCGGTCACGCAAGTCATGCTGCCTTTATACCGGCGGCGTATGCTGTTTCTGCTCCGACTGTGCGTGCCTATGCTTCCCGTAGTACTTGCCGTAATACTTCCCGTAGTACTTGCCAATCTTCTTCATGTCAGCCTTGTTAATAATGACCCCGAGGATCGGGCTCTCGGCACGATCAAGCTGTCCCAGGATATCCTGCGCAAAATGATAGCCGATTGCCCCGGACTCGATGACGAGAATCGAGCCGTCGCATTTTCCGGCGACGATTGCGGCGTCGATGACGCTTGCAAGCGGCGGTGTGTCAACGAGAATATAGTCAAAGGCGCCGCGCAGCGTGTCGATCATCTGTGTGAAGCGACGGCCGTCGAGGAGCTCTGACGGGTTCGGCGGAAACTGGCCGGACGGGATCATGTAGAATTTCGGTATATTCGTCGCGTACATCACATCTTCGAACTGGTTCTGGCCAGAGAGGTAGTGAGAGAGGCCGTAGACTGTCTCTCCGCCCGCGTCAATATTCCGGAGCGCGACAGACTTGCGCATGTCCGCATCGACAAAGACTGTGTTCTTGCCGGACTCCGCGAGGGACTGGGCGAGATGCATCGTGACGGCGCTCTTGCCTTCATTTTCCGTGCAGCTCGTGATCGCGACAGCCTTGATGTCGTCGCCGCAGAACTGGAGGTTCGTGCGGATTGCCTTGAATGACTCGTCAACCTGACGGCCGAGGTCCGGGATCGTTATGTTCAGCTTTTTCATCTTCTGCCTCCGTGCGTGTTCTTGCGATGCCGTCTGCCGGATTTCTTCGTGCCGGCCGCGAGCGGGACGGTGCCGAGCGTGCTGACGTGGAGATATTTCTCAACATCCGCGGCGTCCCGGATCGTGTCGTTCATGAGGAAACGGGCCATGATGATAATGATGGCAAGAAGTGCGCCCGCCAGAGCACCGATCAGCGCGTTCTTCGTGTTGCTCGGGCTTGATTTCTTATCGGGCACGTTGGCCGGGGACACGACCTTGACGGACTTTATGTCGACGACCTCCTGGATCCGGGAGGCAGCGGCTTCGCGCACTTCATTGGCAATATCGGCGGCCTTGTAGGGATCCGGGTAAGTAATCGTGATATAGATGACGCGCGTGTCGTCCGGCGTCGATACCGTAAGATCGTTGAGAAGCTTGTCGTAGTTCTCCGGAAGGTCGAGATCTGTGATGGCCGTCTGGATGACCTCGCGGCTCCGGATGATCTCTTCGTAGTCCTTCGTGAGGAGCGTGCCGGCCTGCAGGGTGTTGTTATCGACGGTCATTGTACTGGTCTCATTGGATGTGACATAGATGCTGGTCGTAGACTGGTATTTCGGTTTGATGCATGTGGCGGTAACCAGCAGCGCGGCAAGTCCGCATATAACTGCCGACAGAATAATAATCGGAAGGTTGCGGAAAAGTTCCCCGCACGCTTCTCCCACATCAATTTCCACGACATCGTCTGTCCCGTTAGTGTCGCGCTCGTTAGCCATAAATTCCTGCCTTTCTCCTTCTCTTCTGTCCGGATCGTCCCGGATCTAACATGATTGCTCCGCATTCTCTCAAGCGGATGCGGCCCAGGCTTCTTTCTGCGCTCTTATCAATTTCCAGCGGATGTCAGAAGTTTCCGCGGGTTGTTCCGCATCAGCGCATCCACACAGCCGTCTCCGAATTTCTTCTTCAGGTACAGGGCGCATGCCCCGATATGCGGTGCGCGGTCTTTCATGTTGTGGGCGTCGCTGCCGATGAAATCGACGAGTCCCTCCTTCAGAAGCCTTGCGCAGAAGCGCTTCACGCCCCAGCCCTCGCGGCCGATGATGGAGTCTGCGTTCAGCTGAACGCGCGCACCCATCGCGCGGATATCACAGATTCTGTCTGCATTCCGCATCGAAAGAATTCTCTCGGCGTGCGCAATAACAGGTTTTACGCCTCCTGCCAGACAGTCGTAAATACTCTGTCGCACATCCCGCTCGCTGTCTGCCTCCGAAAACTCAAGCAGGACGTGACGCCTGTCCGGCATGAGGAAGAGCGGCTGGGTGCGAAATTCCGCTGTCTTTTCCAGACAGTTGTGATATTCACAGCCGAGATAAAGCTCGAGATCAGGATATTCATTTGCCGTTTGCATCAGGAGCTGCCGGAACCGTTCCTCCACAAGACCGCGGTCAGTCTCAAACATGCCGTGCCTGAAATGGGGCGTCGCAATTATGAGTCGGACGCCGTCGGCGTATTCGCTGCGGATGATCGCCATCGAGTCTTCGATGGTCTTTGCTCCGTCGTCCACGCCTGGAACGATATGACAGTGTATATCAGATAAATCAGTGACAGGCAAAAGGTTATCCTCTGCTTTCAGATTTTGTACACAGACATTATATACGGGTGTCAAATATGTATGCAAGGTGAATTTTCCACAAGATGTGAACGATTTCACGGAGAATATTCGGCTGAAACTCTGCCCCGAAATCACTTCACAGCCGCTGTCAGCCGGTCGGCAAGATCCGCAAACTGGTCGAGGCCCATATCCTCGCCGCGGATGTTCGAATCGAGGCCCGCTGCCGCGAGCGCGTCTTCGACGTCGGCGCGTGTGAAGCGCACGCCGCTGCGTCCGCCGACATGAAATCCCGGGAAGTTCATGATTCCGTTCGAAAGCTTCTTCCGCCTCTGGTTGAAGGATGCGCGGATCAGTTCAAACATGAACTGCGGGTCCCGCACGGAAACGGGCGGATTCCTGTGCGCCTTCAGCGTCACGACGGCGCTGTCGACGCCGGGCTGCGGGATGAAGGCGTCCGGATGAACGACTCTCGCCACTTCCGGCTCGGCGTAGTAGCTGATCGCAAGTGAGAGCGCACCGAAGTCGCGGCTTCCGGGCTTCGCGGTCATGCGGTCCGCGACCTCCTTCTGCACCATGACGGTGATCGACTCGATCGGCGCGCCGCTCTCGAGGAGCTGCATGATGATCGGTGTTGTGATGTAGTACGGGAGGTTCGCGACGACCTTGATCGGGCGGCCGTTATTTCTCGTATCGACGATTTCCTTGATGTCGGTCTTTAAGATATCGCCGCTGATCACTTCGACGTTGTCGAAGCCGTTCAGGGTGTCCGCAAGGACAGGCAGAAGGCTCCGGTCGATCTCGACGGCGACGACATGACCCGCACTCGCGGCGAGGTACTGCGTCAATGTGCCGATGCCGGGGCCGATCTCGAGCACCGCGTCTTCCTTCGTGAGTTCGGCGGCATCGACGGTCGCGCTCAGCACGCCGTCATCAATGAGAAAGTTCTGGCCGAATTTCTTCCGCGCGCTGATATTGTATTTTCGTAAGATTTCGATCGTGCCCGAGGGCGAGCCGAGGCAGGGTTCTGGCATAATGTACTCCTTATCGCCGTGCCCTGCACGGCCGCAACCTTTATGTTCTGTATCAGAAGTTGAAATCTTTTTCGCGCAGCATGATGCGTCCGTCGGCGCTGTCCTGCGTTTTGCCGAAGAATTTGCGCTTGTTGTGCTCGATCGCGCGGTCGACCATGGTCTTGACCTTGCCAATCACGACCGGCTCGTCGTCACGCTGGTTATTTCCGATGGTTGTGTAGAGCGCGAGCGTTGCCATCTCATCGAGCTTGTAGCCCTGCTCCTTCGCGTATGTCTTGGCAAATGTCACGAGCTCATCGTTCATGAATACCGGGACGGTGATTCTCGTCGAGAATTTCTTCGCGAACTCCGGATGCTCTGCGAGCATCGCGCGCATCGGCTTCTTCTCATCCTCGATGATGACGATCAGGTCATCCGTCCGGAATTCCATCGCGCGGTTTAATTTCGCGATTGTCTCATCGTCGAGGCTGCCGGCCTGCTCGATCAGCAGGAAGCCGCCACTCAGCTTCTGGCAGACAGCCGCCGGGTCCTTCGTGTTCATCTCATTTGCCGTGATGTGGGCAACCTTGCACGCCTTCATGCCGAGGTTCATGCACGCGGCCTTGATGAGGCCGTCGGCGAGACGCGTCTTGCCCGAGCCCTTGCGGCCGACGATGCTGATGTTGCCGCTCTTCGACGTCTTGTCGCCGGCGTTATTGTGGATGTCGGCGAGGGCGGTCGTGACCTGGTAGTCGACGCCTGGCACGGTCGCGAAGTACGAGAATGCCTTCTTCTCCGCGTCGGTGAGCTTTCTGCCCTCGAGTGGAAGTCTCGTGTAGACCTCGGGCTCCTCCATGATGTTCTCGATGATCGAGCGGCTCTCCTCGCGGCCTCCCATGGAGAGGGCCGACATGTCCATCAGAGACTCGCTGGAGTCCTCCTGCGGGATGTCGCCGCCATCCGGCTCGTCCGCGAGAAGCTCATTTTTCGTCGCGTCATCGATCGTGAGCGCGGCCTTCAGGTCCTCATCGCTCACGTCCTGTTTCTCGAAAGCCTTCGGGTCGAATTCCTTGCCGTTGGCCTCAAATGCCGTCTTCCGGGCGGCAAGCTCAGGGCTTGCAGGCGGCTCTGACGAGGTCTGTCCGCCATTTCTCGCGCGGGCCTCGCGGAGCGCCTTGTCGACTTCCTCGAAGTTGAGCTCACGCGTAAGGCCGAGGGACTCGTCGGTCTCGCGTCCGAGAAGTGCCTGCTTCGGGTCGGTCTCGGAGGCATTGTCCTTCGAAGCGGCCGGCTGTGCGGCAGGTGCCGCATCACCCTCAACCATCGGGTCGGCCATCTTCCGATAACCGCCGCCCGCGATCTCACCGGCAAATTCACTGCTGGTCTCCTTGAAGAGGGCGTCGAGGTCAACTTCCTTCGGCGGCTCGTCGCTCTTCACGGCGCTGTCGATCGCCTTGTCAGCCTCGCTCTGCGCGTGCCTTTCCGGCTCCGCTTCTTTTATTTCATCCGCCGGAATCGCCGGCACCGGGTTCTCAGCCTCACGGCTCTCGGCGTTCAGCTCTTTCTCGGCCTCCTTGCGCGTCGTGTTCTGCGCAGCCGCGGCCTCAATGACGTCCTTCTCTTCCTTAATCGGGACATCGCTCAGGTCCGGAAGGGTGCCTGTCGCCGGGATACTGTCCTCCGGGATCTTCAGGCTGTCAACAAAGCGGGTGAGGAGGGACGGCTTCTTGTCGGAGGACTTGCTATCAGACTTTTCAGCACTTGATGCGCCTGTTGCGGAGTCCGCGGCGGCGGAATCTGATCCGGCCGTCGCGCCTGATGCAGAGACTGCGCCGGCGCCGGTATTGTTTCCTGCTGTCAAACCAGTCGAAGAACCGCTGCCTGTTGTAAAGGCTGCAGAGCCATTACCTGCTGTGGAGCCTGCTGCTGATCCTGCGTTCGCACCTGACGTGGTGCCCGATGTCGCAAAACCTGCCCCGACACCTGCAAGGCCTGCGCTGTCTGCGGCGAAGCCTGACGCGGATCCTGTGCCCACACCCGGTGCAGATGCCGCAGAGCTTGTACTGCCTGTCGATCCGCCGAAGCCTGCGCCTGCCGCGCTTCCTGCAGCAGAGCCTGTTCCAGCGCCGTTATTACCTGCGGCGCCTGCCGCAGAACCGGACGCAGAATTATTGCCTGCTGCAGAGCCTGTTCCAGCTCCTGCCGTGCTTCCGGCAGTCGGATTCCTCTTCGCGGACGCTCTGCGGACCGGGCGCTTTCCGTACTCCGTCATTGCGTCGTACTTTGCGCGCTGCGACGGCGTGAGCGGAGTGATACTCATTTTCAGCTCGAGGGCCTTGAGCACATACTTGCCCTCGGAGAACCAGAGAATCATGTCGTCGCACTCCTCGACGCATTTTTCGTTCTGGCCATTCTTCCTGTAGAGGCGCGCGAGCTCATACGCCCAGCGCTCCGTGTACTCGCGGTCCTTGTACTCCTTCAGGACATCGATCTGCTGCTGAATGGGCGCGCCGGACGCTCTGAGGAGCTTGTACTGCAGGATATATTTCGATGTGTCATTTGGCGACACGCTCTCGAACTCGCGCAGATATTTCTTCGCGTCATCCAGCCGCTTCAGGCGGATGCAGATCTCCGCGAGCCGATACAGAACGGCCTTGCCGGACGGCGCGCGCTTCAGCGCGTACTCGAGCACGCGCAGGCTGTCCTCGAAGCGATGGTCCATCTCGTAGACCTCGCCGATCATACAGAGCGTGCGGGCGCTGCGGACGCGCTTCCAGTCGACCTCGTCGGCAGTCGACGCGGCCTCATGGAACTGTCCTTTCTCGGCATAAGCCGTGATCTCTTCAATTTTTGATTTATACTCAGCCTTATCCAATTTATAGCTCTCCTTGACCCCTGGCGGGGCGGAATAAAACTCTCCACAATCTGTCTCAGTTTAACATACGGAGGGATTTCTGTAAAGTTGAGGGAGAGTAGGGGCGGAGGGGTGAGATTGGAACCGAAGCGCTACGGGCGGGCCGAATCGTCCAATATCGCCCCTTGTAAGATTTCAGCACAGGTGCTACAATAACTATACAAAAAAGGGTACTACCGGCAGACGGTTGTCCCGGGTTATTTATTAGTTAAAATGACCGCCAAACTTCCCAGGGTCGGGCGGTCATTTTCTTTCAGAAAGATCTTTTCCGAAGGCATAGCCTATGGAGAAGCATGTCAGGCCAAAACCCAGCACACTGATCAAATCCAAAATACTCATGTGTATGCCCTCCTTTCTACAGTTTTCCGCTTAACGGATCTCTATATGATCGGAGAGTCACAGTCCCTCCGCAGAGGGACAACCGCCTACCGTTCCAGGTAGTACCCATAAGAGCAGTATACCAAGCGAACAAACGAAAATCTACTAGTACAACGACATCAAGTTTCTTTCTGGGCGAGATCGGAGCTGAAGCACTACGGCCGAGTCGAATCGTAGCGTCTCCTGCCCCAATCTTGCTTTCACGCGCTACTGCTGTTTCGTTTCCGGGCTTGATTGGGGCTGAAGCCCTACCGCCCGGCCGCACCGTAGCGTTTCCAGGCAAGATTGGATCAAAAGTCCTACCATCTCCGCCCCCCCCGCAGCGCTCAGAATCCTCAAGAACGCAAAACAGGCAGGCATCGCGCCGTAAAGCGTGTGCCTGCCCGTCTACTGCCCACAGCGAGGAGCGCAGAACGTTCCTCGCCTGCAGTGCTGAATATTTATTTGTCGATGACGACCTTGTCGAGGTGCCAGATATCGTCGACGTACTCCTTGATCGTGCGGTCGGAGGAGAACTTGCCGCTGCAGGCGGTGTTCATCATCGCCATGCGAGCCCAGCCTGCCTTGTCGAGGTAAGCCTTCTCGACCTTCTTCTGCGCTTCCGCGTAGCTGCGGAAATCCGCAAGGATGAAGTAGCGGTCTGCCGGGCCGTACTTGTTCGTCAGAAGCGAATCATAGATCGGGCGGAAAAGCTCCGTATCCGGATCAAATGTGCCGTTGATCATCTGAACGAGGACCTGACGGATCTCGGAATCCGTGTTGAAGATGTAGTTCGGATCGTAGCCGCCGTTGTGCTCGTAGTTGATGACCTGATCGGACGTAAGGCCGAAGATAAATGCATTTTCCTCGCCGACCTCCTTGACGATCTCGACGTTTGCGCCGTCCATCGTGCCGAGAGTCGGAGCGCCGTTCAGCATGAACTTCATATTGCCGGTGCCGGAAGCTTCCTTCGAAGCCGTGGAGATCTGCTCGGAGACATCCGCCGCCGCGAAAATGATCTCGCCGTTCGAGACCTTGTAGTCCTCGATGAAGACGACCTTGAGCTTGCCCTTCAGGTCCGGATCGTTGTTGACGGAATCCGCGACGGAGTTGATGAGCTTGATGATCAGCTTCGCGATCTGGTAGCCCGCGGAAGCCTTCGCGCCGAAAATGAAGGTTCTCGGGTAGAACGCCATCTCCGGATGCTCCTTCAGCTGGTTGCGCAGGTACATGACATGCATGATGTTGAGAAGCTGTCTCTTGTACTCGTGCAGACGCTTGACCTGGACATCGAAGATAGAGTTCGGGTCGACCTCGATGTGGTTGTGGCGCAGGATGTAATCCGCCAGTCTCTGCTTGTTCTTGTACTTGATGTTCATGAACTCCTGCTGAGCCTTCGGATCATCGACATAGAGCTTGAGGCCGGAGATCTTGGAGAGATCCGTGATCCAGCCGTCGCCGACCTTGTCCGTGACCCAGGACGCGAGGAGCGGGTTGCCGTGGAGCAG
>JAZHVT010000059.1:0-10032 GCA_036453145.1 Eubacteriales bacterium
TCGCGTCAGATCAAATATTGCTCTGAAACTCTACGCTTCCAACGATTCGTAGGGCATGAGCTCCGGAAACACCGGCCAGGCCCTACACATGTATCGCTCCGGGTTAAATCTTGTCTTGAAACCCTATATTCTCTGGAATGGAGGCTATGCATATGAAAAAAAGAAGAAATATCCGCGTGCGCAGACTTTTTCTTAGCGCAGCGCTCGCAGTATGCGTGTCAGCAGGATGCGTATTTTCTGCCGGTGCGGATGCTATCAGGACAGGAGGTAATTCATCCACGACCGGGACTGACGGAGACATCTATTCTACAGCGGGTGGAGGTATCTTATCTGTGTCTGATGATAAGAATTCTTCCTCAACTGGCGAGAGCGGCGCTTCCTCGTCCGGCGGGGCTGATTCTTCTATGATTGATGGCAGCAGCGCCTCCGGATCAGGTGAAGACAGCCGTTCTGCGACCGGCGGAGACAACTCCTCCGATTCTGGTGGGGAAGGGAGTTCTGCGACTGGCAGAGACAACTCCTCCGATTCTGGTGAAGACAGCCGTTCCGCAGACGGCGCAGATAATTCCTCCGGGACTGGCGTAGACGGCCATTCTGCATCCGGAGGAGACAGCGCCTCCGGGACAGGTGGAGATGAGCATTCCCCGACCAATGAAAGTCTGCCACCGACCAGTGGCGGCGATGCTTCTTCTGAGACAGAAGCAGATCAGAAAAATGCTCCGGTGATCACGGCGGTCATGACAGGAACACACCCGTTTTTCGGGCGCTATTACACGAATGCGCAGTCTGCGAATCTTACGATTACATTTTCCGGGACAGACCTCAGGCCGGAGATGTGCACAGCGACGGTTGGGGAGCTTGAGACAAAATGTGCGGCGGATACCTGCGAGCGGGAAGAAGCAGAGGCGGAGAACCCGAGGGCTGTCCTTCTGAGCCTTGCCCATGTCGGTTCCGCGCAGAATTTATCTCAAGGTGCCTCGACAGGTTCAGACCTGAGCACGTCGAATCCGTCCCAGGACAACTCAGCAAATTCAGACCAGAATACATCGAACCCGTCACCGAGCACATTAACAAGTTCAGAACCGAGCACATCGAGCTCGTCTCAAAACACTTCGACAGGTCCGGATCAGAATACATCGAACTCGTCCCAGAGCATTTCAACAGGTTCAGACCCGAGCGCATCGAATCCGCCTCAGGATACCCCGGGAGATTCCTCTCAGCATGATTCATCTGATTCGGATAATCCGACGAATTCGAATCAAAATTCAACTGCGGAGGATGAAGAGCCCCGCTCGTACAGCATTTCATTTTCAGAGGAGGAGCTGCGTGCCCTGAATGACGGGGAGATACGGATCACGGCGACTGCGGAGGACTCAGCGGGCCGCGTGACGAGGTCTTTCTCGGATGATTCGGAGGGACTGGAAATAAATGGGGCCACAGACCGCGTCCGACAAGACCTGAATTCGGAGGAAAATGGCAAAGACGACACAGACGATGCGTACGCAGCCTTTGTGCTTGACCGGACGGCTCCGGTCTGCGAGGTGAGCGTCATTTCACCGGAATCTGCAAATCAGGAGCTGCAGGGTGCCGGGAACCGCTACTATTTTAACCGTGCATTTCTTGTGAGTGTGTCCGTGACGGACGACACAGCGGTTGCGCGGGAGACGCTGAGCATCGGGCGGGCGTCCTGCAGGAATGTGACGGGGAGCAACGCGGAGGTGGCATTTGGAGAAAATGATTATCTTGAGGAGGACCTTTCGGCCATGAGGACCGGAGACGGGCAGCTATGGTCGGATTTTGAGGCGCAGTGGAAGGCCCTGAACGATGCGCATTCCGGAAGCCGTCCCGACGGATTTCCGGGCACAGTGTCCGCGGTGTGGACAGAAACCGTCTCTCCGGATCCGGAAGGATCAAATGAGGTCTTTCAATATCTCATCACGGGCAGTGACTGCGCGGGAAATGCATTCAGCCCCGTGTATTCGGCCCCGGCCGTTCTTGATACGGAGGCTCCGCAGGGGGCAGTTACCATTACGGATCGCGGCGGCGTCTTTTATGCGGCGATGACGGCCGGAGGCGTGTCTGTTCTGGAGCCGTACCGCAAGGAGACGGATGCGTCTGTGCGACTGGAGACGAGCGGCTCAGAGCATTCCCCGGTCCGCATGGCATGGAGCACAGAGGCCTCGCCGCGCGCCGGCTCTCAATCGGGGCAGAGCGAGGGATATGCATTTGGCCAGACGGCAGTATTCAGGCAGTCCGGGAGACAGCAGTTCAGACTGACTTCATTTGTCCTTACGGATCTGGCGGGAAATCAGACCGCCTTCAGGGGCGCTCCTGAAATCTATCTTGACGCGGATCCCCCTGAAAATGATGTGCTGGGACCTGCCATTTCCGTGAGGACGGGGACAGACGGAGAAAAGGGGGAAGACAGTTGCGCGCTGTACAGAGACAGTGTTCCGATCCGCGTGCGTGTGAAGGAGCCGTATGCGGGAGAAGGCAGCTCCGGGCTCGGTGACGTGACGCTGACGGTTTCAATGGACGGTCGCGTACTGGAAAAAGAGACAAAGACCCTGCACCGCGCGGCTGGCAGAGGAGATACAGACCATTCCGGGAAATCTGTCTATGAGCTGACGCACACAGAGACGATTGAAGCAAAGACGCACGAGGGCGGAACCATCTGCGTGCGTGTTGCGGCGCGCGATAACGCCGGAAATGAATCGGAAGCGTTCGCAAATTTCCGGATCGATGCGACGCCACCGGCTGTCTCTGTCCGCTATGGAGACGACAATGCCCGGAACGGGAAATATTTCCGGGAGGCGAGGACAGCAGAGCTCACTGTTATCGACAGGAGCTTTGATCCGTCCGGTATCCGGATCGACACGAACGAAAGCGCTGTCTGCGGCGTGTGGAAACGGGTTGCGCCCACGAATGCCTGGGTGTCCGTTCTCACCTTCCGGGAGGATGGCCGGTACAGTCTGTCCGTCGCCTGCACGGACCTTGCGGGAAATGAATCGCGGGATACGTCCTACAGCGGCGCTGCGCCGAGGGATTTCATCATTGATACGAAGCCTCCCCGGATCACACTAGCGTACGACGGGACAGGCTATGCAAAGGGGCACTATTTTCATTCATCCAGAGTCGGCTTTATTCTTGTAGACGATGAGAATTTTGGAGGCGAGAATTCGCTGACCGTCAGCGGAGGCGAGACATCTGGTCAGACAGGCATTTCATTTTCTGAAGGAAAATGCACAGTCCTGTTTAATAAGGATGGGACATACCGACTGTCAGGCACGGTGACAGATCTGGCGGGAAATGTCTCGAAGCCTCTGACCGCAGAGGAATTCGTCATCGACACGAAGAAACCGGAGCTGACCATAAGCGGGGTGAAGGACCGCTCCTCGAATCGGGAGCCGGTCAGTATAGAAATCAGTGCCTCAGACCCGAATATGAGCGGGAGCTCGCTGACATATACACTGTCGAGGCAGAGACCGGGAGAAGAGAGCCAGGTGATCCGAGAGGGAATTTCGACTGGCTTTGTCCGCATGTCCTCTCTGGACAGGGACGGATTGTATGTCCTGAAGGCACAGGCGGAGGACCTTGCGGGAAACCGGACGGAGAAGAGTATTTCATTTACGGAGAATCAGGCGGGAACGAGCTTTGCGTTCGTCCAGGAGGACATGCGGAATGCCTGCACAAACCGCCTGTTCCGGCCTGCATTTATCCTGCAGAATATAGATGCGGTGAAGATCCTGTCCGTAACGGTCAATGGGAGAGAGGTCTCGTATACATTTCGAAAAAACAGACTGACCGTAACAGGAGGAATTAAGAAGGACGGAAGATATGTCATTCATATAGATACGAGGGATGCGGCGGGAAATCATGATTCGATGAGTCCGGTGGTATTCACACTGGACAGAACGCCGCCGAATCTGACGGTCCGCGGACTGAAGCATGGCGCGCAGATCTATTATGAGCCCTTTGATGTCACGCTCATCCGTGAGAGTCCCGATGATATGTTCTCAGAACTCGAGGTCGACGGCAGGGCGGTGGAAAATCCGAAGCTGAACGAGGACGGATCGGTGACCTTTCGGATCGATACGCCGGGCGCGCATGTAATCCGGGCAGGACTTACGGACAGCGCCGGCAACGCGGGACCGGTCCGGACAATACGGGTCGTTCTCACAGACAATGCCGCGCTCCGCTGGTTTATGAACCGGGCCGGCTTCTGTGCATCAATCGCGGCGGCAGCGGCCCTCGCCGTATGGCTTTTCATCCGACGGAAGGCATATGCTTCGCCTTGATATTCGCGATCACATGCGATTCTGGATGCGTGTGAACTGTAACGGAGGAGGGCGTGAAAGAAAGCTGTGCAGGGAAGCCCTTGTGGATTTTTCTGGAGAAGTGTAGAATGGAAAAAAAGATTACGCGCAGGAGGAATCCAGCATGAGCCGTGAACCGAACAGTTCACCTGTTGACAGAATGTATAAATTTGAGCAGAAGAGAGAGCGGCAGAGGGTGATCGTCATTGCCATGATCAGTATGTTCATCGGAGTGGCTATGGTTCCGTTTTCTCTGATCAGAGACCATATATACTATGGCTCCGTGTTCGGGAATAAGATTTCCATGATGATCACCTCCATGTGGATCGCATTTGGTCTGTTCTGGATCATTGCCGGCTATCTGATTGTGCTGAGGCAGTATCAGGCCGCGAGAATTTTCTATTTTATTGTTTTCGCGCTTCATATCGTTCATATCATAGGCTCTTTTTATCTCATTTTCGCGGTTAACGTTCTGACGGATACGGGGTGGTTTTCGGACTGGATGCGGCTGGCGTGGCCGTCAGTTGCGGGCGTTTTGATTGCCCTGCTGTTTACGGGACTGCTCTACGTCCGTCCTGTGAAGGGAACGCGCATGCGCAGACAGTAAGAAGACAGATATATATCGATTGCCTGACAGACGGCGTGGCTTGTGCAGATCGTGAGACGGCGTGGTTTGTGCGGTAAATATTACCATGGAGGGTTCCTGCATTGGAAACGGAAGCGTGGATTGTTCCGGAATGGATTCTGAAGGACAGGATGTTTTCGGAAACGAGCATGTATCGCCGTATGGAGGAATTTGCCGAAGCGGAACATCTGGCGGAGACTCAGAGAGCTCTTGTCTATATGAAGGAGAAGCATGAGGGACAGTACAGAAAGGCCGGACAGGCCTCCGGTACCAGAGTTCCATATATCATCCATCCGCTGATGATGGCCTGTCATGCACATGCCCTGCACATCCGCGACGACAGAACCCTTGCTGCGATTCTGCTTCACGATGTCTGCGAGGACTGCGGGGTGCGTCCGGAGGAGCTTCCGTTCAGCGACCGCGTGAAGGAGCTCGTTGATCTTCTGACGTTTCGGATTCCGGATGGAATGACGAAGCAGGAAGCCACAGAGGCATACTACAGAAGAATCCGCGGCGACAGCACGGCTGTTCTGATCAAGGCGCTTGACCGCTGCAACAACGTATCGACGATGGCGCATGCATTTTCTGTCGAAAAAATGGTTGAGTACATTGAAGAGACAGAGACGTATGTCCTTCCGATGCTGAAGACTGTGAAGAGTGTCAGCAGAGAATATGATGACGCGGCGTTTGTTCTGAAATATCACATGGTCAGTGTGCTGGAAAGCCTGAAAAATATGCTTGCCATGTATAAGGTGCAATGACTGGATCTGGTCTGCATCGGCATAAATCGTAAGGCGTCCGCTGGGATCGCTGTCGGGCTCGCCCGGAGGTCAGCCGGTCAGACGATGAGCAACCTTCCATCTGCTGTGGCGGCTGGGAGGTTTTTTGAATTGATAAAGGCGAAAACCACTGCCTTCAGAAGCAGAGCATTCAGCTGAAGAGAGCGGTGGCTTGCAGCAGAAACCGAGGAAGTATCATGACGATCAAAGAAATTGCCAGACTTTCGGGATACGGCGTCGGAACTGTTTCCCGGGTGCTCAATCATAATCCGAATGTCAGTGACAAGGCCCGCAAGGCGATCATGGAGGTCGTGGAGGCGAACAATTTTCAGCCGAATGAAAATGCGAGGCGCCTCCGCATTCAGACGCACTCAGGCATTGCCATTATCATCAAGGGCCGGCAGAACATGCTCTTCGAGGAAATCCTGGAGCGGATGCAGATCGCATTCGAGAATGCCGGTTACAGCTGCTCTGTGTATTACATCGATGAGGAGGATGACGAGACGGCTGAGGCGAGCCGGATTCAGAAGGAGCAGAAGCCGTATGGTTTTGTTATGCTCGGCTCAAATCCGGAGGTGTGCAATTTCCTGAGCAGTGGAGACGTACCAGTCATCTTCGTGACGAACAGCGCGGCTTCCACGAATATGCCGAATCTGTCCAGTATTACGACAGACGACTACGCCGCGGCGATCTGCATGATCGATTACCTGTTTGATAAGGGTCACAGACGCATCGGCATCATCGGCGGCGATCCGCAGAAATCAAAGCCGTCTCTGATGCGTCTGTCCGGCTGCCAGGCTGCGTTTATGAGACACGGACAGGCGATCGATATGAAGAAGCAGTACGCGTATTCGCGCTTCTCATTTGAGGGCGGCTATGCTGCCACCATGAAGCTGCTCCAGAATGATCCGGACCTGACGGCGATCTTTGCGATGTCAGATATTATGGCGATTGGCGCGATCCGCGCTCTGTATGACTGTGGAAAGCGCGTGCCGATAGATGTATCGGTCACGGGCTTCGATGGGATTGAGCTTTCAAGGTTCTGCAATCCGGTTCTGACAACCATCTGGCAGAATACCGAGCGCATGGCGGAGCGCGGAGCGGAGATCCTGATCCAGTGCATCGAGGAGGAGACGCCGGCTATCTATGAGACTGTTCCGTTTAATCTGCAGGAGGGCGGAAGTGTGCGGGACATCCGTGACCTGCAGCGCTGACTGACATACGACAGGCAGGTTTCTCCCGGTCAGGAATATTCGGGTGGCTGACACACTCGGAAGCTTCCAATTTTCGTACATATGCTGGAAGCGGAAGCGGCATTTCCAGAGAAAATTTCCAAGAAAGATCGCGAAAGCAGTCGTGGGTTAAGAAAAACAGGCTGTATTTAAGGCATAACAGCCGGAACTGTCGGTACAGACGCCATTTATTGTTAACCTGATGTTAAAAGTAGACAATATTGGAACCTCTGATTTGTAAGATATTGCCAGTTGCAATGTCGATAGTTTATGGTATGATAGAACCATCAAGGGAAACGATTCCAGATAAAAATAAACATTCCATAAATGCTGAATCTCCTTGATTAATCACATCGGTATTAACATTCTTCTATAGAATGGAATAATACAAGCCATCCCCCATTAATGGCAAATGAGCGCCCGGACTGCCAGCCGGACGCTCCTTTTCTTTTTATATGGTTTATCCTGTCTTCCGGGGAGTCCGGGCTGCTGCATTCGCAAAGCATGAGCAGGCAGTCAGATTCTGTTTTTGCAGGTATACATATGCGGGGAGCGCCGCCTTTCGGAGACGCTCCCCGCATATAGTGAAAGCTAAAGTATGAAGAAAAGCTGCGCTTTACAGCACGTCATTTCTCTTGATGTATCCCGGCTTGTCCGCATCCGCGATCAGCTTTGCCTCGTGTCCGATCTTTGCCCACTTATCAATGACCTGATTCTCGAGTTCGACATTTTTGCCGATGTCTGAGTGGGCGAGGATGACACAGTTCCGGACGACTGCGCCTTCATTGATGTTGACGCCACGGCCGATGACGGAATTCTCGACGGTTCCCTTGATCGTGCAGCCATTGGAGATCAGAGAGTTCCGGACGACTGCGCCGTCGCAGTATTTTGTCGGGCAGGAATCTGTCGTTCTTGTGTAGATCGGTGCATCACCATTGAACAGCTGTTCAGCCTGCTCCGGCCTGATCAGGTCGAGGTTGGCATCGAAGTAACTCTTCAGGTCCGTGACAGCTGCACAGAATCCCTTGTGCTGGATGCCTCTTACGTCGAGCTCGCTGAACTTCTCGCTGATGATCTGGGACAGCGTGTACATCGAGGAAATCTTGGAGGCTTCCTTGACGAGGCTGATGAACAGATCCTTCTTCATGACATAGGTATCCATGAAGATTGTCTTGTTGTTGGCCGTGCCCAGGTTCGGCTCGATGGAAAGAACACCCTTCTGCTTGTTCAGCGTGAGGACATCGCAGTCGAGATAGTGCTCCTTCGCGTTATCGACTCTCTGATAGAGCAGGGAGATATCGGCGCCGGACTCGATGTGGTCATTGAGGAGCGCGGCATAATCCTGCGCGAAGACCATGTAGCTCGGCGCGATCACGACATACTCCTGATTCATTCTCTGGATGATCTCGATGTTGTCCATATAGGAACGGACATCCGTGTTGTAAATATCGTTCTCGGAGCTTGCTGTCGAGAAGAGGAGCTGGAGCTTGCCGTGCTTTGAGTTGATGTTGTAGTGACGGCCGGATCCCAGGTGCTCCGCCAGAGAGCGCGGATTGCTTGTGACATAGACCTGGATGTGGTCAATGCCGCTGTTGCTCATGCAGGAGATCGGGAAGTCGATGATCCTGTATCTTCCGAGAAATGAGAACGCCGCGAGCGGGCGGTAGTCCTGCATTCCTTCCACATGAATATTTCTCTTGGATGGTGCTACGATACCAAATGCATTTGCCATGTCAGTCGTCCCCCTTCACATTCTTGGCGACAAGTGTGATATTCTCGCTGTCTGCGGATCCGACTACGCAGTTCTTGCCGATCTTGACATTGTTGGCGACGAGCGCGCGTGTGACGACGGCGCCGTCCTCGACCTTTGCGCCGGGCATCAGGACTGAGTCGATGACCTTTGCTCCCTTGCCAACGTAGGAGCCGGTGAACAGAACGGACTTCTTTACTGAGCCCTCGACATGAGCGCCCTGCGTGATATAAGCCACGTCGACGCTGGCGTCTGGTCCGATGTACTGCGGAAGTGCGGAGGCATCCTCTGTGTAGATCTTCCAGCCCGGATCATTGAGGTTCAGCTCGTTCTTGCTGTCAAGCAGGTCCATATTTGCTTCCCAGAGGGAATCGATGGTTCCGACATCCTTCCAGTATCCCTCAAATCTGTATGCGACAAGCTTCTTGCCCTCGTTCAGGAATGTAGGAATGACATCATTACCGAAGTCATGTGAGGAATCCGGGTTCTTCATATCAGCGACCAGAGCCTTGCGGAGCGTCTTCCATGTGAAAATGTAGATACCCATGGACGCCAGGTTGCTCTTCGGCTCCTTCGGCTTCTCCTGGAATTCAGTGATTCTGCCCTCGTCATCTGTGTTCATGATGCCGAAGCGCGGAGCCTCCTTCCACGGAACCGGACGGACAGCGACCGTGAGGTCGGCGTTCTGATCCTTGTGGTACTGGAGCATGCTCTCGTAGTTCATTTTGTAGATGTGATCGCCGGAAAGAACGAGGATGTACTCCGGGTTGTAGGAATCGACGAAATCGATGTTCTGTGAGATGGCATCAGCTGTTCCGCGATAGACGTCGAGACCGGTGTCGGCTTTTTCACGCGGCGGCAGGACAAAGACACCGCTGTCTCTGGTATCGAGACCCCAGCGACCGCCACCTGCGACGTAGCTGTTCAGAAGAACGGACTCGTACTGTGTCAGAACGCCTACGATGTCGATATGGCTGTTCGCGCAGTTACTGAGCGGGAAGTCGATGATCCGGTACTTGCCGCCGAATGACACTGCCGGCTTTGCGACCTTGTTTGTCAGGTCCTTCAGACGGCTGCCACGTCCGCCGGCCAGAATCATTGCCAACATGTTGTTTTGACTCATGATAAAACCTCACTTTCCTATTTTTCACGAAAAAAACCATCACCGATTCCTGAATGTTTTGTCATAATAGTAAATGAAGATATCCCCGGCAAAGCTATTCTGCGGGAATTTCAATAAGCTAGCGAATGATTGCTGATGGGTTTTCGTTGATTTTATTCTACCACGAAACGCCGGAACATTGTATGAGATTCGCATGAATTCGAGAGA
>JAZHVT010000060.1:0-9708 GCA_036453145.1 Eubacteriales bacterium
TCAGAACGTCGTGAGACAGTTCGGTCCCTATCCGGCGTGGGCGCAGGATATCTGAAGGGAGCTGGCCTTAGTACGAGAGGACCGGGCTGGACCCGCCGCTGGTGCACCGGCTGCGCCGCCAGGCGCATAACCGGGTAGCCAAGCGGGGACGGGATAAACGCTGAAGGCATCTAAGCGTGAAGCCCACCCTGAGATGAGATATCCCATATCTATAAGATAGTAAGTCCCCTTAGAGACGATGAGGTTGATAGGGCAGAGGTGGAAGCACGGCAACGTGCGGAGCTGACTGTCACTAATCGGACGAGGATTTGACCAATAAACTGTAAAGCGGCTGCCAGCTCCTCCGTGCGGGACGTGTGCTTGCACACGGTCCCGCACGGAGGAGCTGGCAGACATTTGTGGAGCAAATGTCACGAGCAGCGAAGTTGCGAGTGAAAGCCGCTTTACAGCGAAGCCTCATTTAAAGTTCGTATATGCGGTTTTGAAGGTGTGTTTGTTACACAAGGGCTCTCGGCTGAGAGCTCTTTTTTCGATACCCGAACTTTAACACGTTAAAACAGTAAACACATGGCTTTAGTGAGTCGTAGTGCTTGAGCCCCAAATCCTGCCAGAAAACCTACAACAGTATCGTGTGAGAGCAAGACCGGGTCGAGAAACACTACGTCCGATCAGAATCGCATCGCCGAGAGCTCCAAATTTTCCTGCATATAAATTTATTTCCACCCCCTTGCGCTCTCACTAAATACCTTTATACTGTTTATCATATTGATTTTTCAAAGGGGAGAGAAAATTATGGGATTTCCGAAGAATTTCATGTGGGGTGCGGCGAGCGCCGCGTATCAGGTAGAAGGCGCCTATAACGAGGATGGCCGCGGCATGAGTATCTGGGACTCGCTCAGCGCAGGGCACGTCGAGCACGGCGACAACGGGAACAAGGCGTGCGACCACTATCATCATTTTAAAGAAGACATTGCGCTCATGAAGCAGATCGGCATCAAGGCTTACCGTTTTTCCGTGAGCTGGCCGCGCATCGTTCCGAAGAAAGGCGTCGTGAACGCGAAGGGACTTGCATTTTACAGGGAGCTGGTCGATGAGCTTGTGAAGGCGGGGATCGAGCCCTGCGTCACTCTCTATCACTGGGACCTCCCGATGTGGATCTATGATGAGGGCGGCTGGAAATGCGAGGCGGTCAGCGACTACTTTGCGGAATATACGAAGCTTGTGATCGACGCGCTTTCCGACAAGGTGCAGTACTGGATGACGTTCAATGAGCCGGCGTGCATGATCGGTCTCGGATATATGCTTGGAATCCATGCGCCATTTGAGCGTCACATGGACGATCAGGCTGAGATGGAGGATGTTGTTGGCAGAACCTCGAGAAATGTACTGCTCTCGCACGGCAAGTCGGCAGCTGTCATCCGGAAATACGCGAAGAAGACGCCGAAGATCGGCATGGCGCTGAATGGAAGCGTGATTACGCCGTGGAGCGAGAGCGAAGAAGATATTGAGGCGGCGAAGGCCGACATGTTCTCGCAGGAGCGGTCGGTATTTTCATTTGACTTCTGGGCCAATCCGGTGCTGGGAGGAGAGCTTCATCCGATTCTGAAAAAGGTGATCTCGGAGCAGGACCTCGCGGTAATCCGTCAGCCATTTGACTTCTTCGGGATCAATTGCTACAGTTCCTCCAATTATGACGACGCGCCGGACAAGCCGAACAGCCACGAAATCCCGGGTATGCCGCGTACGGCGATGAACTGGCCGGTTACGGATGATGCGCTGTACTGGGCGGCGAAATTCTGCTATGAGCGGTATGGTCTTCCGATCATGTTCACGGAAAATGGCATGGCGAACTGCGATATGCTCTTCCGCGACGGTAAGGTCCACGATCCGCAGAGAATCGAGTTCCTCGGGAGATATCTCACGGGACTTCACCGCGCGGTCTCGGAGGGGGTTCCAGTGATCGGCTACATGTACTGGTCGATCATGGACAATTTTGAGTGGGCGTTTGGGTACGACAAGCGGTTCGGGCTCATTTACGTCGATTATCCGACGGAGAAGCGCGTGCTCAAGGACTCCGCGTACTGGTACCGAGACGTGATCGCATCGAATGGAGAAAACCTGTGAAGGTCTGCCCGAGAAAAACAAAAATTCTTCTGGGATAATGGAGGCGTGGCCGGGACATCGGAGAGCTACGGGCTTGTCGATCGGAGTTCCCTCAGCTGGAACCTGCAGGGGACGGATGTGGCTCTCGCTATTATGAAAGCATACAGCGATGGGTAACAGCCATGTATCGCAGAACACCCGAGATACCGGCTTGCTATTACAGAGGTTCACAGCGAGGGGTAACCCATTGTACCGCAAACCGCTGTGCTCCGGCTTTTCATTTGCCGTAAAAATAAGTATACTGTATGTACTACACAGAAAAGAGGTGTGATTCATGCTGAGTCTTATCCTGGTTATTGCGTGCATGATCGGTCTGTTTAAGCTCACGGGATTCGTGCTGCACATTGTGGGACGCCTGTTCGGCGTCATCCTCGGTGTGATCGGATGGATTATTCTCGCCGGACTAGCGGTGACGCTGTTTGGTGCCGCGATGGCGGTCCTGCCGGTCATCCTGGTTGTCGGTGTCATTGCGCTGATAGTTGCTGTGGCGGCCTGAAACTGTAGATTGTCGAAACAAAGGAGTACCAACTATGCTGGCCATTGAAGTGAAGGTCAAAATGAAAGCTTGCGAGGAGCTCTATCCAGACATGCGAATTCATCCTTTAGAGAAACAGAAGAAGGCGCATGGAAGCGCGCCGCGGTGAAAAAATATGGCAGTAGCTGATACATGTCAACGCAGCTGTATCGATAACGGAAGACCCGTTTTGTCACACGCCTCACGCATGGTGTATACTATGCGTGAGGTGTTTTTTATGAAATTAACCGGTAAGAAATTATCTGAAAAGCTGAAAAAATTTGAATTCCACTGGACGAAGAAGAAGATTATCGCCCTCGTGATTCTTCTCATCGCCCTGGTCCTGATCGGGCTATTCTGTTGGTGGCTCGCAAAGCCGATGATCCGCATGGCGAATGACCCGGACATGTTCCGCGCGTACATGAAAGCGAAGGGGCTCCCGGGAATCCTTGCATTTATCGGGGCGACGATTCTGCAGGTCGTCGCAGCGATTATCCCTGGCGGCCCGTTCGAGATCGCGGCCGGGTACGCCTTCGGCGCCTTCCGCGGGGCACTGATCTCGGATATCGGGACGACGACGGGCAGTATGCTTGTATTTCTCATTGTGAAAAAATACGGCAGGGACGTCGTCGAGGTGTTCTTCTCGAAAGAGCAGATCGACTCCGTGAGCTTCCTTAAGACAACGGACCGCTTCAACCTGATTGCATTTTTCCTCTATGTCATTCCGGGGACACCGAAGGATCTGATCACGTACTTTCTCGGGCTCACCGACATGAAATGGACGACCATGCTGATCATTACATTTGTCGGCCGCTTCCCGGCGATCCTGATGTCGACGCTCGGCGGAAATGCGATCGGCGAACAGCGGTACATGGACGCGTTGCTCGTTCTCGTGCTGATCGGGATCTTCTGCGCGGGCGGCACTCTTGTCTACCGGAAAATGCAGAAGAAGCACAGCGCGAAGAAAAGCGCATGATTTTGCCGGGATCTCGGCTACCAGGAATCCCAACTCGAACCCGGAAGAAGATTCCTCATTTTTATGATTTGGTTAGATTCTCGCCACATTTCCGCCACAGATTTCCCGTATCCTGTCATCATACAGAACAGGACATACCAATTTCTCAAGCAGGCTCTAAAAGAGAAAAGCCAATCGTATCAGGCAAAGAGACTTTGGAACCATTCTGTTTAACATAGATGGATGCATTGGATTGTGTGATAGGATCCGGGCACGAATCAGCATGGTCCGGAGGAGTAAGGAGGCAGACATGACAATGATTATGATGGCCGCATTTCTTGCAGGAATTTTCAGTCCGTTTCTTGCTGAGAGGAGACGGAAAACTCCCGTTATTCTTCACAGATAAATTTTGCTGCATGAAATGAATAGTCCGACCGAGATTGTGATTCCAACACAAGGGGGGGCGGCTGCACCGAAAGGCGCAGCCGCCCCCCTTTCCGTTATATAACTGGTAGAAGAACTGATGACTTATTGACATGTACACGTGAAACGGACATAATTCTTGTAACAAGGAATTTATTAAATTTATGTGGAGACGGGACATGAGTAATGATTATATTGTGACGCCAACAGTAGGTGAAATTCTGCAGGAGGAATTCATGGAGCCGATGGGCCTCAGTGCCTATAAGCTGGCCAAAGGTATCGATGTTCCAATCTCCAGAATTCAGGATATCCTGCATGGTCGGAGGAAAATTGCAGCGGATACTTCACTTCGGCTTGCCAAGCTGTTTGGCGTATCAGATGGCTATTTTCTGGACATGCAGACGGATATTGATCTGCGGAATTTGAAACGTTTGAGCCAGTGAAATATGCCTGACTCATCGGCGATGTTTTTTAAAAATGAAGGTGCGTGAATTTTATGGAAGAAAAAAGAAGAGAAGAGCATAGGCAGAAACAGAAAAGCAAGAACCGCGCTCTGAGCGACTGGCTCGAAATGGCAGCTGAGGTCATGGAGATCCTTATCGCCGTCATCGTTCTTGCGGGGTTCATTTTCAGTATCGTACCTCTCGTGAGCGATATCCCGCATCTGCTGACGGGCGCGGATAAGGAGGCCTTTCACAATTTCCTTGAGTCGGCCTTCAACCTGGTTATTGGAATCGAATTCATCCGCATGCTGATCAAGCACACGCCGGGAAGCGCGCTCGAGGTTCTCATGTTCGCGCTCGCGCGGCATATGGTCTTCGACAGCGGCAGCGGTATCGAGCTCCTGTGCGGAGTTGCGGCGATCGCAGGCATATTTGCGATCCGGAAATATCTCTATGTACATTCCTTCGAGTCGAAGGACGATGAATCCGCCTTCGAGTTCATCAAGCCGGAAAATGAGAACCCTGTTGATAAAAATCCACAAAAATCTTAAGAGATTATTGAATTTTGTTGACAGGACACCTCCCCGCGACGTATTGTTAAATTGTACTTTTCTCTGGCAGAAATCGGGATTTAGGAAAGTATTTTTTTATTATCCGCTGGTGGAAACCATTCCACACAGGCGGAGCACGATACGAAGGAGGTAACGGTATGGACAAGAAACACAATCATTTGTCCGGTCGTGTGCTGGCCTGGCTGCTTGCCGTCGCGCTGACGCTGTCAGTGATTCCGGTGAGTGCGCTTGCCACAGTGCAGACAGTATCTGCGGACACGGCGACGCTCACGACATCGCCATCAGCATCAGCTGCGCAGACGGACGAAAATTCCACATCAGATGAAAATGAAGCGCTCGTCGGCGCGGCAGCTTCGGCGGAGTCAACGTCAGACTCTGCAGGCACCGCGGCGGAAAGCGAGGACACGAAGAAGGCGAGCACTGCAGGCTCTGCTTCGGAGAGCACCGCGGCAGCTTCAACGGCGGCTTCTTCTGCGGAGAGCACCGCGGCAACAGCGACGCCGTCAGCAGCTGTCACAGGTCCGTCTCCGGTTGAGACAAATTTCACGAAGGCAGTTCCCGATGAGACAAGTGACGACGCGAAGGCCGAGGCCAATAACCTCACGGCCGACACGGCGGACGGCACGATTCTTCACGCGTGGTGCTGGTCATTTAACACGATCAAGGAGAACATGGCTGACATCGCGGCGGCCGGCTTCTCGACTGTGCAGACATCTCCGGCGAACGCGTGCGTCAGTGATCATCCGGGCATGCAGCTCATGTCGTTTGACGCAGATGGAAAGGAGACGAAAGACGGCTTGGACGGCTGCTGGTGGTGGCAGTATCAGCCGACAGACTGGACAATCGGCAACTACCAGCTCGGCACGGAGGATGAGTTCAAGGCGATGTGCGCCGAGGCCGACAAGTACGGCATCAAGGTTATCGTCGATGTCATCCCGAACCACACGACTCCGCTTCTGCAGGACGTCTCCGCGAGCCTCTTTGCGGCAGCGGGCGGCAACAACGCGGACACGGACGGCTACGTCAATAACGACAATTCGCACACAACGACCTACTCAACAGGTCTTTACCACAAGGACGCGTTCACGAATATCGTTAACTGGGGCGACCGTCTTCAGTGCACGACGGAAATGATGGGCGGTCTCCCGGACGTCAACACGGAGAATCCGTATTTCCAGGATTACTTCCTTAATTATATCAACGAGCTCATCGCGGACGGCGCGGACGGCATGCGCTATGACACAGCGAAGCACATCGGCGTTCCGACGGATCCGGAGGATGAGTACACGAGCGAGAACGGCTGGAGCAACAATTTCTGGCCTGTCGTTGTCGGTCAGGAAGCGACGGCAAATGGAAAGTCCATCGATACGACAGGACTTTACATCTACGGCGAGGTCCTTGCCGGCGACAACGTTCCGGTGACCGAGTATCAGAAGTACATCGGAACAACCGCATCGAGCTACGGCACGACACTCCGCCAGGCGCTCGCAAGCGGCAACCTGTCAGCGGGCACACTGGCAAGTCTCGGCACGGGGGATGCCTCGAAGCTTGTCACATGGGTTGAGTCGCACGATACGTACTGCAACGATCATGAGTCCGGCAACCTGTCTGATCAGCAGATCGAGCTCGGCTGGGCAATCATCGCGGGCCGCGGAACCGGCACGCCGCTGTTCTACAGCCGGCCGGACGGCGAGGACTCGACGAACGGCAATTATTATGGAAATAACGTGCTCGGCGCAAAGGGCAACGATACATTCAAGAGCCCGATCGTCACGACAGCGAACCATTTCCGCACAGATATGGTCGGCCAGGGCGAGGCATTTACGAACCCGACGGGAGATTCTTCTCTTCTCATGATCGCAAGAGGCGCGGCAGGCGTCGTACTTGTGAACGCAGGCGATCAGGTGGCGATCAGCGTTAAGACGTCTCTTCCGGACGGCGACTACACGGATATGGTAAAGGATGCGGCCTCTGCAGACTGGAAGGTCGAGGATGGAAAGCTCTCCGGCACGATCGGCGCAAAGACAGCTGTCTTCCTTGAGAACCTTGACGCGCTGAACGCACCGAGTCTTGGTGCCGCATCAACAACGGGCTCAAGCAGCTTCCAGAGCGACACACTTGATGTCACACTGACGGCTGACAATGGCACGAACCTTAAGTACACAACATCCGAGGGCGCATCGGGCTCCTTCAAGTCCGGCGATGTCATTACGATCGGTTCCTCCACAGAAGCCGGCAAAAACATCACGGTTACGCTGACAGCGACCGGCGCCGACGGGAAGAGCTATTCCTTCGACTTTGACTTCACGAAGACCGTTCCGAACGTTGCCTATCTCGTCCTTCCGGACGGATGGAACGCGGACAACGTCTACTGCTACGCGTATGATTCGACGAGCAATGCGGACTGGCCGGGCGAGAAGATGGAGCTCGATAAGGATGAGCAGTACGCGGCGGACGGCGAGACATGGTATAAATATACGGTTCCGGCGGACATCACGAACCCGCGCGTCATTTTCTGGGCCGGTTATTCAGACGATGATAATTCCTGCCGCTATCCGGCGGATCAGGCCCCGGGCCTTCAGCTGAGTGGCTCCATGGTCTTCCGCTACACATCGAGCACCGACTGGAAGTGGTACAAGTACGGGGCGGAGATCCCGACGAGTACGCCGACACCGACTCCGGTGACGGGCCTCCTGAGCTATGCTGACAGCAGCCAGGATGTCTATGCCTATGTGAATGACAGTTGGAATGCCCCGCTCTACATCTACGCATGGACATCGTCCAACACCTCGATTCTCGGCAGCTGGCCGGGAACGGAGATGACAAAGCTTGGCGTCGATGATGACGGAAATGCCATTTACTACTATCATAGCGACGGCACGCTGACGACATCGAATGTCATAGTAAATGACAATAACGGCCATCAGACTGACAACGGGTCCTACACAGAGGGCGGGTCGATCATCTTCAAGGATGGGAAGAACGCCGAGAATACGGAGTCTAAGACCTTCGATGCCTATATCACGACGGATTCCTCCTGGACAGACCCGGTCTATATGTACGCGTATGACTCGTCAGGAAGCAGCAACGCATCCTGGCCGGGCGTGCAGATGTATTACCTCGGCAAGAATGACGACGGAAACAACGTGTTCGGCGCGGATCTGCCTGACAAGATCACGAGCGGGAATGTCATTTTCGTCGATAAGGACGGAGACAAGCGCTCGACGCCGGATGGTCAGGCGGGACTTGCTCTGACAAATGACGAGCCCTACATGTATGACGCGGCAGCGGATTCCTGGCTCCCGTATGAGTCAAAGGTGACGCCGATCCCGACGAATACGCCGACCCCGACGGCCACACCGGTTCCGGAGAAGGCCGTGATCGACGGCTCGCACAATATCTACGCGTATGTTCCGTCTGACTGGGATGATCTCACGATCTATGCGTGGACTGACGCGGACGCTTCCGGAGAAGGCTTCACGCAGTGGACTGCCGGATGGCCGGGCGATCACCTCACGTATCTCGGCTATGACGAGAATGGAGATGATGTTTACTATTATGACTTCCCGGATGACGCGGACAATGTGAATGTCATTTTCAATAACAACAACGGCGGAACGCAGACGGACAATTTCAAATGGGCGAAGGGCGAGTCGAAGCTCTTCAGGCTCCCGGATTTCACGGATGTCAGCGCAAATCCGACGGCGACGCCGACTGAGGCTCCGACGGTGACGCCGACGGCGACACCGACCAAGGCTCCGTCGGCAGCACCGACAAAAACGCCGACTGAGGCAGCAGAGGCCGTGAATATGTACCGCCTCTACAATCCGAATTCGGGGGAGCACTTCTTCACAGAGAATACGGGCGAGCGCGATCATCTCGTCAGTGTCGGCTGGAAATACGAGGGTGTTGCGTGGAAGTCACCGAAGACATCGGACACGCCGGTCTACCGTATGTACAACCCGAATGCGGGCGATCATCACTACACGACGAGTGTGGCGGAGCGTGACTGGCTCAAGACGAAGGGCTGGAAATGCGAGGGCATCGGCTGGTACAGCGACGACCAGAAGGGAGATGCCGTCTACCGCCTGTACAACCCGAACGCGAAGGGGGCCGGTGCACACCACTATACAACCAGCTTCAAGGAGCGCGAATATCTCGCGTCGATCGGCTGGAAGTATGAAGGCATCGGCTGGTTCGCCGTCAAGTAAAAGGCGCGGCGGAAAGTTCAGGCAATGTATAAGCATTGATAAGAGCGGGCGAAAGACCAGAGATGGTTTTTCGCCCGCTTTTTAGCTAATCTTTCTCGTTTTCTGAGAGAGCTCTGTTTAGAAGGGCAGCTAATTTGTCATATTTGCGAAGAAAAGAATCGATGCTGGCATCGATCATCTCTTCCTTCGTAATTCCAGAATAATCAAGTACATACCCGTCATGGAGGGCTAGTTCCCGGAAAAACTCGCGTTGAGTCCGACCATTTCCTTCTCGAAATGGGTGCAATGCATTAACTTCTCCGAAATAATATGTAATACGTTCTGTGAATTTTTCTCGAGACAGCCCATTCAGCAAGTTTTCCTTCTTCAAGTTTGTGAAGATTTCTAAGGCCTGTTCATCTATAAAACGTACGTTACAGAACATATT
>JAZHVT010000061.1:0-9455 GCA_036453145.1 Eubacteriales bacterium
TTCGAGGTGCTTACGCACCCTTGACAGTCCCTTCAAGAGAGCTGGTGGTTAGCTAAGGGATGCAAGGCATCCCTTGGCACCGCAGGTACCTAAGAGCAATTTACACACAAATTTGGACTTGACTCTGATGCAACTCCCGGATCGCCAGAATAAAGTTTCTCGTCGATCCGCAGTTGATCTGCATCGCTTTCTCCGGGTAATAGTCCGCAAACGGCGAGACAAATGCCGCGATGTGCATCACAATATCGCAGTCCTTCACAAGCTTCTTTACGGTCTCATAATCCGTGAGATCTCCGTACACGATCGTGAACCTCGGATTTCCGCGGAACGGCTCGAGGTTCTTTCTGCTCTTTTCGCCCGGAAGATCAGTCGCGACGATGCTGTATGCACCGTCGTCCTCCGCCATCTGGCGGATCGTCTCCATACCCATGCCGCCGGCAGCTCCTGTGACAAGTACCTTCAGTTTCTTCATTTGTCATTCTCCCTTCATGCCGAGGCCGGTACTGCCTCCGTTCCTTTTTAAGGATTGGTTTTCATCTGTCAGGATGAAGAATATCAAATTGTCGTGCATCAGACTTACCTATATGTGTTATATTTTACTTATATGTGACAAAAAACAGATGAATCATCAGATTCCATCCGAGGAGGATTTCTATTACTACGGAATCGTCCGCTTTGAAAGCCGGCGGATGGTCATCGGGCCCACGCGGCAGGTGCCGGACACAGACCAGAATCTCCGGAGGCTGGCCTTCCGTCTGGGATTAGCGGACAGGGGAGAGATTGAGGAGCTGATCGGCGGCATGAAGAGCATCATCCACCTGCCGATCATGAACCTGGTGCAGATGCTGCTGCCTGTCTGCTTTATCCTGACCGGGCAGAGGCTGAGCCTCATGGACCTGACCATTTCAGGCAGCGAGCAGGACGCGCTCTCGACGGAGCTGAGGACAAAGGAGGCAGACCGCTTCTTCGATGACAGCGACGAAACCGGCGGGCCTGCGCAGAAGGCCGCAAATGCAGATTCGTCGCAGCCGGAGGAGACGCAGCACAATTCCTACGGTCAGGAACAGCTCATGCTGCGGATGATCCGCCAGGGCGACATGGTCTCGCTCAGGGCATGGATGGACAGAGCGCCGGCGATCCGTCCCGGGAGCATGGCGCCGAACCAGCTGCGCCAGCAGAAAAATACATTTGTCACGACAGCGACGATTGTCTCGAGAGCGGCGATCGAAGGCGGTGTCCCGGTCGAGGAGGCGTTTCAGCTGAGCGACGCGTATATCCGGAAGGCGGAGCTTCTGCCCGATCCTGACCGGATCATGAACCTGCAGTATCACATGGTGCTCGATTTCTGTGACCGGGTCCGCATTCTCCAGGGCGGCGGCCAGCCAACTCCGCTTGTTCTTAAGGTCCACGCCTATATCCTGCAGCATCTGTCCGAACCGGTCACGACGGAGGACATCGCGGACGCGCTCTTCATGAGCCGCTCGTACGTAAGCCGCTGCTTTCGGAAGGAAGCCGGCGTCACGCTGCAGCAGTACATTCGCGACAAGAAGATTGAGGAGGCAAAGCGGCTTCTTCGTTACACCGACAAGCCCGTCACCTCGATCAGTGTCTATCTCGGCTACTCCTCGCCCGGCCACCTCTCGCGGGTCTTCCGCGAGAGCACGGGGAAGACGCCTGTGGAGTATAGACGTGATAAAGCGCAGTCTCTCTCAAATCCGCCTGCCGGATAAATCGTATCTACGCAGTGATCTTTTATGAAAATTTCACACAGAATAGTCCCTTTCTGTGGTATGATTTGTGTAAATCGCAGGCCATCCTGCGCCAACACAAATTCAAAGGAGGGTTATTTATGAGCTTTCAAAATGTAGTCGTTGCCGGCGGCGGCGTCCTCGGCACACAGATCGGCTTTCAGGCAGCATACAGGGGTAAGAACGTGACATTCTGGCTCCGCAGTGAAGGGTCCATCGGCCGCACGCAGCCGAAGCTTGACCGGCTGAAGGGCATTTACCTGAACACGCTGGAGGCGCACAAGGCTCTCTGCGGCACAGATACACAGCGGTACTCGCACGGTCTCGTCGACGGCGTGAAGGACCTCACACCGGAGAAAATCGACGAGCTTAAAAAGCAGGTCGAGAAAGCATACGACAGCATCAGGATCGAGCTCGACATGGCAAAGGCTGTCGCTGACGCGGACCTTGTCATCGAGTCCATGACAGAGGACCCGAAGGCGAAGATCGGTGTCTACACGAAAATGAAGGACCTGCTCCCGGAGAAGACGGTTATCGTCACGAACTCCTCCACGATGGTCCCGAGCCAGTTCCGCGACTATACGGGCCGCCCGGAAAAGTATATGGCACTTCATTTTGCAAATGAAATCTGGAACGGCAACACGGCCGAGGTTATGGGCCACGACGGGACTGACCCGAAGGTCTACGACGAGGTCGTCCAGTTTGCGAAGGAGATCGGCATGATCCCGCTCTGCCTGAAGAAGGAGCAGCCGGGGTACATCCTGAACACCATGCTCGTTCCGTTCCTCACGGCAGCTGAAGCGCTCTACGCGAACGGCGTCGCTGAGCCGGAGACGATCGACCTCACATGGAAGCTCGCGACAGGCTCGCCTGTCGGTCCGTTCCATATCCTCGATGTCGTCGGCCTCAAGACCGCATACGATATCTGCAGCATGAACCCGCAGTCGAAGGACCCGAACTCCACGATGGGCAGGATCTGCGCGATGCTGAAGAAATACCTCGACGAGGGCAAGACCGGCGTCAACGCGGGCGAGGGCTTCTATAAATACAATAAATAAGCCGTCTCACACCGGGATAACGAAGAGAGGGGCTGCGGCAGATTTGCCGCGGCCCCTCTCTCTGTGCTATACTTGTCGCAGACTTCCCCGGTTCCGGGAGGAGAGCCGCCATGCGGCTCAGCCGGCATCTAGAGCAACCATATATAATCCCGTTAGAATGCGCGGCTGCCGGGAAAGCCTTTTTCAGACAGTCAGAATCCCCGCCTGCAGCTGCAGATGGGGATTTTTCATGCGTAAATCCAGCTTAAGCGCCCTGACTCGGAATGCTTCGCGTTCCTTGTTGTGGGGGTGCTGATTAATTGCATTTTCTTACCGTAAACTTCGCGAGGCGCACCTCATTTTTCGCGTCAGGCTCAAAGACCATCGGGACATCGAGCCACTGCCGCTTCCCGTGATTGGAAATGAGGACCCTGCTTCCGTCCTCGTCGTATCCCGTCAGCGTCATCCAGTGCCAGGTGTCGTCGCCGAGCTCCTCCTCCCGGGTGTGACCGAGAATAAGAAGCGCAACCGGCGTGTCCTTATCGATTGCCTGCCGGATATATGCAAAGGCATCTCTTGCGTGCGTCCAGTCCTTCTCAGTCCTGATCTCACCACTTGCCCACGCGCCGTTGTCCTTCACATACTGCACAAAATGGTCGCGGAACACGGTCACATGCGGAAAGCCCATATAGCCGGGATGCATGTAGTGCCTGTACATCAGTGTCTGCAGCTCCACATACTTCTTCTGGCTGTAGACAGGCGCCCCCGCGATATCCGGCTCCGTCCCGATGCCGTAGTACGCCGCGAGATTTGCGCCCGCGGCAGACGCGCAGCCCGCAACTCTCGCCCATTTCGGCCGCTTGAACCAGTTCTGATCTCCGCCGTACGCGATTCCCGACTCCGTCACAACCTGCGGGAAGCCGGTCAGCTCCACCGTATGGAGCTCTGCATTTCTCTCAGCCATAGCTCAATAGCTCAGTTGCGGCTCACGCCGATGATATCGAGAATCCGGATGAACAGGTTTACGATATCGACATAGATGTCCGCCGCGCACTGAACGGCGTTGACTGCATTTGACGGGTAGCGCTGCGCCCTCGCCCAGTCAAAGCCGATATAGCCGCAGAACAGAAGGACCATGAGCCAGTCGAAGGCCGTCCACAGCGCAGGCGCGAGAAATGCAACGACAAGGCTTGCGAAGATGGAAACGAGTAGCGAGATGCCGAGAACCCGTCCCATCCTGAGGAACACCTGCGGTGCAAGTGTCGCGAGCGCCATCATGATGCCCGTCGTGCACGCCGTGCAGATAAATGCGAGCGCGATCGAGCCTGTGTCATAAAATGACACGAAATACGTGAGCAGAAGCCCCATCGACGCGGCGAGGACTGTGAAGCCCGCGATGCCTGCGCCGACGCTCCGGTTCCGATAGACCAGCGCCATGCCGCCGAAGCTTCCGATCAGATAAATGAGAAACACCGCGAGCGCCGGAATCTGAAGAATCGAATTCCGCAGCAGTGTCGCCTCGGCGACGTTAATCAGCGTGCCGAAGACGAGCATGCCGCCGATTACCAGATTGTACTGTGTCCGAGTGAGCGGCGTGCCGTCAAACTGACGGACGCGGGCGAGCTTATATTGCCTTGTATCAAAATCCGCCATAGTATATACCTCCTTATTTGTAACGGTTCAGCGCCCGCAGCGAGTAACGCGATGCGTTCCGGGCCTAAGGGTGCTGAATCGTTATCCTCAACCTGCAAAATCCAGGAACGGGCTATCCGTCCGGTTTGTTTACAAGGTATAATACCTACTCGCGCAATGTTCGTCAACAAGGCATACGCCTTCTATCTGTGAAATTTCTGTAACAAGTGATCGTTCGCTCGAACTCAGTGACGGCATTATACGTCGGAGCCTGCCGCCTCCTCGCGCGTCCTCTTCCAGTTCGCCATCGGAACCACGCGCTTCTGATAGCACCGCTTGAGAAGGATCACAGCGACAGCAGCCGCGACAAGCTCACCAATCGGGAACGCCCAGAAAATGAGCTGCTCTGCATTTTCCATGCGTGTGAACACGTAAGCCAGCGGAAGCGGGATCGCAAGCAGTCTTAAGACTGTGACGATGAGCGAGCTGTTGCCGGACTGAAGCGCCTGGAAGACGCCCTGCAGCGCGATGTTGATGCCCGCGAACACAAAGCCGAGGCTGATGATATGCATCGCTCTGACGCACAGCGTCTCCGTCTCCTGCGTCAGACCGAAGATCTGCGCGAGCGGATGCGCGAAGAGCTGCATGAGCACAAGACCGATGATCATGACGACGGTCGTATCAATCAGGCCGCACTTGATGCCCTCCTTCACGCGCTTCTGCGAGCCCATGCCATAGTTGTAGGAGATAATCGGCGTGATCGCGTCTCGGAGGCCGAAGCCCGCGAAGAAAATGAACTGCTGGATCTTGTAAAATATGCCATATGCCGTGACGGCCGATGCGGAGACCGCGCCGAAAATGATATTGACACCGTATGTCATAAAGCTCATCAGGGCCTGCATGATAATGGCGCTGACGCCGATGCTGTAGATGCCGCGAATCGTTCTTCCGTCGGGCTTCAGATAGCGGAAGCCGCTCTTTATTTCCTTATTTTTCGTATACTGAAAGATCATCGCGAGAACGAGAGAGACCATCTGACCCATGACTGTCGCCCAGGCCGCGCCCGCGATACCCATTTTCGGGCAGCCGAGAAGACCGTAGATCATAATCGGGTCAAAGACAATATTGGTGAGCGCCCCCGCAATCTGTGCGGTCGTCGACAGAATCGTCTTGCCCGTCGACTGCAGGAGCTTCTCATAGATGCCGTAGAGCAGGTTGCCGAAGCACAGCAGCGTACAGATCCGGAGATACGTGTGGCCCATGCCGAGCACGATCGGGTCCGACGTCTGACTCTTCAGATAGACATCAATGCCCGTCAGTCCGAAAATGAAGAACACCGCGGACAGCACGATGCCGAGAAACACGCCGTTGCCCGCGACGCGCGCCGCTTCCTCCGTGTCCTTGAGGCCAAGCATGCGCGAGAGCATCGCGCCGACACCGACGCCGGTTCCGATGCCGAACGCGACGATCAGCATCTGGACCGGAAATGCGAGCGTAAGCGCATTGACCGCATACTCACCTGTATGCGCGATCCCCGGCTCATCCGCCATGTTCGCGACGAACATGGAATCGACGATGTTGTACATGGCCTGCAGCACCATCGAAACAATAATCGGAATGCCCATCGAAAGCATGACCTTCGATATTTTTTCCGTACCCATCTTGTTAGTTGCAACCTTTTCCATTCCTGCCTCCTGAATATGTTTCAAGCTGCACGGCACCAGGCGTCAGAGCCGGTTCAGACCGGTCATGAAGCTCCGCTGCCGTTCAGTCAAAGTACTGCCGGCTGCGCCCGTGCAGCGACTCACGAGCACAAAAAAACAGCCCGGCTTGGAGTTATGTCTTCCAACACCGGGCTGCCCTTGCAGTCGTTCTTCTTATACTTCTTTATTATACCGGTTTATCCGCCGGATTTCTAATTGTCAAATGCACGAAATTCAGGCCGGTTTCTCATCCTCTTTTTGACAGTTTCCAGCTTCCGCTGTGCGGCGCTGCAATGCAGCACGCCCCTTGTGCAAATCCCGTGCCTCTGGTATACAATAAAGACAGGCGTTATGCCCGAAAGGAGGCCACATCATGAAATCACTTCTGATCAAGGACACAACAAGAGAAGACCGCATCCGCATCGTCGAGGAGGCCTTAAGCTCCTGCGGCGGAGCCTGTAATTTCTGCAACGGCTGCGACAACATCGGCGGCGGCAGCATCGACGAGCTCTATCTCCCGTATATCAACGGGGAGAAGGAGATCGCGGAGATCAATGCGGAATACCACCGCAATATGGTTCACTGAACCGTCACGTGCAGAATTGCAACATTGCTCTTATTGCCGTCGCTGTCGTCACAGCTGTACTCCACATCGTAATTGCCCGGCGTGCTCGTATCGAGCTTTCCGCTCGAGGCGGCACCGCCGACATTAATCCGCTGTGAGAGCGTCGCGCTGCTGTCCTTGTCGTCCGTGAGCTGGGAGATATAGGACATATATGAGAATTTCTCCCCAACAGAAAGCGTCACATAGTGGACCTTGAGGTAGAGGCGCGGCGCGTCCGCAGCAAGTGTATTACGGACCGCCTCGTCCGCCTGCTCAGCCTGCGTCTCCGGGTCCGGGGTCGGCGTCGCCGCACTCTCCGCCGCGCTCTCTGCATTCTCAGAGGAAGCTGCGGAGGCCGTCTCCGATCCTGACTGAGCCTCTGTCTCTCCGGACGCAGAGGCAGCCGAAGAGGCTGCATTTTCCGCTGCTGCCCCCGCATTCTCAGCCGCGGCAGCATCTGCCGATGTGTCTTCACCTGCTGCGGCACCGGCCACAGGCATCTTCCGCGTCTTCAGCGTCACATTCCCCGCGTCATCCTTCGCCGCGTACACAACAGACGCCTCCGTCCCGTCAGCAGACTTGCTGACAGATTCGACACGCAGCGTGTCCGTGACATCCCCGTCGCGCTTATCGGTGGCTGTCACCGACTGAAGCAGGTCCGTGTCAGCCTCTCCATCCGTGTAGGACGAGCCGTCATCCGGAATTGTAATCGACGGGCCCTTCCGGTCTGTCGCCAGAGCAAGAATCAGAATCACGACCGCGAGTACTCCGGACACAGCCGTCAGTATCATACAGATTTTTCTTCTCATGTCCGTTCCTCCGCTTTCGGCGTATCGCCTCCTGTGCCCGTCTTCTCCTCAGCTTCGCTGTCATCCACACCATCGATAGCATACGCGTCCTTCGGAGCCTTCTTATCCGTCGGCCCGTACTTTGAAAAATACCGCCGGTTGCGCCAGACGTCCGCATTATTCAGAACAGCTCCGAGAACAGGACAGCCGGCTGACTCAAACCGTCCCGCCGTCTTCTGCGCAAAATCCGCGTCCGTCTTTCCGGCCTCGATAATCAGCAGCGCGCCGTCGCACTGCTTTGCAACCAGCGTACTGTCCACAGATTCCGTAATCGGAGGAATATCAATCAGAACAAAATCAAAGGCCTTCTCCAGAGACTGAAGAAGCTCACCGAACCGGGTTTCCTTCAGGAGCTTCGTGCCGTCATTGACCGGTTCACCGGCGAGCACCATGAAAAGACCATCCACATTTGTCTTGAGCAGGATATCCGAAAATACGCATTTGCTTGCCAGCCACCGGGAAATGCCCGTGCTGTCTTCATTTTTCACCTGAATGCGCGCAAGCGGCATGGCCTTCCTGAGATCCATGTCCATGAGAACCACGCGGCAGCCCTTCTGCACGAGCTTCCTTGCGAGAAGCAGGGAGACAGCCCCGCGGGTCGCCTCCTTCGCACAGCTCGACACACAGATGATTTTCGCATTTTCCGCCCCGATCAGCCGCTCCGCCATCGCGTCATATTCCGCATCAATCTCCCAGCGCATCTCAGGGAGTCTGATTCTGATCCGTTTCATTCCGCACCTCCGTCATTCGTCTCATCCATGTCCTCCGGAATGCGCGAGCGCAGCTCGTCCGGATCCTTCGGAATCATGCAGAACGTATCGAGCCCCAGAATCTCCCGGATTTCCCTGTCTGTGCGGAGCTTTCTGTCCGTCATGCAGAAAATGAACACCGCGATGACTCCGGCAAGGATCACAGCAATTCCGGCCAGTAACCCATTCCGGACTGCGTGCACGCCCGAGCCGGACATCGGGATATTCGCTCTCGAGACGATTTTAACCGTTCCGGCCTGCAGGACCGAGCTGTACTGCCGCGCAGCCTCCTCGGCCACTGCCTCGCAGAGATCTGCCGCATTGTACGGATCATCTGCGGACACACGCACATAAATGACCTGCGCGTCCTTCGCCGCTGTCGCAGTGACATGCTTTGCAAACGTGTGATAGGGTATGCCCGCATCTGTGACTGACACCAGCGCCGCCTGCAGAACATCGCTGCCCGTCGTGATTTCAACACAGTTATTCAGAAGCTGTGCCTCAGAGCCCGATTTTCCGGAGGATGCGTCATCAGTCTTCGCGGCTGTCGAATCCGCAAGAGCTGCGGCAGTCTGATCCGCGGCAGCTCCGCTCGCAGCCGTCTGCGCAGTGTCCGCGGCAGCCTCTGTCGATACGTAAATGCCCGCCTTTGACACATATACAGGCTTCACCAGCACCAGTGTCAGAAGAGCCGCCAGCAGAGCCGCGGCCAGTGCTGCCAGCAGAATCACCGGAGCCTCGACCCGCAGCTCCTCCGGCATTCTTCTGAGCGCCCGCTTAAAAGCGCTGCCTGAAGTTCCCGTCATTTTTCCTTTCTTCATTGATATTTCTCCTGTCCGTTCATCGCATGATGCAGAAATTATACCATACAAATGAGAGAATGTGCCATACGGCTAAGAAAACAGGCAGCTTCCGGGCTGCCCGTAAATCAGGAAGTACTCCGTACATCCGGATAAGCCCCGGCTCCGGAAAAATCCCTGTAAAAAGAGGAGTGCCCCGACAGCTGCGAACTGCCGGGGCGATTATTATGAAAGATTATTGTGAGGTTATCTCACGGCCAAGCGTTTTAAACAACCATTCATCACTTGTCGAAAAAGAATATAGCAAAATAATATGAACAAACTATGAACACGG
>JAZHVT010000062.1:0-9420 GCA_036453145.1 Eubacteriales bacterium
GTAAATTGTAGATTATCCCAACTTTCAGGTCATTTGTTTGTGCACTTTTACAGGTTTAAGATTTTCAGATTCCAGAAGTCTGCGTAACATGCACAAGCATCGCGATTCGTGTGGGCGTCTCTATGAAACGCGAAATCAGATCCGTGAAGGAATTAGTCAAGTCCCAGCTCGGCGAATGCCTTTGCAAGACCGTCATCTGTTACGGCCGGACAGACCATGTCGCTCATTTTCTTCAGCGTTTCGCTGCCATTGGCCATGCAGACAGACGTCCCGACCGTTTTGATCATCTCGAGGTCATTCATACTGTCGCCGAACCCGTAGGTGTCACTGATTGGAATGCCGAGATATTCCGCGACGCGCAGCACGCCGCGGCCCTTGTCGAATTTCCGGTTGATGAGTTCGCCGTTCAGGCAGCCGTGCGCAGGCACGTCCTGGATCACGAAGTTGAAATCCTTCTCAAGGGCTGCCTTCGCCTCATCGAGCTGCTCCATGCGGAGGCACATGATAACGACCTTGTAGGCCGGCCTTCCATCATACTCGCTCATCGGATGAATGTTGAGAGAATCCGAGAGTGCCTTTCTCCACCGCTCAATCTCACTGTTTCCCTCAGACTGTCCCGCGAGAAAATCACCGAGGTTCTCATCCCCGTATGTCACATCCTTCGTCTCAAGGGTGCAGAAGACGCCGCCGCGGTGCAGTGTATCAAGTGCTGTCTTTGTCTGCTCATCTGTCATCGGGCAGTCAAAGAGCACCTTGTCGCCGCAGGTGACAAAGCCGCCCGCTCCCGCGACCATACCGTCAAACCCGTACTTTAGAAGCGGCTTCAACATCGCGTAGTTGCGTCCCGTGCAGAGAAAAACCTTGTTTCCTTTCGCCTGTGCCTTCCGGATGGCCTCCAGTGCGCTTGCCGGCGGTTCATTTGATCCCGGTGTCGTCAGAGTTCCGTCAATATCAAGAAAAATCAGTTTCATGTCTCTGCTTCCTCCTGTTCCGGCCGCTGCACAGATACCGGGCGGCCCTCCTTCAGGCCGCCCGCATCACCCGTGCATGTCACGCCTTTGTCTCTTCAGTTTCTGCCTTCTTCTCAAGAGTCGGTGCCTTCTTCGTCTGGATATTCTTCCGGAACGAGGTCATAAGCCATGCAAAATCAAAGGCCCGGATTCCGACGGCCTTCGCCGGACGCGGCTCACCGGTCAGAAGATCCACATAGTCCTCGACCTCATTCACCCAGGCGGTCTCATCGAACTCACTGAAGTTAAAGAGTGCGATCAGCTTTTCGCCATTGTAATATCTTCCGATTCCGAGGATGTGATCGTTGTACGTCTCGACGATCCACGTATCCGCGGCGCTGTCGAAGACCGCATACTGTGTGCGGAGCTTCTCCAGTCTTCTGAGACCCTGGAAAATTCTGCCCTGGCGTGTCTTCGGGTCATTCCGCAGCGCAACCTCATCCCAGTTCAGATTTCCTCTGTGCAGATACCGGCTGTCGTCCCACTTGAGCGGGTCATTGTGATAGGAGTAGTCATTCAGCTGACCGATCTCGTCACCGCTGTAGAGGACCGGAATGCCACTCTGCGTCAGAAGGAAGGCGTGAAGCATAATATCACGCCGGATATAGCGGTCCAGCTTCTCGTCATTCTTCTCATACTCGGCAGCCTCAATTCCGCAGAGAGACGCCGTTGTTCCTGTGAGGCGCGCATCACCAAGCCGCGGGTCGTCGTTGTAGAGCTCGCCGCGCGAATCGCTGCCGTACCATTTTCCTGTCAGATAGTCGTTCAGATATTTCTTATGCGCGACCTCGTCAATTCCGAACTGCTTCAGGTAGTCGTAATCAAGTCCCCAGCCGATGTCATCGTGGCAGCGGAGATAATTGAGGAATGTGTACTCCTTCGGAAGTGCGAACACAGACTCAAGCTGATGGCGGAGCAGGCGGACATCGTGTGTCGCCACCGTGTGCCATGTGGAGGCCATCGTCGTGACGTTATAGAGCATATGGCACTCCGGCTTCTCGAGCGTTCCGAAATACGGGACAACCTTCGACGGCTCCATGACAACCTCGCCGAGCAGAAGCGTGCCGGGGCAGACAACCTCAGTCGCCATCCGCATGAGACGGACCAGTGTATGGACCTGCGGCAGGTTCCGGCAGGATGTACCGAGCGTCTTCCAGATATACGGGACTGCATCGAGGCGGATGATATCAACGCCGTGGTTGCAGAGGTTGAGCATATTCGCCGTCATATCATTGAAGACAGTCGGGTTCGCATAGTTGAGGTCCCACTGATACGGATAAAACGTCGTCATGACAACCTTCTGGGCCTCATCACACCAGGTGAAGTTGCCCGGCGCTGTCTGCGGGAACACCTGCGGGACGGTCTTCTCGAATTCATTCGGAATGTCCCAGTTATCAAAGAAGAAATATCTGTCCTGATACTCCTTCTCGCCCTTCTTTGCTCTCTGCGCCCACTCATGGTCCTCCGATGTGTGGTTCATGACAAAGTCAAGGCAGACGCTCATGCCCTTGTTGTGGCACTCCGAGGCGAGGTCAGAGAGGTCATCCATTGTGCCGAGCTCCGGCTCGACCTTCCGGAAATCCGACACCGCGTAGCCTCCGTCCGATCTTCCCTTCGGGCTCTGAAGAAGAGGCATGAGATGGACATAATTGACGCCGCACTCCTTGATATAGTCGAGATGGGACTTGACGCCCTTCAGTGTACCTGCAAAGCAGTTTGTGTACATCAGCATGCCGAGCATCTCATTTCCCTTGTACCAGTCCGGAACCATCTCGCGGGCCTGGTCCCACTCCTTGAGCACATCGGACCGCTGCTGATAGTAGTCGTGCAGCATCGTGCAGAAATAGTCAAATGCGTGCTGATCATTGTGGTACAGCTCCGCATACAGCCATTTCATCTCGTCATAGTGGCGGCTCAGTCTCGTCCTGAACTCCTTTTCCCAGGTTTCGTCAATCATATCTCCTCTTCCTCCTTAGCATGAAACTTCATTTAACATGAAATTTTTTCTCACATCTGTTCAGTACTCATCACGGCAGCATACAGCAGCCTCATGACGGTCCGCGCTTCGTTGATCCGCGCTCAATGACCTTGAAGCCCTGCTTGATCTCGACCGTCGTCTTCTCTCTGCCGTCGATCCGCTCGACAATTCTCTTCGCGGCCGTCTCGCCCGCCTCGCGGTAATAAAGATGGACCGTCGTTAGTGTCGGCGTCGTGACCGATGAGATCACATTGTCGCCGAAGCCTGCAACCGCAACATCCTCCGGCACTCTTCTTCCGCTCTCCTTCAGGTATTGCATGGCCCCGATCGCAATGCCGTCCGTCGCACAGATCACTGCATCGATATCCGGGCTTGCCGAAAGTATCCTGCTCATGCAGCGGTGTCCGGATTCCGCGGAGAACTCGGCAATTTCCATCCTCTCCGGCGGAAGAGTGAGACCAGCCTCGTTCACTGCTGCGCTGACGCCCTCAAGGCGCTGCTGCCCGACTGCAACATCCTCCCTCAAGACACCGATATACGCCAGTTTTTTTCTTCCGGTCGCGAGCACATGCTCCGCAAGCGCGCGTCCCGCCCCGTAATCATCGTGGTAAATGCAGGAATATCCGCCAAGCTGCTGTCCCACGATCACAACGGGAATTGTCATATTCTTCAGGATCTTTCTGTGCTCTTTCGTAAAAACGGTGGCGATGAAAATCACACCGTCCACACGGTTATTCGAAAAAATGCGAAGAAACTCCAGTTCTTTTTCCGGATTGTTATCAGTCGTCGCAAGAAGCATTTCATATCCGCTCGCATTGAGTGCCGTTCCGATCCCGGCCACAATGCTTGAAATAGAATCTGAGTTGATTCGGGGAAGCACGACTCCGATGAGCATCGTTTTCTTTGTGCGAAGCGTCTGAGCCATTACGGAAGGCTTGTAGCCCGTCCGTTCAATCACCTTCCGGATCTTCTCGCTTTTTTCGGCGCTGATATATCCGTTATTCAGATAACGGGAGACGGCGGCTCTGGAAACACCCGCCATCTCGGCAATATCACCGATATTCATTGCGCTCCTCCAGTGTGACATCGTTTTCACAAAAATATTATCATTGGCTGATGTACTCGTCAACAGAATCGCCGTCATTTTGTCATATAGCTGTTGTTTATCCGTTGTGTTTTGGTAATAATGACTAAAATTTGCCGGTCCGACCCGTCCGTTCGCGGTCCAACTCATCTGCACATGCGATTGCGGTTTCAGTCCTGATCATGATACTGCAGGATTCCTGCTACAGTTCGCACTACGCTCAGATTACTATTCCTGTTCGCACGCGCAAGGAATCGCATGCGGCCGCGAATATCAGAGTGAGGACGGACAGGCTCGTACATGGTATACTGTAGAAAAAATATCCGCTCTGTTCCACAGAGTCCGCCAAATCACAGCAAAAAAGCGGCTCCGCGAAGCCTCTTCCGCTGAAGAAGCTCCGCAGCAGCCGCTGACAGGGAGCAATATACAATATGAAAAAGCAAGAGCGAATGACGGTCTCCCACACCTTCGGTGCCTTCTGGAGACCGGATTCCGAATATCTGATCCTGGGCAGCTTTCCCTCCGTCAAGTCGCGGGAAATGAACTTTTACTACGGCCATCCGCAGAACCGCTTCTGGAGGATTCTCGCCGCCGTCTTTCACGATACCGTGCCGTCCGCAGCAGACACCGATGAGAAAAAGGTCTTTCTCATCCGCAACCGGATCGCGCTCTATGACGTCATCGACAGCTGCTCGATCATCGGCTCCTCAGACAGCAGCATCCGCGATGTGGTTCCGACCGAGCTCTCGCCGATCCTCGAGGGCAGCCGGATCGGAAACCGGATCTTTGTAAACGGCGGCACGGCGTACCGTCTCTACATGAAATATCTCCTCCCGGAGACAGGAATAGAGCCCGTAAAGCTTCCCTCGAGCAGCGCCGCCAATGCTGCGTGGCGCCTCGATGCGCTTGTTTCCGCGTGGGGAGACGCTCTCTCAGGGAGTCGTTCCAGTCTCTGACAGCCGGATATGCATGTGGGAGGCTCTTGTCCAAAAAGAGGCCGCCGCTCCTTACATCAGAGCAGCGGCCTCTGCCGTCTTTTACGGATTCTGTGCCCGATCCGCCGGTTTTTCAAGCCTCCGGACGGTTCGATCTCCGGCTGATATCCGGCTTCCGGATGCCGTCATTTAAGGTCTCGTCGATCAGGTAACGCGGCCGATGCTTCGTCTCGAGGTAAATCTTTCCGATGTACTCTCCAATGATGCCGATCGAGAAGAGGATCAGACCTCCGATCGCCCAGATCGAGACAATGAGCGATGACCAGCCGGCGACTGTCACACCTCTTGCCTTCTGGACAATGCCCCAGATCAGAAACAGAATGCTGACAAGGAAAATGATGATCCCCGTATTTGTGATCATGCGGATCGGCTCGACAGAGAGTGAGGTGACACCCTGAATCGAAAAATTGATCATTTTCTTCAGCGGATATTTGCTCTCACCGGCGAAGCGCTTCCCGCGCGCGTAATAGACCTTGTCCGTCTTGTACCCGATCAGCGGAACCAGTCCCCGGAGGAACAGATTGACCTCGCGGAACTCGGACAGCCCGATCAGAGCCCGTCTGTCCATGAGACGAAAATCCGCGCAGTCCGGAATCATCTCGACGCCCATGTGTTCCATGAGACGATAGAAGCCCCTCGCCGTCGTCCGCTTGAACCAGGAGTCCGTATCGCGGTTATTCCGCACTCCGTAGACGATATCGCAGCCGCCCTCATAGCGCGCGATCATCTCATCCGTCGCCTCGACGTCGTCCTGCAGGTCCGCATCCATGGAAATGGAAACATCACAGTATTCCTTCGCGAACATAAGCCCCGCGTACAGCGCGTTCTGGTGGCCTCTGTTTCGGCTCAGCGACAGTCCCGAAAAGACGGGGTCCAGGCGGTGCAGCCTCGAAATGATCTCCCACGTTGTATCCGTACTCCCGTCATTGACAAACAGAATCCTGCTCGCGGGTGATATTTTCTGTGCCTTGACGAGCTGACTGATTTTGGCGTACAGCCGCTTTGCGGTCTCGCTCAGCACCTCTTCCTCGTTATAGCAGGGAATGACATAGTAAAGAACAGTATCCTTCATGCAGCACTCCAGCTTTCATTTTTATGTAAGGCGCCCGAAGGCGCTTCTTCTATCACGTGAACGTTGCCATCATACCACACAGTGTCTGAAAACGCCATTCACAGACGCTTTCCGTAATCTGAACATTTCATGAACAGTTACTGTTCACACGCCACCCAAAGTCGCATGCGGTCGCGAATATTGCAGCCGCAGGCACAAAAACGCCCCGGAAATCGTTGATTTCCGGGGCATAGATGCCGGTGGCCGGACTCGAACCGGCACGAAGTTGCCTTCGAGGGATTTTAAGTCCCTTGCGTCTGCCAATTCCGCCACACCGGCAGAGAAACGAACAGCCGCTTTCTGCAAGCGGCTGCTGTCTGAAACGACCCAGAAGGGACTCGGACCCTTGACCTCCGCCGTGACAGGGCGGCGCTCTAACCAACTGAGCCACTGGGCCAGGTATAGTGGATCTTCGGGGACTCGAACCCAGGACCGATCGGTTATGAGCCGACTGCTCTAACCAACTGAGCTAAAGATCCACAAAGATTCTGGCATGAATACCATGCAAATGACCCCAAGCAGATTCGGACTGCTGTTACCGCCGTGAAAGGGCGATGTCTTAACCGCTTGACCATGGGGCCTCATGAAACGCGATGAGGTTAAATTGCTGTAAACCTGTCGCAAGCTCCCCGAGTAGGGCTCGAACCTACAACAACTCGGTTAACAGCCGAGTGCTCTACCATTGAGCTATCGAGGAATAAAATGGGCTTAAGTGGACTCGAACCACCGACCTCGCGCTTATCAGGCGCGCGCTCTAACCAGCTGAGCTATAAGCCCTTATTGCTCGGAAGCACCTTCATATAATAGCAGAAAGAACCTCCGGGCGCAAGAGTCTGTTTTCGTTTTCTGTAAAAAATTTTGAATTGTATCTGAATTGTTACCGCCGCGTGATGTCAATGAAATTCTGCAGCATAGTGGGGCCGTCCGGCGTCATGATAGATTCCGGATGGAACTGGACGCCGTAGATTTCATACTTCTTATGCTGAACAGCCATGATCTCTCCGTCGTCCGCGCGCGCCGTGACCGCAAGACACTCCGGCATTGTACTCTCAATCGCCGCGAGCGAGTGATATCTCGCCACCGGCACCCGCTCCGGAAGCCCCTTAAAGAGCGTGCTTGCGGTATCAAGCTCCGTCAGAGACTGCTTGCCGTGCATGAGCGTCTTCGCGTGCGACACAGTCGCGCCGTATGCCACGCAGATCGCCTGATGGCCGAGGCAGACGCCGAGGATCGGGACCTCACCGCCGAGCTGCTTTGCGACATCGACGCACACGCCGGCGTCCTCCGGTTTTCCCGGTCCCGGCGACAGGATGATTCCTGCCGGATGAAGGCCGCGGATCTCATCGACCGTCATCGCGTCGTTCCGGATGACGCGAATGTCAGGCTCGATGGAACCCACCAGCTGGTACAGGTTATAGGAAAAGCTGTCATAATTGTCTATCAGTAAAATCATTCCTCTACCTCCCCTGCCAGCTTCAGAGCCGTCACAACGGCGGCCGCCTTGTTCAGGCACTCCTGGTATTCATTTTCCGGGACGGAATCCGCGACAATACCGGCCCCGCTGCGGACAAAGACCTTGCCGTTCTTCTTGTAGGCAATGCGGATCGCGATGCATGTATCGAGGTTGCCCGTGAAATCAAGGTAACCGATCGCGCCGCCGTAAATGCCGCGCTTATTGTTCTCGAGATCATTGATCAGCTGGCAGGCGCGGATTTTCGGCGCACCGGACAGTGTTCCGGCCGGAAGAATCGAGTCGACTGCGTCCATCGCGTCCTTGTCATCCGCGATGCGGCTCGTGACCGTCGATCCGATGTGCATGACGTGTGAATATTTCAGCACACAGTGGTACCGGTCGACGTGCACAGAGCCGAATTTGCTCACCTTGCCGAGATCATTGCGTCCGAGATCGACAAGCATATTGTGCTCCGCGAGCTCCTTCGGGTCCTTGAGAAGCCCCTCCTCAAGTTCCTTGTCCTCCTCCGGCGTCTTCCCGCGCCTCCTTGTACCAGCGAGCGGGAAGGTCTGGAGCGTCCCGTCCTCGAGCTTCGCCAGTGTCTCCGGGGAGGCACCTGCGATCTCCATGGAATCACCTGAGAAATAGAACATATACGGCGACGGATTCATGGTGCGGAGAACCCGGTACGTATTCAGAAGGCTTCCCTCAAAGTCCGCCTCAAGGCGGTTTGAGAGCACGATCTGGAAGATATCGCCCTCATAGATGTGATGCTTGGCCTTCTCGACCATCGCGCAGTACTGCTCCTTCGTGAAGTACGGGCGGATCTCGGAGGTCATATGGCCGTCTATGTCCTTCTTCGGCTCGCCGTGGAGGATCAGCTCCCTCAGCTCCGCGAGCTTCTTCTCCGCTCTCGCGTACTCCTCGTCAAGGTCCTTCACAAGTGAGATATTGACGATGAGGACAATCTTCTGTGAGAAATTGTCAAATGCGACGACATTATCGAACAGCATCAGATCGAGATCGCGGAAGCCCTCCGTGTCCTTCGCGTCGAGTCTGAGACTCGGCTCCGGATATTTCAGATAATCATAAGAGAAGTATCCGACGAGACCCCCTGTAAATGAAGGAAGACCCTCGATCTTCGGGGATTTTCTCTTCGCAAGCACGCTGCGGATGAAATCCTCCGGCTTGTCTGTATGCATTTTTTCCTTGCCATCGACACAGAGCACGCCGTTCGTGCACGTAATCTCCATGCTCGGGTCAAAGCCGAGAAATGTATAGCGCCCCCACTTCTCCTTGTCCTCGGCACTCTCGAGAATAAAGACGTGCTCAGACACGTTCATCATGGCCTTCAGGACCTCGACCGGCGTCCTGACATCGGCAAACAGCTCCTCCGTGACAGGCGCGACGTTATACTGCCCGTCAGCGGCAATCTTCTTGATTTCACTAAGTTCAGGATATGGCATGTATATCTCCTTTACGCGTTGTTTTTCATTTTAGAAAGGGACACATACCATGTCAAGCACAGGCATCTTTTGCGATACGAAAAGCGAGCTGCTGCACCGGAATCGGTGCACGCGTGTCAGCACCCCGGACTCGGAACGCTTCGCGTTCCTCACTTGGGCGGAATAGTCGCGACTTGTGTAACGATTCAGCACCCCAGACTCGGAACGCTTCGCGTTCCTCACTTGGGCGGAATAGTCGCGACTTGTGTAACGATTCAGCACCCCAGACTCGGAACGCTTCGCGTTCCTCACTTGGGCGGAATAGTCGCGACTTGTGTAACGAT
>JAZHVT010000063.1:0-9061 GCA_036453145.1 Eubacteriales bacterium
TATTTTTAATGACATTAATGGTCGATTCCTCTGAGACAGTGCGATTATGAATAGATGTTATGTTCGCAACCTGAGATTTTATCCCCTGCCATTTAAACCAACGCAACATTTTCCAGATAAATTTCGGATCGTGGACAAATAAGCAAATCAAGCCAACTACTATTGCTACTAACACTAAAATTATTATGAGCATATACGCTTCTCCCCGTTTGATAAACCCATACAATAAATGAGTTCTAGTTTTATGTAAGCTCTTTCAGTCCCGGCCGCAGCCCTTTGAACTTTCCCTTCCACTCATCTGAGATCCGGTAGGAATCACAGATCTTCTGTATGGCCTTCCCGTTGATGCTGTAGCTTAGTTTATTGCCCGGCATCCACTGATACACCTTCTCCGGCTCGAAGATGGCAAGCTCCGCAATCAGCCATGCCTCTCCCATCTGCACATAATAGTGATCGTGATCTGCCATCAGCGGGAGCAGCTCATCCGCATGCCCTCTGCCAAGCTTAGAAATGAACATCACATACCCCCAGCGCCGAATAAACGGATCATCCGAGCGCACATAGCGCTCTGCATAGGACAGGGCCTTGTTAAAATCCAGATCGGTCACAAATCTGATCAGCCCGTCCGTATGCCACCAGTCCGAAAACAGCAGGTTCTGATCGATAAACCTCATGCGCTCCTCTGCGCCTTTGATCTGCTCAAGTGAGACATAATAATAAATCCGGTGAAACTGCTGCTCCGTGAGGACATACGGCCTCAGCGGCGACGCATCCGCCTTCGCCTTCACATAGCGCTTAATCAGCATATCGATATCTTTCGTCTTGTAGTCTTCCGGCAGCGTATCAATATCTGCCTGGACCAGTTCTCTTGTCAGTACCATAGTTTTTCTCCGCAAAATTTTTCTGATGGTTCTATTTTACCAGACTGCCGGCTCTGCGGATATCGCAATATCGAACCAGCAAAGCGTGATTTGCATGTGCTATGATTATGATAAACGTACACGAATATCGTCAGGAGAATACCTATGGAAAATGAAAGCAAATATACACTGAAGGTCGTACTCATCCACGGCCAGAACCACACCGGCAGCACCTGCCACATCGCGCGTGAGCTCGCCGATAAGCTCGGCGGCGAGACAACTGAATTCTTCCTTCCCCGGGACTTCGGCGCATTCTGCGTGGGCTGCTGCCGCTGCCTCTACGAGTCAGAAAATGCCTGTCCGCACGCGGCGAAGCTCGCTCCCATCGTCAAAGCAATCGATGAGGCGGACGTTCTGATCCTCGCAAGCCCGGTCTACGTCTACCACGTGACCGGCGCAATGAAGGCCTTCCTCGATCATTTCGCATACCGCTGGATGATCCACCGGCCGGATCCGTCCATGTTCCGGAAGCAGGGAGTTTGCATTTGCACGGCTGCCGGCGCAGGTGTTAAGTCCACCCTGAAGGACATGGCGGACAGTCTGTTCTTCTGGGGTGTCGGAAAGATCTACCAGTACGGACTGCCGGTGCATGCGACCAGATGGAATAAGGTCAGTGAGAAGAAGAGAGCTGCCATCGACCGCTCAACCACAAAGCTTGCGAAAAAAATCCTTGCGGCACGCGGCCATGTCAGGCCCGGTCTTAAGACAAAGGGGATGTTCCTTGTCATGCGGATGATTCAGAAGAGAGGCTTCACGGAAACTGACGGCGCATACTGGCAGAAAATGGGCTGGCTCGGGAAAAAGAGGCCGTGGAAATAAACCTTTGTAGTTACTGTTCACACGCCATCCAAAGTCGCATGCGGTCGCGAATATCAAGGCGGTATCGGGCAGACTCCGTCCTCCTCAGCTTCCCTGAGCCGCTGACGCAGCGGCTCAGGGTGATCTTCGGACTCCTCCGTATAACGCCCTCACCGCTCCTGATATCGCTGACCGTTCACCGAGGTCTGGTGGCGTGTGAACTGTAACTCTTTACATTGTTTATAATTATGTTTTATAAAATTTAATTGACATTCGTGGTTCTTAGTGATATACCGGAATCACAGGAAATGATCCGCTGGCATTCAGGATCTTTCCATCACAGATTATGCCACACAATTTCAGGAGGATGACACATGTACGATTTTGACACAGTATTCATCGGAGCAGGACACGCAAGCTGGCACGCGGCTACAATTCTTCTTCAGGCAGGCAAGAAGGTCGCCTTCGTCGAGAAGGATGTCGTCGGTGGAACCTGTACGAACTACGGATGCAACGCAAAGATTCTTCTGGATACTCCCTTCAACTACATTGACGGGCTGAAGCGGTACAAGGGAATCGGCATTTCGGAGACACCGGAGGTCAACTGGCCGGCGCTCATGGCCTATAAAAAGAAGGTCATCTCTCCGCTCAATCAGATCATGGAGGGCATGTTCAACAAGATGCAGATGCCGGTCATCCATGGCAGCGGAAAGCTTGTCGACGCGCACACGGTTGACGTCGATGGAAAGAAGATCACTGCGGAATACATCGTTCTCGGCACCGGCGAGCGCGCGATGAAGCAGAACATTCCGGGAAATGAATACATCCACGACAGCCGTGACTTCCTCGACCTCGAGACATTCCCGAAGCGGATCGCCTTCATCGGCGGAGGAATCATCGCGATGGAATTTGCCACGATCGCTGCCCAGATGGGATCAGAGACGACTGTCATTGAGTACACGGACCGCGTGCTCCGCATGTATCCGGAGAAGTATACCGACCGTGTTGTCGACAAGATGAAGGCAGCCGGCGTGCAGTTCCTCATGCAGCACGAGGCAAAGAAAATCACAAAGACGGATAAGGGCCTTACGCTCAGCTTCGCAGACGGCTCCTCGATTGAGACCGATTATATCCTCGAGGCAACCGGCCGTCAGGCAAATGTAGAGAACCTCGGACTTGAGGATCTCGGCATCACCTCCTCGCGCAGAGGAATCAAGGTCGACGACCACATGAGAACCTCCGTCCCGAACATCTTCGCTTCCGGCGACTGCGTCGAGAAGCGCATTCCGAAGCTCACACCGACGGCTACCTTCGAGTCCAACTACATCGCAACGCAGATTCTCGGCATTAATCCGGCTCCGATCCAGTACCCGGTCATCCCGAATCTTGTGTTCACCATGCCGCGGATCTCTCAGGTTGGCGTGACGATCGATGCGGCAGAAAAGAATCCGGACCTCTATGACATCGAGGTTGTGGAGTTCGGCAAGCGTCTCCTCTTTGAGGCCAAGAACCAGCCAGACGCGGAGTTTACTCTCATTTTCGACAAGAAGAGACATCTTGTCGGTGGCGCCTTCTACGGCGAGGATGCCGGCGTCTATGCGGACCTTGCCGCGCTGATCATCAATCAGAAGCTGACAGGCCTGCAGCTCAGCCAGATGATCTTCACCTTCCCGACAGAGTCACAGGCATTCCTGAATCTTCTGGTACCGCTGATGCTGAAGAAATAATGTGCAGCTACTCAGCATCCATCGGATTCTGGAATTAAATACACGCAAAGAAAAACGACGGATTGGGTCAGGCCTCATCCGTCGTTTTCTTTGCTGACACTTACCTCATTTGTTATTCCTTGCAAGCAGCTGCTCCCGATGCAGCACATAATACCCGAGCCCGGTCAGATCTGCGAGAAACCAGCCGATGGGAATCGCAATCCATATGCCAACCTCTCCGAGGATGGGAGCCAGCAAATAAGCCAGCACAACTCTGAGCCCAAGTGAGATAATCGTCAGCACGAGAGACATAGCAGGCCTGTCGATCGCCCGGTACAGTCCATACAGAAGGAACAGGCAACCGATTCCGATGTAAAATGCTCCTTCAATTCGAAGATAGCGAACGCCGGATGCGATGACTGCCTTCTCTCCCGCGCTTATGAAAATCTTCATCAGAGGCCCTGCCCCCATCACCACCAGGAGCGAAAGAATCATCGAAAATGCAGAGCTGATCAAAAGTGCCGTCCGGATTCCTCCCCGGAGCCGTTTCTCATTTCCTGCTCCGTAATTCTGCCCCATATAGATTGAAAATGCATTGCCAAAGTCCTGTACCGGCAAATACGCAAATGTATCAATCTTGACTGCTGCCGCGAAAGCCGCCATAGTCACGGCACCGAAGCTGTCTACCAGCCTCTGCACAAGCAGAATACCAAAGTTCATGCACGACTGCTGCGCACACGTCAGAAACGACTGGTTCCAGATTTCCTTTATAATTGTCTTGTCCGGACGCATATGCTGTTTTTCCGGCAGAAACTGTCTCTCCTTCAGCAGGACATAAAGAAGGATTCCGACACCTGAGACATACTGCGCAATAACGGTCGCCTGCGCCGCCCCGGCGATCCCGAGATGCAGACCTATCACAAACAGCAGATCCAGAATGACGTTCAGCACGGTTGAGATGCCGAGAAACCAGAGCGGTGTCACGGAATTGCCGACTGCGCGCAGAAGACAGGCAAAGAAATTGTACAGGGATGTCGCTATAATTCCCGCAAAAACCCAGCCAAGATACAGTCTCATCGAAACGTAAATCTCAGACGGAACCGACAGGAAATGAAGAATCATATCCATCCCTGCATAAACGAGAATATTCACAAGAATCGTTATCGTCATAATCAGCAGAAAGGCCTGGACGATCGCCTTTTTCAGCGACTCCATATCCCTTCTTCCGATGCAGATCGAGAAATAAGCCCCGGCACCCATGGACAGTCCCAGAAAGATCGATGTCAGAAATGTCATCAGCGCATAGGCGGAGCCGACTGCCGCGAGCGCTCCCTTTCCCAGTACCTGGCCAACGATCAAGGTGTCGGTAATATTGTAAAACTGCTGGAGAAGATCTCCGGCTATCATGGGAAGTGCGAACAGCACCATCCCCTTTGGTATGCTTCCTTCAGTAAGATTCCGATTCATGGCTTCTACTCTATTTTCTTGTGCATATTTTATATTACATATCGATATTATTTTAAGCTGTATCATTTCGCTATGCAACATATATATTTCATATTGATGGATTTCTACTAAAATGGTATATTTCAGAAAAAGCCATGAATGGAGGAAGCCATGTTTCTGGACCAGTTGGACACATATGATCAGAGGATCATCCGCCTTTTAATCGAAAACTCCCGCTATACATACTCAGAGATCGGAGATAAACTCGGGATTTCCAGAGTTGCGGTCAAAAACCGGATTGCTGCTCTTGAAGAAAAGGGAATTATTGAAGAATACACAACGATTATAAACCCGCAGAAAATAGGAGGCTCCGTGTCCTGCTATTTTGAGATCGACACAGAGCCTTCCGCTATAAGAGATGTGATACAAATTCTGAATAACTCACCGATAGTCACTCAGATTTACCGGACAACCGGTGCCTGTCACCTGCACGTCCACGCCGTCTCCTCTTCTCAGGAGGAGATGGAGGCCTTCATTAACGAAGTCATCGATCCTCTTCCCGGAATTACAAGCATCACAACAAATGTCATTCTCTCCCGGGTCAAGGACATGAAGGGACTACGACTGTAAAGACGCCGGCAGGAAGCCCTGCCGGCGCCGGAATAAAGGAAACGAAATAAAACCGATACTGTCTTATCTTGTCGCGCGGTTCTTGATGTATGCAAAGATACTCTGCAGAAGAATGAAGAAGCAGAGCAGAGCCGCCGTGAGGATATTTGACCAGCTCGAGAGGAGCTTGCCGTTCGTCATGACGAGCGTTGTAATCGTACCTGTGATCAGCACACCGAAAAATGAACCCAGAATCGTACCGACACCACCTGTCAGCAGCGTACCACCGATGACCGCTGATGCGATCGCGTCCATCTCAAAACCTTTCGCCTGCGTAACGGCACCTGTCATCGTATTCATGCAGTAGAGAATTGCGCCGATCGAGCAGAGAACGGATGAGAGCACATAGGCCTCAAGCTTTGCCTTTCTGACATTAAGACCCATCATCTTCGCAGAGCTTTCATTTCCGCCGACCGCATAGAGCACGCGCCCGAATTTTGTATATTTCAGGACAAGCGCGATCACGACACAGACAACGAGTGCAATGATCACGGTCGGCCGGATGAACGGAACAATCATCTTTCGCCGGCCCATATAGCCGAGAAACGCCGGAAGATTGATCTTTGCGTTTGCCCAGTCATAGAACAGCTTGCTCGAATCCATTGTAATAGAAACCTGCTGCGTGTTAATGACCGCCGTCATGCCTCTGCCGAAGAACATGCCTGCCATCGTGACGATGAACGGCTGAATCTGCATGTAGCTGACAAGGAATCCCTGAACGAGGCCAAACACAACACCGATGACCATGACAAAGATGATGAGCGGAACCGCACCCATGTGCTTATTCGTCATACCATCCGCCAGGATCATGCAGTCCATCGCGATGAGAGAACCGACTGAAATATCGATGCCTCCTGTCAGCATGACACAGGTCATGCCGCACGTCACGCAGAGAAGACCTGCATTTGTAATGAGTAAGTTCAGGAATGTCTGAAAATGCGTGAAGCCCTTGGCTCCGTAGATGACGCAGCCCGCCGCATACATCGCGATAAAAAGGAGAATCGTGATGAGAAGAAGCAGGTTGTTGCCGTTCATGCGCTTTCCGCGTGCCGCGGCCTTTTTAATCTGTTCTGCCATTATGCCACTGCCTCCTTTGCGAGTTTCTTTTCTGCCTTGCGCTTTTCAAGCCAGTTCCTGAAGACAGGAGCCTGGACCGTGACAATCGCGACGACGATGATCGCCTTGACAACCGGCGCCTGATCTGTCGAAACGCCCATGGCAAGAAGCGTTGTTGTGATCGCCTGAATCGTGTACGCGCCGATGATGGAACCTGCCATGTTGAACTTACCGCCTGCCAGGGAGTTGCCGCCAAGTGCAACCGCGAGGATGGAGTCCATTTCGAAGTTGAGACCGATATTGTTTGAATCAGCCGAATAAATTCTCGAGGATGCGATCATGCCCGCGACACCCGCGCAGAGACCGCAGATCACGTAGCAGATAAAGCAGATCTTATCGGAATCAATACCGCAGATCTTTGATGCCCGGTTGTTGATACCGACGGACTGTACATAGAGCCCGAGCGATGTTTTCTTGAGAACCAGCTGCGCGATCACGATCATCAGGATCGTAACCAGAATCGGCGTCGGAATCGGGCATCCCGGTAAGAAGTTGCCCAGATACTTATACGGCTCATACCGGATATAAGAAATCTGGTTGTTGCAGAGAAGCAAACCGACCGCACGCGCCGCCGTATAGAGAATCAGCGTTGCGACCATCGGCTGAACCTTCAGCTTCGCAACCATGGCGCCGTTAATGCATCCGCAGATGCCGCCGTAAATAATACCGACAAGAATACCGAGCCCGATCGGTGCAATGACCGATGTTACGGATGTGTTTCCATAGCCGGTCAGGACGACGCAGCCGCCGCACGCGGCAAGAGCCATAACGGATCCGACGGAAATATCAGTTCCTGCCGATACAGCAACAACAAGTGTCTGTCCGATTGCCAGGATTGCAATCTCTGATCCACGATTCAGGACATCAACGAGACGTCCGTAGAGAACTCCGTTTTTTACACCGATCGAAAAGAAGCCCGGATCCTTGAACAGATTGATAAGGAGTACAAGGATCATACATATGATTGGCAGAAACAGAGGACTTTTCTTAAAGCCATTCCAGAATTTTTTCATTTGCTGTCACCCCCGGCGATCGCCGCCATAACATTCTCCTGTGTAAGCTCCATATTCGCCGAATCGAGCTCCGCGACCTTCTCACCGTCGCGCATAATCAGCATCCGGCTGCACGTACGGATCATCTCCTCGATTTCCGAGGAAATGAAGATCACGCTCATGCCCTGCGAAGCGAACTGAAGCACAAGCTTCTGAATCTCTGTCTTCGTTCCGATATCAATGCCTCGCGTCGGCTCATCGAGAATCAGGAACTTCGGATCTGTTGCGAGCCATCTCGCAAGGATGACCTTCTGCTGATTGCCGCCGGAGAGCTGACCGAGCAGCGTCTCACGCGATGCCGTCTTGATCGAGAGCATCTTGATGTATTTGTCAGCGATCTCATTCTGCTTCGAGACCGGAATCTTCCGGAACATACCGTTTCTTGCCTGAAGCGCGATAATAATATTTTCTCGCACAGAGAGTCCTGCGATACAGCCGTCCGCCTTGCGGTCATCCGGAAGATACCCGAAGCCCGCCTTGATGGCGTCGATCGGAGCCTTGATCTTAAGCGGTTTGCCCTCCATCTCCGCCGTACCTGTCGACTGGCTGTCAACGCCGTAGATGCAGCGGACGAGCTCACTTCGTCCGGATCCGAGGAGGCCGGCAAGTCCGACGACCTCGCCCTTGTGAATCTCGAAATTAAACGGCTTGATCGTTCCCTTGTGGCTCAGGCCCTTCGCGCTGTAGAGAATTTCATTTTTCTCAGCCGCATTGCCCTCCTGCTTGATGGCGGCAAGATCATCGAAGTCCTTGCCCAGCATAGCGGCAACCAGCTTGACGCGCGGCAGCTCCGCGACGGAATAATCACCGACAAACTTTCCGTTCCGCATGACGGTAATCCGGTCACAGACCTGATAGACCTGCTCGAGGAAATGCGTAACGAACAGGATGCCGACTCCTCTATCTCTCAGCGCCCGCATCATACCGAACAGCTTCTCAACCTCGTTGTCATCGAGAGAGGATGTCGGCTCATCGAGAATCAGGACCTTGCACTCCATATCGACCGCACGCGCAATCGCGATCATCTGCTGCACTGCGATCGAGTAATTTTCCAGTGTTTCCGAGACATCGACTTCAATTTTCAGGCGGTTCATCAGCTCCTGTGCCTTCTTATTCATGCTCTTCCAGTCGATGAAGCCGAGCTTCGTGCGCGGCTCGCGCCCGATAAACAGGTTTTCCGCCACGCTCAGATTCGGGCAGAGGTTGACCTCCTGATAAACCGTTGCAATACCGATATTCTGTGCGTCCATGGTCGAGTGGCAGTGAATATTCCCCTCGACGCCTTCCATATGCACCTCGCCGGAATCTCTTTCATAGACACCGGTCAGGCACTTGATAATTGTCGATTTTCCTG
>JAZHVT010000064.1:0-8853 GCA_036453145.1 Eubacteriales bacterium
TGAGGTGCTGCGGGATATCAACGTAAAGGTTCATGAGGGCGAGGTCGTCTGTATCATCGGTCCGTCCGGCTCCGGCAAGAGCACGTTCCTGCGCTGCATCAATCAGCTTGAGACGCCGACGGGCGGCGAGGTCCTGTACAGAGGGAAGAATCTCATGGATAAGGACGCAGATGCCCGGGCCTTCCGCGAGAGGGTCGGCATGGTGTTCCAGCGCTTCAACCTGTTTCCGATGAAGACGGTCCTCGGCAATGTCATGATGGCGCCGGTTCTGACCGGTCACAAGAGCAAGGCGGAGGCAGAGGAGCTGGCCATGGAGCTCTTAAAAAAGGTCGGTCTGGAATCGAAGGCAAATGCAAGGCCCGATATGCTCTCCGGCGGCCAGCAGCAGCGGGTCGCGATCGCAAGGGCCCTCGCGATGGAGCCGGAGGCGCTGCTCTTCGACGAGCCGACATCGGCTCTCGATCCGGAGCTTGTCGGCGAGGTCCTGTCCGTCATGAAGGAGCTTGCGGCCGAGGGTATGACGATGGTCATCGTCACGCATGAGATGGCATTTGCCAGAGATGTGTCGGACAGGGTCATTTTCATGGCGGACGGCTACGTCGTCGAGGAGGGAGCTCCGGCGGACGTCTTCGGACATCCGCGCGAGGAGCGCACGAAGAGCTTTCTGTCCAGATTTCTGGGAGGCTGAGCATGAAGAAATTTGTGATTACAATCAACAGAGATTTCGGAAGCCTCGGGCGGCCGATCGCGCGCCGCCTCGCAGAGCTTCTGGGCGTCGAGTATTACGACAGGGACATCGTGGAGGAGGCCGCGAAAAAGCTGAACCTGCCCGTGTCGGTCATATCGGAGGAGGAAGAAAAGAAAGCCTCGGGCTTCTTCGGAATGCTGTTTCCGCTCGGGCGTGACACCGCAGAGCATCAGAAGGCTGTGTTCAACGCGCAGGCCGACTTCATCCGGAAGGCAGCGGCGAAGGAATCGTGCATTATTGTCGGCCGCTGCGCGGATTACCTGCTGCAGGATGAGCCGGACGCCATGCATGTCTACATCTACGCGCCGTACGCGGACAGGCTCGCCAACTGTGTCGGGCCGCTGCACATGGACAAGGCGGTGGCCAAGAAAATGATCGCCGGCGTCGACAAGGCAAGAAGCGCCTACCACAGGTACTGGGCCGGCTATGAGGCCAACGATCCCGATCACGTGCACATTATTATCAACAGCGCACTGCTCGAGGTCGAGGGCACCGCGCAGGCGCTGGCCGCCGTGGCAAGAGTCAGATTCAGCGATCCGTCAGACGAAAAGGGGTGAACGATATGAAGGGCTTACCGCATCTCTTATCTTACAAATACGAGCTGAAGACGATTGACTCGCACACGGAGGGTGAGCCGACAAGAATCGTCTACGACGGATTTCCGGAGCTTCGCGGCAGCACCATGATGGAGAGAAAGCAGGATCTGATGAATCGCTACGATTTCCTCCGGAAGGCGCTGATGCTCGAGCCGCGCGGCCACAGGGACATGTTCGGCGCCGTGCTGACGCCGCCGGTTCATTCGGGGGCAGATACGGGTGTCATTTTCCTGGACAGCGGCGGGTGTCTCAACATGTGCGGACACGGCAGCATCGGCTGCGCGTCCATGCTGGTTGAGACGGGCATGGTCCGTGTGACGGAGCCTGTGACGTATGTGACGCTCGATGCGCCGTCGGGGCTCATCCGCGTCGAGGTGCAGGTGAAGGACGGACACGCAGTCCGCGCGAGCATCTACAACGTGCCGGCATTTCTCTACCGGGAGCACCTGTCCGTGAGGACGGAGCAGTTCGGGGAGGTCCCGTTCGACATCTCGTTCGGGGGTTCATTTTTCGCACTGGTCGATGCGGACAAGATCCACCTGCCGCTCACAATCGACAATATCAGCACGATCACAGAGCTCGGCATGGCGCTGAGAAATGAAATCAACCGCGCATTTCCGGTGCAGCATCCGATCCTTCCGATCCACACCGTTGATCTCGTGGAGTTCTATTCGAAGGACTGCGACGCAAATGCAGACATGAAGAACTGTGTGATTTTCGGCGACGCGCAGGTGGACCGCTCCCCGTGCGGGACAGGAACCAGCGCAAAGCTTGCCGCCATGTACGCAAGGGGTGAACTGAAGGCGCGGCAGCCGTTCCGCTACGAGAGCATTACAGGATCAGTTTTCGAGGGACAGGTCGTCGGGGAGCAGAAGGTCGGTTCGTATCTGGGCGTCATTCCGAAGATCACCGGCTCGGCCCACATCACGGGACTTAATACCTGGATCGTGGACGACGCCGATTCGCTGAAGGACGGGTTCCTTCTCGAGAAGGAGAGCGGCGGCCCGATCTGCGCGGACACGGTCAGCGCGTGAGCGGGACTGGTACATGCATGACAAGAAGGGAGCGTTTATGCCAGAATATATATTTCCTCTCAGACAGGGAGTCGGTGCTCCGTCCGTTCCCTGCGTAAAAGAAGGCGAGACGGTCAGGCGGGGACAGAGGATCGCGGACATCCCGGAAGGAAAGCTCGGAAGCTTTCTCCACACGTCCGTGAGCGGCACGGTCCGGTCCGTGACGGACGAGGCAATCCACATCATGGCTTCCGGCGGCGGGAGCGGGGATTATGTGCCACTTGAGAGGGCGGATCCGCTCTCTATGATCCGCGCGTCCGGCCTCGTCGGGCTCGGAGGCGCCGGCTTCCCGGTCTGGGCGAAGCTCGGAAAGCCATTTGCGCAGGAGGAGAAGGGCTGCGTCATTATCAACGCCGCCGAGTGCGAGCCGATTCTCTCCCACAATATCGATTCGGTCGAAAAAAGGCCGGAGGACGTGCTCCGGGGCCTTGCGATTGAGATGGACGTGATGCACGCCGCGCGCGGTTTCATCGCAATCAAGAAAAAACACACAGCGGCCGTCGCCGCGCTTCAGAAGGCGCTCGCGACGTACACCGGAGAGAAGCCGGTCAATATCCACCTGCTTCCGGACATGTACCCGATGGGTGAGGAGCGGGCGATCGTCCGCGAGGTGCTCGGCGAGCTGCTTCCGCCGGACGCGATTCCGCTTGCGGCCGGGGCCGTCGTCTCCAATGTGGAGACCGCGGTCCGCATTCACGAGGCGGTCGATCTCGGAAAGCCGATGATCGACAAGGACCTGACGGTCGCTGGCAAGCTGAAGACGCACCCCGGAGAGACAATCGTCATGCATGACGTTCCGGTCGGCATATCGGTTGGGGACATTTTTCAAATGAACGGCGGCCTTGATGAGTACGGGGAGCTGGTCATGGGCGGCCCGTTTACGGGACACAGGACGGAATTGGCTGCCCCGGTCATTAAGACGACAGGCGGTCTGATCGCTTCCGAGTGCTTCCCGAAGGGGCCTGAGAAAATCGGCCTTCTCGTCTGTGCCTGCGGCGCGTCGGAGGAGCGCATGAGGGAGCTCGCCGCGTCCTATGGCTCCGAGGTCGTGGACATCGAATACTGCAAGCAGGCGATGCCTGTCAGAAATACCCGCAAGTGCTTGAATCCCGGGAAATGTCCGGGCCAGGTCGCGAAGGTGCTCGCGATCCGGAAGGCAGGGGCCGGAGCCATTCTCATCGGCAACTGCAGTGACTGCACCAACACGGTCATGAGCTGCGCGCCGCAGCTCGGACTGCCCGTCTATCACAGTACGGACCTGGCTCTTCGGGCCGTTAATCATAAGCTTATCAGAAAAATTCATCCGGAATCGTAGGTCTGCGACGCACGGACACATCAGAAATTACCTGTACAAGGAGGACAATGCTATGTCAATGACAAAGGAAATGGCTCAGCAGCATCTGAAGGATCCGGCAGTTTTCTGCTGCCGCAGACAGAAGGGACTTGTGATCAGCGAGGCGGACCTCGAGGATCCGGACATCTTCGACGACATGGAGGAGGCGGGCCTTTTGAAGCTGAGTGACGACGGCCTGACCGTCGAGCAGGTCCTCGGCAGCACACTGACGAAGGACGTCGAGGCGCTGACGCCGATCACAAAGGACGTCCTTGATCATGTAAATGAGGTGTCTGCAGAGGAGAAGGCGGAACCGGCACCGGAAAAGGCACCGGCTGCTCCGACAGAGGAAGCCGCTCCGGCTCCGCAGGCATCCATGGAAAATGGCATGCTCCACATCCACATCGACCAGGCGGAGAAGCTCTCCGGCTTCACGCTCGATATTCCGCTCCCGAAGGGTCCGGGCCTTCCGTCATTTTCCGCGGCAGGACTTCCGGCAGGCGCAGCACCGGCCGCTCCGACAGGAAAGAAGAAGGTCATCCGCACGCTTGTCAAGAAGCACATGAAGATCACGGATGTCGTGATCGGCGATGAGACGAAGATCGAGAACGGCACGATCACAATCGACGGAAGCATCGTCGAGAAGGCCGTTAAGGAAGACCCGCTCTGCAAGAGCCTCACGCTCGATGTCATCAAGCCGGATCAGCGGCACGTCTACACGAACACAATCATGGATGTCTGCCCGATCGCGACGAAGGTCGAGGGCGAGCTCGGCGAGGGCGTCACAAAGGTCGCCGACGGCGTCGTCTTCATGCTGACCGGCGTCGATGAGGACGGTGTCCAGGTCCACGAGTTCGGCTCCTCCGAGGGGTATCTCGATGAGAAAATGTATTTCGGTCATCCGGGCTGCGCGGACAAGAACGACATCATCATCCGCTGCCACGCCGTCATTGCGCGGAAGTCAGGCATGACCCGCCCGGGCCCGTTCGCAGCACACAAATGCGAGGACTACATTATCCAGGCGGTCCGCGATCAGCTGAAGAAGTATGACGGCGAGGTCGTCCGCGAGGAGCTCTGCGAGGACTGCCGGCGCGAGGGCAATCCGCGAGTCGTTCTCGTCAAGGAGATCATGGGCCAGGGCGCGATGCACGACAACGTCATCTGCCCGATCGAGCCGTGCGGCGTCAAGGGCGGCCAGAAGAACGTCGACTGCGGCAACGTGCCGATCATGCTGACACCGAACCAGGTCCGCGACGGCTCGATCCACGCGCTCACCTGCATCGGACCTGCGACGAAGGAAATGACCCGCCATTATATCCGCGAGCCGCTGGTCGAGGGGCTTGCGGCAGACCCGGAGCTCGATCTCATCGGCGTTGTATTTGTCGGGTCACCGCAGGTCAACGACGAGAAGATGTGGGTTTCCGAGCGGCTCGGGACACTGCTTGAGACGCTCGATATCGATGGCTGCATCATCACGACAGAGGGCTTCGGCAATAACCACATCGACTTTATCCAGCACATCGGACAGGCCGGAAAGCGCGGCATCCCGGTCGTCGGCGTCTCCTTCTGCGCATACCAGGGCCAGCTCGTCGTCGGCAACAAGTACGCGACGGCGATGGTCGAGGAAAATATGGATGCGGGCGGTTTCGAGAACAATATCGCCGGCTGCTCCTGCGTCACACCGGAGGTCGCGGCCCGTGCGATCCAGATGCTCAAGAACAAGATGGCGGGTGTAGAGGTAAAGCCCGCACCGAAGAAGTGGAACAATGATGTCATCAATGCCAACAATGATCTTCTTGGACTTTCAAAGACCGAACTTGTTGACAGCGGAACGCTGCACTGATGACGAGACCGGATTATCTGATCAATCCGATTCTCATGGGCGGACTGGTCAAGGAGCTCGACGGAGATCTGGTGAAGGTCCATCTCCACGGGCGCCTCGGCGTCATTACAGTCCCGAGACGGATGATCATTGAACATACAGTCATTGAGCCGGGAACCGCGTTGAAGTTCTTTTTCAGCTATGTGCAGATCACGGAAAATCCGTGCGATTACGATACGGCAGGACTTGATCCGACGGAAGAGATCTTTCCGGTTCTGATCGGCGGAAAGGTCACGGAGGTCAACGACACGGCAGTCAAGGTGGAGATGGTTCATAATTTCGGGACCGTGGCGGTCCCGAGACGTTGGGTTTTCACCGATGTGCCGCTCGTGGAAGGACTCGACGCGGAGCTGTACATTTCCTGCATGCATGTCACAGGGAAGACGGAGATTCCGGTGGAGAGTATCTGAGGGAGCGCTGAGTTAACATAGTGTATGCACGCGCCAGGGAAAACAGAGCTGCCGGTGGAGAGCATCTGAGGGAGCGCTGAGTTTGCATTTTAAGGAGGAGTTGTTATGAGTCTTACGACAGTAGAGGGAATGCAGTCAGAGATTTTTGTACCTGTCACACCGAAGCCCGTCTTCACGGAGCTGAAGAAGCCGCTCAGTGAGTGCAAGGTGGCCTTCATTACGGCGGGCGGCATCCACAAGAAGAGCCAGGTGCCGTTCAACACATCAGGTGATTTTTCATACAGAGTCATCCCGTTCGACACGCCGTCCAGCGAGCTGATGGTCACGCACGGCGGCTTCGATAACTCGGATATCAACAAGGACGTCAACGCGATGTTCCCGATCGACCGCCTGCACGAGCTCGTGGACGCGGGCTTCATCGGCTCACTCCCGAAGGAGACGTATACGTTCATGGGAGGCGGCGGAAATGTCGAGAAGTTCCGCAATGAGACCGGCCCGGAGATCGCGCGAAAGCTGAAGGAGCAGGGCGTCGACATTGTCCTCTGCACCGGAGGCTGCGGCACCTGCCACCGCTCCGCGACAATCGTGACGCGCTGCTGCGAGGAGGCCGGCATGAGCTGCTGTGTGATCGCGGCGCTGCCGCCAATCGCGCGTCAGCAGGGCGCACCGCGAATCACGGCCCCGCACGTACCGATCGGATCAAATGCCGGCGAGCCGAACAACATCCCGATGCAGACGGCCATCGTCAAGGAGTCTCTCGAGTGGGTCAGGGACTGCCCGAGCTATAACCAGGTCAAGGTCCTTCCGTACGAGTACAGACATAATGTATGATGCATTGTTGATCTTGTGCAATGTCCCCTCCACTTGCTGCAGAGGGGACATGTTTTTACTTCAAGAAAGGAGATGATGCGTATGCGCCGACTTGCTCCGTGGATGATCGCCGCGGCCGGCGTGCTGTGGGGCCTGCTCGGCATCTTCGTGCGGCACCTCAACGCCCGCGGCCTCGCCTCGATGGACATTGTGTTTCTACGCTCGCTGACGGCGACCGTTGTTCTTTTCATCGGGCTTCTCATTTTCGACAGGAAGAAAATGAAAATCCGGCTGAGAGACTTCTGGTGTTTCCTCGGAACCGGCATCGGCAGTATCGTCTTCTTTAATTACTGTTATTTTACGGCGGTCCGCATGATGTCACTCGCGGCCGCCGCTGTGCTTCTCTACACGGCACCTGCATTTGTCATGCTGATGTCCGCTGTTCTCTTTCGTGAGAAAATGACCGGCCGGCGCGTGCTCTCCGTGCTGCTGACATTTGCGGGCTGTGCATGTGTGACGGGGCTTGCGGGCAGCGGTATAAGCGCGGGCGGCATTCTTGTCGGGCTCGGTGCGGGCTTTGGCTATGCCCTGTATACGATTTTCGGGCACTATGCGATCGAGCGGGGATACGATTCTCTGACGATTACGTTCTATACATTTCTTGTCGCGGCGGTCACGTCGCTCTTCATGGTCAGGCTGCCGCATGTCGCGGGCGCGCTCTCCGGATCGGCAGCGGCCCTCGGATACGTGCTCTGCCTCGGCATTGTGAGCACGATTCTTCCGTTTCTGCTTTATACGCTGGGACTTCATTTTGTGCAGGGCGGACAGGCATCCGTCATCGCGTCCATAGAGCCGGTGACAGCGTCCATTGTCGGCATTATCCTCTATCACGAGGCGCTGACTGCGCAGACAGTCGTCGGCATCGCGCTCGTCCTCGCGGGAATTGCCGTGGGGGCGGAGAGGGCTGAAAAAAAGCGGCGGCTGTCCCCGGGATGACCCGGGAGGCAGCCGCCGCATCACTATGAGATTTATCTTTCGCTTGGTTCAGCCTGCGGCTCTGACTCCGCGCCCGCTGTATTCGAGAATGACCGGTGCGTATTCGCGGCCAAGCTCCCTGTATAATTCATCAGCACTCGGCCGGCAGCCTTCGAGTTTCACGAAGGTGCTCACCACCAGATTCAGTCTCTGTCTCAGTTCTTCGATTGTCATCATAAACAGCACCTCCCTTTCGTAGAAATCGTTATGTCTGATCAGAACTGGTTTTGTTCTGATAGTAGATATGATAGAGGGAATCTGTGGCGTTCCTGTGTTCGAAATCTAATGATTGTCTAAACGATGGAGTTCATGCCGCATGCGAGAGCGGACGCCACTGTATCGTGTGTGTGATGTCAGGTTCCGATGAATTTTTGATAAACTTTTGTTAATCGGAACCTGGCACCGTAAAGGTTTCGACATTGAGCAACGGCCGCTATTACCTTATAATTATATTGAAAAATATAAACGTATTTCATATAATATATATGAATCTGTCAGTTGCCGATTACACACGGCAGAAGTATGCGTATCTTTTTGAGGGGTGAGTTTCTGGCATATCTGCGGGACGGAATTCCTACCGGGGCATTCACGGAGCAGCTCGAGGACGCCGCAAGCGTCGGACGACGAAACAAGGAATGGAGGCGAATATACATGACGCTGCTGATGAGAGACCAGGAAAATCTGCAGAAAGGCAGAGAAGAAGGACGATCCGATGCTCTGAAGGACATCAGGACGGTGACTCAGTATCTGCTCAGCCACGGCAGACAGCAGGAGCTGAATGACCTGCTGGCGAATCCGGAGACACTGGATGATGTGATGAAGAAGTATGGGCTGAAGAATTGAGCTCAGTCAGGTGACTCGACTCTTGGTGCGTGGTGCCAGGTCCGGGTGAGCAGTGTATGGACAAGCTCACAGGAACCTGGCACCGTGAGCTTTCAGGAACCTGGCACCGAGTGACAGGAACTA
>JAZHVT010000065.1:0-7077 GCA_036453145.1 Eubacteriales bacterium
GAACAACCATGTCTTCGTCAATTCCTGTCAACTTTGCAGATGGGACTTATGACGTGTACGTCGATACAGGCGCCGCCGGCCGGATCTACATGCTTGTTTTCGCAATAGAATTGTTCTTGTGTTTTCTGATCTGGATGTTCATTCTGACGAGAGGGATGCGCGGCATTATCCGGCGCATTATGGTGCTTGACAAAGATGTCTCCGGGATGGAGAGCGGCGACCTCACATCCGCAATTACTGTGTCCGGAAATGATGAGATTGCGCGGCTCGGCAAATCGATCGACAATTCACGGAAGGCACTTCTTGCAAACATGCAGAAGGAGCAGCGCGAGGCTGAAGAAAAGAAGGAATATATTCGAACGATCACTCACGATCTGCGCACGCCGCTGACTGTCATTCTTGCCAACCTCGAGCTCATGGATCACGCAGAAAGCCTCACTGACTCGCGGCGTTTTCTGAAATCCACCGAGCAGAACGCAGCGAGTCTCCGTGACATGATCTCCGAACTCTTTGATTTCACAATCACTGAGTCCCTGGAAAGCATTCAACTGTCAGGTCCTGCGGAAGCAGAGACCGCCCTCGGCGATGATCTTTCAAACCTCATCACGCTTCTGCATGAGAACCATTTCCAGACAGTACCTGACGCAGTGAACTTTCCGAATAGAAGGATTCTGTATGAGCCCTCGTACATCAGCCACATCATGACAGATATTCTGTCTAATATCCGGAAGTATGCCGTGCCTGAATCCGTCATCCATATTGATCTGTATGAAATTGATGAAAGTATCGTACTGACTGTCACGAATCCGGTTGCGAAGACCGCAGAATCCCGCCAGGGCACAACGCATCTTGGCGTCCGGAATATACAGGAAATGATGCGGCTCATGCATGGCACCTGTGAATGCCGTAAGGATCCGGACGCGGCCTATTACACCGTGCGTCTTGCATTTCCTGTGGCCGGAAACTAAAGAGAGGTGACTTTTACTTTGAATTCAACGAAAATCCTGATTGTGGAAGATGAGAAGGATATCCGCTGTTCTCTCTCGGAGCTTCTCAGGAAGGCCTGCTACCAGACAATAGAGGCAACGAACGGCCGATCCGCCTTAGATATCTTTTCGCCAGGCATCGATCTTGTCATATTGGATGTTATGCTGCCGGATATGTCCGGGTTTGACGTCTGCTCCGCGATCCGCGAGAAATCAACGGTACCGGTTCTCTTTCTGACAGCCATGGGAAGCGAAGCGGACATTATTCACGGACTCGAGGTCGGCGGCGACGACTATCTGAAGAAGCCTTTTCTCGCGGGAGAACTGATGGCGAGGATCAATTCTCTGTTCCGGCGCTCTCGGTTCTACAATGCAGCTCCCCATGACAAAAAAGAATCTTTTCTTTTCTGCGGCCCTCTCAAATTGTCCCTTGATCGCAATTATTGCGAAAATAACGGTCTCAGCGTACAGCTCACAGACACGGAGTATTGCATCCTGCGCCTTCTGCTAAAGCGCAAGGGTGATCCACTCTCACCCCGATATATTTATGAGCAGGTCTGGAACGAACCATTTCTCGATAATTCTGCCAATACGGTTATGGTCCATATTCGGAGCCTGCGGAGGAAGCTTGAGTTGGACCCGCATCATCCGAAGCTGATCCAGACCGCATGGGCAAAGGGTTATATGATCAGCAAGAAAGAGAAGGCCTGAGCCATTCGAGAAAGTGGTACAGCACCTCTGCGGTAAGGCCCCAGATCACGCCCTCATCTGTCCGATAGAAGTACATGGTCCGCGGTATGTTCTGCCACGGATAGTCCCTTCCGCCCGGTATCAGCTCGTATGGGAAGCCCTCCGGGAGATGGATTCTGTACTCCGTCTTATAGATCTCCGGTTTCTGCCGGAGAAGCCATGGAACAGGCAGAACGAAGACCCGGCTCACCTCATCCGTCGAATAGGTTCCTTTGTACCCATGAATTGCGCCAAGATAAGACGTAATCTCTGATCCGCCCGGGCCACTTAAAACATGCATCGGCGCGATACACTCTACATTTCCTTCAGGAACAAGAAGCTCCTCCGCAGTCTCCCGGACCGCTGCGTCCTCCGGATTCTCACGGGGTTCAATTCTGCCTCCCGGGAAACAGATCTCTCCTCCCTGTCCGATCCTTATGCTCCTCACCTCAAAGAGGATTCCGGCATTTTTCAGGTCAAAGCTTTCCGATGACTTGGAAAATGGTTCGGTAAGCCTGACGAGCGGGATCATGACGGCTGCGTTTCTTGCGCCCGGCGCGTAGATACGCGTCGGGCTTTTTTGCTTGCTTCTGTCTTGAAAATTCTGTATGTTCATGCTCAATATTTCTCAAAGAACTCACTAACACTGACAATTCTAGGATCCTCTACTGCTGACTCCAGAAAGTCCTTATCGCCAGTCAGGAACAAATCTGTTCCTTCATTCAAAGCAGCCCGAAGAATGGGACGGTCTTTCACATCTCTGACATTAGTGCTTCCGCCACTCGTCCATTTGGAAATAAAGCCGCTGAAATAAAAATATTCGTGTCGATCATAATTTTCATTCAGCGTTTTCCTCTCTCCTGGACTTTGTGATCCAGTCCGCCACGTCATCTTCCGAGGAAAAACCAGCGCCTGCCGCTTCACCTTGCATTTGTTTCTGAAATCTTTTCAAGGCATACACAGCAGAATTCATAACACGTATCTCAGAGCCCTCCACTATGAATGTGACCCGATCACCCGTTTCAACACCGAGAGCCTCACGTACATGCTTCGGTATAGTCACCTGCCCCTTGGACATAACCTTCGCATCATTCACAAATACATCCTCTGCCATAATTCCCACCTCCATAAGTAGGGTTTTCCTACTTTTATATTACATAAAGCATTCAAGTCTGGCAAGATGATCATGAAATTTTGTCACATTTCATCGGGTGAATTATGTCTCCTCCGCTCTGCCGCCTTGACCAGTTCCACCACCGGTATCACGAACACCGCGATGACAAGTGCTGTTAGGTATTCCCGGGCTGATACCGGCGTAAAACGGAATGCCTCCGCGACCGGCCTGACCTCCACAACCGTGACCATAATCAGTGCGCTAAACAGCAGCGAGAGCCACAGGACCTTGTTCTGCCCTTCGATCCGGAAAATGCTTCCCCGGAGTGACCGCATATTGAAGCTGTGAAGGATCTCGCACATATTGAGCGTGAGAAATGCCATCGTCATACCATCGCCGGACATGCCCTGCGGCAGCCCGCTGCCTCCGCTCATCCGGTATCCTATAATATAGGAAATAACAGTCAGCGCCGCAATGACGATTCCCTGATACGCAATGTCCCCACCGACGCCTCCTGCAAAAATTCCGTCCGTCGACTTCCTCGGCGGTCTCGACATACTGTTCTTCTCCGCCTGCTCCATACCGAGGGCGAGCGCCGGAAATGTATCGGTGATCAGGTTCACGAAGAGCAGATGCACCGGATTGAGGAGCGTAAAGCCAAGCAGCGTCGCGACGAAGACAGCGATCACCTCGGCGAGGTTTGAGGCCAGAAGGAACTGAATTGCCTTGCGGATATTGTCGTAAATTCTGCGTCCTTCCTCGACAGCTCCGACAATTGTTGCGAAATTATCATCGGCAAGAACCATATCGGCGACATTTTTCGTGACATCCGTTCCCGTGATACCCATTCCGATCCCGATATCGGCCGCCTTGATGCTCGGCGCATCGTTGACGCCGTCGCCTGTCATCGCCGTGATGCAGCCGTTTGCCTTCCAGGCCTTCACAATCCGTACCTTGTGCTCCGGCTGTACGCGCGCGTAGACGCTGTAGTTCTTCACATGTGCCTTCAAATCCTCATCGCTCATCCGCTCAAGGTCCGCACCCGTCAGGGCCTGCTCCGGTCCGTCCGCGATGCCGAGCTCCTTTGCGATGGCGACCGCCGTATCCTTATGATCGCCCGTGATCATGACTGTGCGGATTCCGGCCGACCGGCAGAGCTTCATCGCCGGGAGGACCTCCGGTCGGACCGGGTCAATCATGCCCGTAAGTCCTATGAAAATGAGCTTCTGCTCGAGGTACTCCGCCTCGTGCTTCTCCGGACGCGCGTCCCAGAAGCGCTCCGCCGCCGCGAGCACGCGGAGCGCCCGGTCCGCATACGCCTTATTTTGTGCAAGGATCTCCCTCCGCTTCTCATCTGTGAGCGGATGAATCCCGTCTTCATCCAGATAGGAGACGCACCTCCTGATCACTTCGTCGGGCGCGCCCTTCGTGAACTGGACAAACCGCGGCGCACTCTGCCCGGACGCCTTGATTTTTGCAAATAATTCTGAATTTTCATTTTTTATCTCGTGGACAGTGCTCATCATTTTCCGGAGTGAGTCGAACGGAGCCTCGTCCACGCGGGGAAGATCAGCCTCAAGGTCCGGCTTTTTCAATCCCTCAGAGGCCGCGAAGTTCACAAGTGCGGCCTCTGTCGGCTCGCCCTCCGCGCCGTCCTCCTTCAGAACCGCGTCATTACAGAGAGCCATCGCCTCCGCGAGCCGCCTTGCATTTCCGGTGTGCTCGACAACGGTCATCTTATTCTGCGTGAGCGTTCCGGTCTTGTCCGTACAGATAACCTGTGTGCATCCGAGCGTCTCAACCGCCGTCAGGCGGCGGATCACCGCCTTCCGCTTCGACATGCGCGTGACGCCGATCGAGAGTACGACCGTGACAACCGTCGCAAGTCCCTCCGGGATCGCCGCGACTGCAAGCGACACCGCGACCATGAAGGTCGAGAGCACCGTCTCAAGTCGGTAATTGCCTGCTCTCACCAGGCTGAAAATAAAAATGAACACGCAGATCCCGAGGACGAGCTTTGAGAGCGTCTTTCCGAGTGCAGAGAGCTTCTTCTGAAGCGGGGTCTCCTCATTTTCCGTTGCGGAGAGAGCACCCGCGATCCGCCCCATCTCCGTGTCCATGCCGGTGGCGGTCACAAGCATGCGGCCTCTGCCATAGACAGCAGTCGAGCCCATGTAGGCCATATTCCGGCGATCGCCGAGAAGCACAGACTGCCCATCGGGACAGTGAAGCGCCTCTGTCTCCTTCTCTGCCGGAACGCTCTCTCCTGTCAGCGCGGACTCCTCAATCTTGAGGCTCGCCGCCTCAAGGAGCCGCCCGTCCGCCGGCACGCTGTCGCCGGCCTCAAGAACGACGACGTCGCCGGGCACAAGGTCTGCGCTCGGAACAATTGTCATTTCACCATCCCGGAGTACCTTGCTCTGCGCGGCTGTCATTGTCTGCAGGGCCTCGATCGCGGCCTCCGCCTTCGACTCCTGGTAGACGCCGAGGACCGCGTTCAATATGACAACACCGATGATGATATAGAAATCCGCAAGGCTTTCACCCTGAATCACGGACGTCACTGCCGACACGCAGGCCGCCGCGATCAGAATGATCAGCATCGGGTCCTTCAGCTGCATGAGAAAGCGGTGCGCAAGGCTCTCCTTCTTCGCGGCCTTCAGCTGGTTCGGGCCGTATTTCGCAAGGCGCGCGCCAGCTTCGCTTCCTGAAAGTCCGTCATTGCTGCTGCCTAAACCGCGGACGACGTCCGCGGCGTCCATCTTATACGCATCTTTCATAGGTGGTTCACCTCCGGAAAATATATATTCAGTATACAGCATTTCCAGCTGAAGCTGTACTCATGACTGCAACATTTGCCCGAAACTGTAGATGGCACACACCTCGATAGTGATTTATAATGAAGCCAGTCTGATCATTCAGACAGTATGTATCGCGACAATGCAAGCCTGTCACGGGTATTCACGCATTTTGGAGGAACTATATGCATTTTATTCAGGCGTATTACGGCGGCTATTACGGCTACGGTCTGTACTTTGACTGGACATGGCTGCTGATTATTCTCGGAACAATTATCTGCGCGATTGCGTCGGCAGCGATGAATTCGACTGCCTCGAAGTATTCGCGCGTCCGCGCGAGGTCCGGCCTCACGGGCGCGCAGGCGGCGGAGCAGATCCTTCACGCGGCCGGTATCTACAATGTGCAGATCGGACGGATTCAGGGAAACCTCACGGACCACTATGATCCGCGCACAAAGCAGGTGAATCTCGCGGATGAGAGCTGTGACCGCACATCGATCACGGGAATCGGTGTCGCCGCTCATGAGTGCGGGCACGCAATTCAGGACAACATCGGATATCTGCCGCTCCGGATCCGCTCCTCGCTTGTCCCGGTTGTCAACATCGGACAGAACCTCGCGTGGCCGCTGTTCATTCTGGGTCTCATTTTCAGTATGCAGCCGCTGGTCACAGCCGGGATTGTTCTCTTCTCACTGGCTGTCATTTTCCAGCTGGTGACGCTGCCGGTCGAGATCGACGCGTCGCGCCGCGGCCTTCGGATGCTGCAGCAGACCGGCATCATGGCAAGTGACGAGACGGATGCCACGAGAAAGGTGCTCACGGCGGCCGCGATGACGTATGTCGCGGGACTTGCCTCCTCGCTCCTGCAGCTGCTTCGTCTCATTATTATTGCGGGGCAGAACCGGAGAAGGGACTGACAACCAAAAGACCCCTGCAGACAGGTACTGTAACCAATCTGCAGGGGTCTTGCTATTCTGTCACGCGGACATGACTTCCGCGTTTCTTCTCTCCCACTTCTTCCTGACAGGCGGAAGAACAACTTCGCCGACCGAGGATACCTTATCCGCGATCGAGACGATCCATCCCTCTGTCGTCTTCGGCGGCTTCGACATCAGCGGAAACATATGATGCTCGCACATATCAAAAACGGTCGCGTCATTGTTTGAGAATTCCTTCGATATTGCCGCTGACTCAATCGGATGCATCCGGCACATATCCGGTCCCGACGCAAAATGACTTCTGTCAAGAATTCCGAGATCATGGCACAGACACCCGATCACGATTGCACGGATGCTGATTCTCACATGGAGCTTTGCGAGAAACAGGCCGATTGCAAGCGCGATGAACGCAACATCCAGAGAATGCTGGCCAACCGTCGACTTGTAATGATGCTTCTGCTTCATGGCTGCTTCAAACTCCCTGCTTCCGAGGACGGTCTTTCCATACTTCT